>NZ_JAJNAY010000001.1:910000-1245691 GCF_021010565.1 Chryseobacterium turcicum
TAACCCATTACCACGACAACACCACCACTTGGGCAGCCACCATGTTCCTCATACATTTCGTAGCCTGCAAAAGCACCAATTTCTATGGAATCTGAATTTTTATCAAGAAGATATTCTATTCTTTCTCTGGCTGTCATTTTCCCTTCGTCACGAAGTTTCTGAAGTTTTTTTTCACCGCCTCCTTTTTTTATTTCGGTCAGCAAACGGTTTATTTCAGATAATTTTAATTTATTTTGATCTTCTCTTTTGTTAAATTCAATATCCATGAAATTTATATTTTAATCTGGCTAAAGATACTATTTTTAAAAAAAGTAATAAAATATGTTTATTTTGTTTTAATCGATTGATTATTAGAAAATTATGAATTTTTTAACAAATAAGCTGTTTTTTTTGGTGCATATTTTGCTAACTTTACAATAGAGTAGTAGAAATGAAAGTTTCTATATAAATACTCAATTCCTAGTTTATTTTTTTAATAGTTTATTATTTGAAGGCCCTGAAAGTTGCATAAGTTTTCAGGGTTTTTAGATTTTATACCTTTCTATTTTATGTTTATTGTTTAGAATTTCATTAATAAGCTAATTAACGGCTTAAATTTTTTGACTGAATCAGCAGCTTAGAATTATCATTAGAAATAATAATCGTAATCTGATATTTTTTTAAATTTAATGAAAAGCTATTTGTAAATTTGTATGTTTATATTAAAAACATTAAATAAGTGACAAACCTATAATGAAGAGCTATTTCGGAATTATTTTTTCAACTTTTTATGCACTAATTTTTAGAATTTTAGTTGAATTTGGTATTCTTGATATTAATTCATGGACGTACATTATTCTTGTACCATTCGTGATGGGATATATTCCGTTTTTGTTTGATAAAAAGGCTTTTATGGAAAGTAGATTAAAATCTGTATTCTTTCCATTATTAAGTGTTACATTATTTCTATTTATTGCATTTATCACAAGGCTGGAAGATTTGGGATGTTTTATTCTTCTGTTTCCACCATACGTATTTTTTTCGGTGATACTTAGTTTCATTTTCAGGCACCTTTTGAATGCAGATGATTCAAATTTTTCAAATAAACTTAACAAAAATAGCTTACTGATTTTAGTGTTGCCTATACTGTTGGGAAATATTGAAAAGCATATCGTTAAAAAAGAATCTCAGCTTACCGTTTCTCAAAAAAATATAATTAATGCTCCAAAAGAAAAAATTTGGAATCATTTATTTTCTGTTCCTGATCTTACACATTATGTAGAAAAGTCTACATTTAATTATTTTGGATTTCCAAATCCTATTAAATCTGAATATGATCAACAATCAAATACAAGATTAGGATATTTCAGTAATGGAATTATTTTGAATGAAAGTGTTGTAGAGTCAAAGCATCTGGAAGAATTGAGTTTTAAAATAAATGTTGAAAAATCTAACCTCAAAAGCAGTCAGACTTTCAATCATATTCTAAGAAATAAGAATTTAATTTTCGATAATATCACATACAAATTGAGAAGTTTAGATGAAAATACAACTGAGCTTACTTTGGTTTGTGATTATAAAGTGAAGTCTAATATTCCGTTTTATGGAGAGTTTTGGTCAAAAAATATTATTCTAGATTTTGAGCATAAACTTTTGAATGCCCTGAAAAGGCAAAATGAAATCCAAATCCATTAAAAAAGTATCTTAAAAAAACAAATTCAACAATTTAATTAGGTTAGACATTACCATGCAGAAATTAGCACTTTTCAGATTACATTTAATCGTTTTTTTATGGGGTTTTACAGCAATTTTAGGAAAGCTGATTACCGCCAATGCCCATATTCTTGTTTTCTACAGAATGCTATTTGCTGCCATATTTCTTTATGCATTTATAAGGATTTATAAAAAAGAAAGCATTAAAGTTTCAAAAAAACTATTCTTTCAATTATCAGGAGTTGGTTTTTTTATGGCGCTGCACTGGTATTGCTTTTTTTATTCGATAAAAGTTTCTAATGTTTCTATTGCTTTAAGTTGTCTCTCGTTATCTACTTTGTTTGCTTCGGTTTTGGAGCCTATTGTTTTTAAAAGGAAAATTGATATTTCAGAAGTGGTAATGGGAACGGTGATTGTAGCCTGCATCTTGCTTATTTTCAAAACAGAATTTCAATATAAAGAAGGAATTTTTTATGGCGTTCTGTGCGCTATTTTCGGAACCGTATTTTCAGTTTTTAATGGGAAACTTTTCGGTAAAACCAGTTCTGGAAATATTATTTTTTACGAAATTTTCTCAGGATGGTTTATTTTGATGTTATTTTACCTCGTGACGGGACAAATGATGCAGATGAAGGAAATAAATTATAGAGATCTTGCGTTAATAGGCTTATTGGCAAGTGTATTTACAGCGTATCCTATGTTTGAATCTGTGAAGCTGATGAAATATATTTCGCCTTTCACTTTAATTTTAACAGTTAATTTAGAACCAGTTTACGGAATTATACTAGCTTTTTTTATCTTTGGAGAATCAGAACACATGAGCCCAGTATTTTATGTTGCATCTTTGGTTATGATTTTGGCTATTGTGGTAAACGCACTGATAAAAACTAGAAAACAAAAAAACATTAACTAAGTATCCATTTCTACATGATGAAAAAATATCTATTATTAGTATTTTCCCTTTTATTTGGGTTTTCTCAATCTCAGATTATCAGAAAATATTCCAACGAATTTTTAAATATAGGAGCCGGCGCCCGAGGAATCGGTATGGGTGGTGCTGTGATGACTAGTCAGGATGATGTATATTCACCGATGTGGAATCCCGCAGGTTTAAACGGTATTACCCGAGATTGGCAAGGGGCGGCAATGCACGCAGAATATTTTGAATCTATCGCTAAATATGATTATTTGGCTTACGCAAAAGTTTTAGAAACAGGTGTTTTCGGAGTTTCTGTAGTTCGTTTAGGAGTTGATAATATTTTAAATACAACTCAGCTAATCGATACGGAAGGAAATATCGATTATGATAAAATTACTAAATTCTCACAATCAGATTATGCAGGAATTATTTCTTACGCATTCAATCCTGGTGGAAATCCGAAATTGGATGTCGGTGTAAATGCTAAAATTGTTTACAGAAATGTAGGAAAATTTGCAAGCGGATATGGTTTTGGTTTTGATGTTGGAGCTATTTATAAAGCTGATAATGGCTGGAAATT
The DNA here is from genome assembly GCF_021010565.1 of Chryseobacterium turcicum. Classification (NCBI taxonomy): domain Bacteria; kingdom Pseudomonadati; phylum Bacteroidota; class Flavobacteriia; order Flavobacteriales; family Weeksellaceae; genus Chryseobacterium; species Chryseobacterium turcicum. The sequence continues at coordinate 913,192 of NZ_JAJNAY010000001.1, forward strand.
CGGTGGTGTTCTTCGTGACGCTACCACAACAGTCAACTTCTGGAGTGTAAATCAAAAAGAATTGTCTACCATTGTCAATGGTGAAGAATTTAACCCTGCTCCAACCGATAAAATGGAATTAACAATGCCGAAGCTAAATGCAGGAGCAAGTAAATTATTCAATATAAACAGCAGTTTGTATGTTTTACCAGAAGCCGGAATTAATGTAGATTTTGCTAAAACGGCGGCTCTTCTTTCAACAGATTTTGCAAGTATCACACCATATGCCGGAGCTGAATTAGGATATCAGAAAATGATTTTTGTGAGATTGGGAGTCAACAGATTTCAGTCGATTACAGATATTGAAGATCTTCAGCGAAAAGTTTCTTTTCAGCCAAGTGCAGGTATTGGAATCCGTTACAGAGGTTTAACGCTTGACTATGCGATCAGTAATTCTGGAATCGGAGGTTCTAATTTTTATTCTAATTTCTTCTCATTAAAACTAGATATGGGAGAATTTAGAAATGACTAATTTTAGGTTTAAATAAATTTTATGAAAAAGTTATCGATTATAATATCATCTTTTTGTGTCATGCTATCGTATGCACAGAAAGTATCAGATTATAAATATGTAGTAGTTCCAAGTTCGTTTGAAGGTTTTAAAAAGAATAATTATGGGCTTAGTGCATTTCTAACTAAAAATATGAAAGCTAAGAAATATGTTGTGATTTCTGAAAACAGAGGGCAATGGCCGGAAGAAGCCAATGTGAATCCTTGTAGTGTCTTAAACGCTGACGTTATTAACGATAGTAACTTTCTTAGAAACAAAATTATTTTAGAATTTAAAGATTGTAATAATAAAGTTATTTCTTCACAAAAAGGAATTACGTCTATTAAAGAATACGAAGAAGGCTTTAAAGATGCTTTATCTGAAACTTTTGCGAGGATTCCGGTTGCTAGCCCTATTGAAAATACAGAGTATAAAAAAGAAATTAAAGTTATAGAAGCTGTGCCGCAAATACCTCAAGTAAACGAACAAAAGCCTCAAACTTTAAGAGCTGTAAAATACAGTAATGGAAAATTAAACCTTCAGAAAATTCAGATTGATGCTGCTCAGTTTATTCTAGTAGACGGAAACAGCTCTGTTCCTTTTGCTACTTTCAAGGAAACGACTAAAAAAGACGTTTTCAGAGTTAAACTTAGTTCAGGTGAATCTACCACAGGTTATTATGAAAATGGAAATTTAGTGATTGAAATTCCAAGAAGTAATGATGAGTATTCTAAAGAAGTGTTTGCTCCTGTAAAATAATTAAAAAACTTTTCCACAAAAAATAAAAAGCCTTACCCGAAAATTTCAGGTAAGGCTTCCTTAAAATAAACCATAAAAAACTAAAATTAAGGCATCAATACCGTGTCAATTACATGTATTACACCATTTGATTGATTCACGTCTGCAATGGTAACTTTTGCTTTGTTACCTTTTGCATCGGTTACATATAAATCTTTTCCTTTCGTCCAGAAAGTTAATTGTTCTCCTTGTACTGTTTTCATCATTGCTTTACCATTTCCTGCTTTCACGGCTGCCCAAACTTGTTTAGCACTGTACTTTCCAGGTAAAACGTGGTACGTTAAAATCTTTGTAAGCATTGCCTTATTCTCAGGTTTTACCAGATTCTCTACTGTTCCTTTAGGTAATTTTGCGAATGCAGCATCGGTAGGAGCGAAAACGGTAAACGGACCTTTACTTTGCAATGTTTCTACTAAACCAGCTGCTTTTACTGCGGCAACCAAAGTTTTATGATCTTTAGAATTTACTGCATTTTCAATAATGTTTTTCGAAGGATACATTGCTGCACCACCTACCATTACTGTTTTTTCTTTCATTTGCTGTGCAGCTGCATTTCCACTGAATGCGAATGATAAAGCCACCATTCCGAATACTGCGATTTTTGATCTTGTGTTCATTTCCTTAATTTTTTTTAATTATTATTGAGTAAGTATTTTTGTTTGTTATCATCATCTACGAAGATCAAATTGTTTTAGATTTAAGAATTTTAATTTTAACAAAAATTAACTGTAATTGATTATTTTTTAATCAATTCTGTGTGGTATGTAATTTTTAAAAGTTTTTTCTCATTGTTTACTTTATTTCATTACATTTGGAATGAAATAAAATCACTATTAAAACAAAATATTCTGAAGACGAACTTATCGTTTTGTTGAGACAGCAAAATGAATCTGGTTTTCATCACTTGTATGATAACTATTCGGGTGCATTATATGGTGTAATCCTCAGAATTGTTCAGTCTAAAGAATATACAGAAGAAATTATTCAGGATGTTTTTGTGAAAATCTGGAATTCTATTCATCAATATGATGCTGCGAAAGGAAGATTTTATACTTGGATGATTAATATCGCCAGAAATACGGCCATTGATTATCTTAAATCTAAAAGTTTCCAAAACCAACTTAAAAACCAACCTTTACCAGATTTCGTATATGAGAATGCGGAACTTTCAACTACCAATAATTCAGATTTTATTGGGTTTAATAAAGTGCTCGAAAGTTTGGAATCTGATAAGCAAGAACTCATTGATCTTGCCTACTATCAAGGGTTTACGCAGAGTGAAATATCAGAAAAACTGAATATGCCTTTAGGTACTGTTAAGACAAAAATGCGAAATGCATTGATTAAATTAAAAGACTTGTTAAAAGATTATCAATAAATTGGATAGTAAAGAATACATATCATCCGGAATTCTAGAATCGTACATTCTAGGTCTTGCTTCTCCCGAGGAAGCAGGTATTTTGGAGTGTGTGATGAAGAATAATGCAGAAGTGAAAGCCGCTTATGAAGAAGCGCAGCAAACTTTTGAATTGCTTGCAACGGCGCAGGCGGTGACACCACCCAACGATTTAAAATCAAAAATCTGGGATAAAATTCAACTTGAACAAAAAGTTGTCGATGAAAAACCAATAATTCCAATCCATAATGTTGAGCCTAAAACAGAATCTCAACAGGCAACGCAGGAAATAAAAGTAGAAAAGAATAACAACTGGAAAAACTTTGCAGTCGCAGCGTCTGTTTTATTTCTAGTAAGTATCGGAGGCAATTTGTATTGGATGAATAGCCAAAGTGATATTAAAAAAGAACTGGCAGATTTAAAATCTGATAAGCAGTCTCAAAATCTTGCGATGCAGAATCTTGAGCAAAAACTGAAGATTACTTCAAACCCAAATATGCTTAAAATTGTTTTGGCAGGAGTTGAAAAACATCCTGAATCCAACGCAGTAGTCTATTGGGACAAAACGTCCAAAGATGTTTATTTAACGGCAAATAGTCTACCAAAAGCTCCGGAAGGAATGCAATATCAGCTTTGGGCAATTGCAGATGGAAAACCTGTAAGTGCAGGAATGTACACCGACGAAAAAGATGCTAAAATAGCTTTGTCAACCATTCCAAAGGCAGAAGCTTTTGCTATTACTTTGGAAAAAGAAGGCGGAAGTACAGTTCCTACCATGGAAAATATGTATGTAATGGGAGGGGTTTAATTTCCTTTTAAACAATAATAAAATGAAAATCTCTTATCATATCGATAAGAGATTTTTTATTCTATTTAGCATTAAAAAATTCCCAAATCACTTTCGCTTTAGATTTTCCTAAAATTTCTTCTAACGTTTCAAGGTTAGCTTCTTTGATTCTTTTTACTGATTTTAATTTAGATAAAAGCAACTCAATTGTTTTTTCACCAACCCCCGGAATTTCCTCCAGCTCAGATTTTATGGTAGAATTGGTGCGTCTTGCTCTGTGATGTTTTCCCCCAAAGCGGTGCGCTTCATCACGCACTTGCTGTAAAATTTTAAGAGTTTCAGATTTTTTATCAAGGTATAAAGGAATAGGGTCTTCGGGAAAGAAAATTTCTTCCAGTCTTTTGCCACTCTAACAACGACTTTTTTTGAATTTTCAGGCATAAAAAAAGTTTATAGAAACAAAGTTCAATAAACTTTCTGTATCATTCGTAATAATCGGCATTACAAATAATTTTACCAACTATCTTTGACTATTAGATTGAAAACAGATTCAGTCATAATTAATTATGAATGTCCGTTTTCAGTCATACGCCTGTAACACCTATTATTACAAGGTTATCGACGATTTTATTGCAATATATGTCTGATTTAATCTGTGAAATGAGTTCATTAAGGTGTAATTTAAGATATTTTCGTTTGATTTCAGGGTGAAATCTTAAAAAATAAACAACGTATCTTGTTGAATTATAGGGTAGTAGTCAGTAAATTGATTAATTACGGATATACATATAATTAATAATAGTTAAATGATGATTGAGTAATTTATTTTGAGCTTGTTTCAAAATACAGATTATTCAGTGTGTTTTTAATTTAGCAATGAAATAAAATTACGAAAATAAAAATCAAATTTATCCGATATAATAGTGAGTAAAATTTAAATAGAGATTTAATTATTGATTAAGAAATAATATTAATTTAACCAAACTTTCTTCTCTGTTGAATTTTATTTTATTACTGTCGAAAAAAGAATTGAGTTCGCTGTTTTTTTCAGGATATAATTCTAATATTTCTTTTTTCCCTTTTAAAAGTTTATAATTTCCTTTTTCAGTTTTCACATAATATGTCGGTTCATTTTCTTTGAAACTAATTATTTTATCCTTTTTACCAAAAGAATTTTTTTTAGAATCTGAAAAAGATTCGACTTTAATAGATTGTTTTTTAAGAAGAGAGTTTTTCCCATCTACAAGTAGAAAATAATAACCAGGCTTATTGTCATTATTTACATCAGCTAAAACAAGAGTTTTATTAATAGGGTTTTCAAAAATAATTTTAGAATAGGGCTCTTGTTTTAATAAAGTATAATTTATATTATCTTTCTGATACTGGATTTCGTCAGTATAAATATCGTACCTCATGAGAGAAGATTCATTACAGCAAGTAGATTTAGCTATTACAAAATCTTTTGTAAGAAAAGGAGAGCCTTCAATTGCATTATAATCTAAAGTCTCTTCTTTTACTCCTGTAAAAGTATTTGCTTCTAGTGCCACACCAGGACGTACACCTGCTTCTAGGCTTGCAATTTGTGAATGAAAAATATTAATAGAACAAAAAAAGGAAAGTACAAGTGATTTTTTCATAATTAATTTTTATCAAACAAATATAATATTTTTTTTAATTCTAATTAGTTACAATTAAAAAATTCCCAAATTACTTTCGCTTTAGATTTTCCTAAAATTTCTTCTAAAGTTTCAAGGTTAGATTCTTTGATTCTTTTTACTGATTTTAATTTTGATAAAAGAAGTTCAATTGTTTTTTCACCAACCCCCGGAATTTCTTCAAGCTCAGATTTTATAGTAGAATTGGTACGTCTTGCTCTGTGATGTTTTACCCCAAAACGATGCGCTTCGTCACGTACCTGCTGTAAAATTTTAAGAGTTTCAGATTTTTTATCAAGGTATAAGGGAATAGGGTCTTCGGGAAAGAAAATTTCTTCCAGCCTTTTGGCAATTCCTACAATGGTAATTTTTCCGTAAAGACCAAGTAGTTTTAAACTTTTTACTGCAGAAGAAAGCTGTCCTTTTCCACCGTCAATCAAAATTAACTGGGGTAAACTTTCGCCTTCCTCCAGCATTCTTTTATAACGTCTGAAAATTACTTCTTCCATTGTTTTAAAATCATCGGGGCCAACAACTGTTTTTGGATGAAAAATCCTGTAGTCAGCTTTACTAGGTTTTCCATTTTTAAAAACAACACACGCCGAAACAGGATTTGTTCCCTGAATGTTTGAGTTGTCAAAACCTTCAATATGTCTAGGTTCAACAGGCATTCTTAGTAATTTCTGCATCTCCGCCATAATTCTGTTAGAATGTCTTTCTGGGTCTACAATCTGTACCTGTTTTAGTTTTTCAATTCTGTATTCTTTGGCATTTTTCTCTGAAAGCTCCACAATTCTTTTCTTGTCACCTACTTTTGGAACAATCAGCTTTACATTTGGAATTTCAACACTTAAGTGAAATGGAAGCAAAACTTCTTTAGAATCAGAATCAAATTTCTGACGAATTTCAATCAATGCTTCTTCCATGATTTCTTCATCGGTTTCTTCAAGCATTTTTTTGATTTCGGTCGTAAAACTCTGTATGATATTTCCGTTTCTGATTTTAAAATAGTTAACGTATGCCGCCGTTTCATCACTCGTCATTCCGAAAACATCTACATCATCAATATCCGGATTTACGACCGTATGTTTTACCTGATAGTCTTCTAAAATATCCAGTCTTTCTTTAATTATCTGAGCATTTTCAAACTGAAGATTAGATGCATATTTCGTCATTTGATTGATGAGATATTCTTTTGCTCTTCGGAAATCACCTTTTACAATTCCACGAATAGCATCAATTTTTTCGTCATAATCTTCCTTGCTTTCCAAATCTTCGCAAGGTCCTTCACAGTTTTTAATATGAAATTCGAGACAAACTTTGTATTTTCCTTCCTCAATTTTTTTTGGAGATAAATTTAAATTACAGGTACGAAGTTTATAAATATGCTTAATGGTATCTAATAAAATCTTTGCCGGACGTACTTTTGCGTAAGGCCCGAAATATTCAGAACCGTCTTTTATTTTATTTCTTGTAAGGAAAATTCTAGGAAAATCTTCATTTTTTATACAAATCCAGGGGTAGGTTTTGTCGTCTTTCAACATCACATTGTAGAAAGGCTGATGTTCCTTAATCAGATTATTTTCTAATAAAAGAGCGTCATATTCGCTGTTGACTATTGTAGTTTCCAGACGGTTTATTTTTCCGACCATTATTCTGGTGCGGTATCCAGAAAGGGTTTTGTTGAAATAAGAAAGTACCCTTTTCTTTAGATTTTTTGCTTTTCCCACATACAGCAGATTTTCGTTTTTATCATAATATCGATAAACACCGGGTTCTGAAGGTAAAGTTTTAAGCTGTAATTCTAAAGAAGGATTCATAAGACAAAAATAAGCATTCTCAATATATTTAAAACAACAAAAAAAGCTGCAGAAAATTCTACAGCTTCAGATTTATAGTTCAATAATTTTATCCGTTTGTCATTTCGGTATATTTACTTACCAAAAAGCTAAAATAATCCCATTCTGCTGATTTTTTAGGATACTTTTTCATGAATTCTGCATTGTCACCAAATAGGAAATCATAGTTGTCTTCAAAATCATCTTTGTGAAGCCACATTACTTTATCCCCTTTTTTTACGTAAAAAGATTTGATAACGCCACCTCCTAATTGAGGTCCACCAAAAGAAACACCTCCAGTTTCTTTAGCTCTCGGATCATGATAAACAGAGATGATATCGCTAAATTCAGGGTTAATAAGTTGCATCAAAAATTCTTTATCTTCTTTTTTATTCTTTAAAGAAACAGTTTGATTGACAAAGTGAATATTTTCGCCGGTTGTATTTTTGGTCAATTTTTTGGTTCCAAAATTTCTGATATTTCCAAAATATTTTCCAACTTTTGCAATCTTCTCAGCATTACTTGGATAGATGTACATTTCACTTACATTTTCTGCATTAAAAGTCATTTGCTTTTTTGTTGCGCTGTCTTTAATGGCAATTTCGTAAATCTGTCCTTTTTTAGAGTCTACTTTGCTGCAGTATCCTTTGTTTATCGTGCCATCTTTCATAATAATGGTAGATATTTTCTTTGGTGATGGGATATTGAATCCTTCATTGAAAAGATACGTTTCCATTTTTTTGATGTCTTCCTTAGAATACTTCACCTTGTCTTGGGCAAATGAGAATGCACTTGTCAGCGAAAGTGCCAATAATAGAGCTTTAAATTTCATATAGATTAGTTTTAAAATGGCGATAAAAATAAGAAAATAATTGTCTGTTTCTGAAAAAAAAATTCCTTGAAAGATGACTTTTTATGTATGATTCAAAATGTGTACTTTTAGGCAAATTTTTTAAAAATGATTTACGGTATAGATACTTTCAGTTTCCATGATGTTTTAGAAATCTGTAAAGACCCCAATAAAGCGCAGTTGAATGATGCGGCGAAAGAACAGATTATAAAATCTCAGAATAATGTAAAACAGATTGTAGAATCAGACAGAACGGTTTATGGCATCAATACAGGTTTTGGACCACTTTGTGATGTGAAAATTTCTGAGGAAGAAACAGCGCAACTTCAGTACAATTTAATTATTTCTCACGCAGTAGGCGTTGGGAAACCTATTGATAAAGAATTTTCAAAAATCATGATGATTGCGAAGGTTCATGCTTTGTCTAAAGGTTTTTCGGGAGTTTCTTTGGAAGTAATCGAAAGATTTATTTTAATGCTTGAAAAAGATATTATTCCTGTAGTTCCAGAGCAAGGTTCTGTAGGTGCTTCAGGAGATTTGGCGCCTCTTTCTCATTTGGTTTTACCTCTTCTAGGACTTGGGCAAGTTTGGGTAGGAAACGAAATCTTTGAAACGGCTGAAATTTTAGAGAAAAATAATATTGAGCCTTTGGTTTTAGGACCAAAAGAAGGCTTAGGATTGATCAACGGAACTCAGTTTATTCTGGCTCACGCGATAAAAGGTTTAGAAAAGTTTGAATATTTATTAGACTTAGCAGATATGACTGCTGCAATGAGTCTTGAGGCGTACAGAGGTTCTGCAAGCCCGTTTAAAAAAGAGCTTCACGACATCAGACCATTTGAAGGAAGCAAAAAAGTAGCCGCAAGAATGGTGAAATTTTTAAAGAATTCTGAAAATTTAAAAGCTCATGAAGAGTGCGAAAGAGTACAGGATCCTTATTCGATGAGATGTGTTCCGCAGGTGCATGGTGCAAGTAGAAATGCTTTCGAACATCTTAAAATGATGGCAGAAACTGAGCTTAATTCAGTGACAGACAATCCAATTGTATTGAGTGCTGAAGAATCTATTTCGGGAGGTAATTTCCATGGACAATTGATGGCGATGCCTTTAGATTACGCAACTTTGGCGGTGGCTGAATTAGGAAATATTTCAGACAGAAGATCTTATTTATTATTAGAAGGAAAATACGGTTTACCAAGATTATTAACAGAAAGCTCAGGATTAAATTCAGGGTTTATGATCCCGCAATATACTTCTGCAGCTTTGGTAACTGAAAATAAAACGCTTTGTTTTCCGGCTTCGGCAGATTCTATTCCTACAAGCTTGGGTCAGGAAGATCATGTTTCGATGGGAAGTATTTCTGGTAGAAAATTTAATCAGGTTCTTGGGAATTTAGTAAATATTTTAGCCGTTGAATTAATGTTTGCAGCACAAGGTTTAGAATTCAGAAGACCAGCAAAGTGCTCTCAAATTATTGAAGAAAACTTCTCTATTCTACGTTCAAAAGTAGCAAAATTGGAAGACGACCGATTGATTGGAAAAGATATGTTGGCCATTGCTGAGTTGATTAATGATAGAAAGTTTGTTGTCAATTTTTAAATGAAATCTCTCGCAGACTAAACAGATTGAGCTGGCTTTATGATCAGCGAAATTTGCTAAATCTGCGAGAAAAATTTTAATACGAATAAATGCAAATCCTCAGAACAACTTCCGAGAATCCCGAATTTCAAAATCTTGTAAAAAAGCTGGATGTCTATTTAGCTTTTATGGATGGCGAAGATCATGCTTTTTATGATCAGTTTAATAAAATCGACATGCTGAAAAATTGTGTGGTGGTATTTGAAAACGATGAAGCGGTTTCTTGTGGCGCTATTAAAGCGCTTGATGAAGATTCTATGGAGGTAAAAAGAATGTTTAAACTTCCTGATTATCGCGGAAAAGGTCTTGCAGTTTCCGTTTTAAAAGAACTCGAAGTTTGGGCTAAAGAATTAGAATACAAAAAAACAGTTTTGGAAACAGGAAAACTTCAGGTTGAAGCTGTCGCACTATATAAAAAATGTGGCTATGAAATGATTCCAAATTACGGTCAGTATATAGGAATTGAAAACAGTATTTGTTTCGATAAAATTTTATAAAATATCAATAGGGTCGGGCTTTAGCCCGACTTCTTGTTTTAGCCAAAACTTAATTGCAATTACCATTTCTCTGTCAAATATTTCCAATATCGTTTCGGAACCTGCTGAATGTGGAGTTTTGTATTTTTCCTTTCTTTAATATTGGTTTTCGTAAAATAACTTTGCCAAAGCGTTTGATATTTCTTTTCTTCCTCGTGAAATTTCTGCTGATATTGGTTTAAATCTAATTTTTCACCAGGATAAAAGAATTCACAGTTTTCTAAATCATAAAACAAACCGTAATGTCTTCTCAAATCATAAATCATCCATTTTTGGTCTGCATATCGGTCTTTAAAATGTTTTCTAATTAAAGGTAAAACATTAAAATCAGGGTCGATTTTCGCAAAATAAATATCATCCTGCAGTTTTTCAAACCGTACAAAAGCAGTCATCCGATGTCTTTCACGGCTTACAGATTTGCAAATTTTTGAGATTTTCAACATATCAGAATCAACAAAATTCTGCAGAATATTTTCTTCAGGATGTTTGATTGATTGTTTTACAGTAGATAAAATCAGATTTTCCATTTCTTGGTCTTCCGATAAAAAAACTTTTAGGAGTTGATTAATTCCTGATTTGCCAATATTTTGCTCTAATTTATTTAAAACTCGCTCCGACTTTTCTTCTTGGGTAATCACTTCTTGAATTTCCGCAAACATATTTTCTTGCTGAAAATTTTCTCTATTAAAAATTTCTACATCTTTATATCGATACTCGAAAACTTCAAATATCGCTGTGAAAAGTCCATCGAAACTGCCATCATAGAGGAGCGTAGTCATTTTTTGAGTGGGAGGGTTTTAGAGTTTGAGTATTTGTGTTATTTGTGAAAAATATTTGTGGAGTTTGAGTTTACTCTTTATAACAAATTAGTTTTAGGTTATCTTCATTTAGTTCTATGGAAAAATGCCCAATTTTTTCTATAATTAATTGAATTTCTTCTAAATTTTGAATAACATTTTTTGAATCAATTATTTTAGGGAAAATTAAATATTCAATTTCTCTGAATTCCAGCCATTCTCCGAAAGAATTATTTCCTTTAAAACCACTATGCCAATAATCGTGTTCATAAATTGTATTTTCATCCAAAAATAACTCACCGATTTTATCATTTTGAATTTTTTTAAATTGAATTTTCCTTATTTGTTCAATATTATCAACTAACCCATCAATCAATCTTACCCATTTTGAATTTGACATCAAACGCTGTGAGAACTGTGAAATTGCACTGTCAATTTTTTGAATCTGCAATTGATCATGGATGAATGCTTTCTTGGTTCTCATATTTTAAGGTTGTGTAGTTTGTGAAAAATATTTGTGCAATTTGCTTTTAAAAAAGCGTCAATTGCTGTGAAAATTGATTCTGAAATTTCGACTGACTTCCACCAATAATTAGTTTTCTTAAATTCAAATCTGTTAAATGTTTCAAGAAAGGGTTACCATAAGTAAAATCAATAAAATACTTTGCTCTGTTTACCGCAGCTCCCAATTTTTTAATATGGTCAATATTCAAAACCTGAAAACGTCTTGCACTCACAATTTTCTGTGCAGTTTTTACGCCAATTCCAGGGATTCTAAGAATCATTTTGTAGTCTGCAGTTTGCAAATTAACAGGAAATTGGTCGAGATGTCTCAATGCCCAACTTAGTTTTGGGTCAACTTCCAAATCAAGAAATGGAATATTAGAATCTAAAATTTCATCGGCTTTAAAACCATAAAAACGCATCAGCCAATCTGATTGATATAAGCGGTTTTCTCGTAAAACAGGAACTTCCGCCGTAATTGCCGGTAAACGATTATCGACTGTCACAGGAATGTAACCCGAATAATAAACCCGTTTCATTCCGTAATTTTTGTAAAAATGGTCGGCAACTTTAATGATTTGTAAATCGTTTTCATTGGTAGCCCCCACAATCATCTGAGTAGATTGTCCAGCTGGAGCAAATCTAGGAACACTTTTGATGAGTTTTTTCTCATCTTTATATTGCTGAATTCCCTTTTGAACAATCCGCATCGGCTGAAGCATATCTTCACGATTTTTATCAGGAGCCAATAATTTCAAACCAGATTCTGTTGGAATTTCAAGATTGACAGAAAGTCGGTCTGCATACAGCGCTGCTTCATTCATCAAATCATCACTCGCTCCGGGAATTGATTTCAAATGAATATACCCGTTGAAATTGTGCTCGGTTCTTAGTTTTTTTGCAACACGCACCAAACGTTCCATCGTGGTATCTGCATCTTTGAAAATTCCTGAACTTAAAAATAAACCTTCAATATAATTTCTGCGGTAAAAACTAATGGTTAAATCGACCACTTCTTCCACCGTAAAAGCAGCACGTTTGATGTCATTTGATTTTCGGGAAACGCAATAAATGCAATCGTAAATGCAATGATTGGTCAAAAGAATTTTGAGAAGCGAAACACAACGACCGTCTTCTGTATACGTATGACATATTCCACTTGCTGAGCTGTCACCTAAACCGCCATTGTTTTTTCTTTTTCCACCGCTTGAAGAGCACGAAACATCATACTTTGCAGCATCTGCAAGTATTTCCAGCTTTTCTTTTACACGGTCAAAATTCATTTTATTTTAGATTTAAATGTGATTGAGATATTTATTTTCTTTAGCAAAATTAAGTCCAAAATTGAGAAAAGTCAGGCTTTTTAACGCAAACTTATCCACATATTTCCAAAGCAAAATTAGTATATTTACGGTCATCAAATTTATGAGTGAAATCGTAAAAATTACGATTAACGATATAAAAAATAAATAGTATCCATATGAATCATAAACCGGTAGAAGGTTTTTCTAAATTAACCAAACAGGGAAAGATTGACTGGCTAGTTAACGAATATCTCGAAGGAAACCAGGATTATCAAAATATACTCAATCAATATTGGAACGAAAATGCAGATTTACAGAAGCTTCACGACGAGTTTTCTGAAAACACAATTTCCAACTTTTATATGCCTTACGGAATTGCGCCTAATTTTTTAATCAACGGAAAATTATTCGCATTGCCAATGGCAGTAGAAGAGAGTTCGGTTGTTGCGGCAGCTTCAAAAGCAGCAAAATTTTGGATTGATAAAGGAGGTTTTAAAACAACCATTATCAACACCGAAAAATTGGGACACACGCATTTTATTATTGATGTTGAATCTCACAAACTGCAGCATTTTTTTAATTTCAATTTAAAGAAAAAACTGTTTGAGGCAACAGAAGCGATTACAGCAAACATGAGAAATCGTGGTGGTGGAATTTTAGATATAAAATTGATTGACAAGACTTCCGAAATGCCCAATTACTATCAATTGAAGGCAAGTTTTGATACGGTAGATTCTATGGGAGCTAACTTTATTAATTCTTGTTTGGAGCAGTTTGGGAAAACATTAAAACAGGAAATCGTCATCAGTGAAGATTTTACACAGGAAGAGAAAAATTCTTTGCAGATTGTGATGAATATTCTTTCCAATTTCACTCCGGATTGTGTGGTTAGAGCCGAAGTTTCTTGTAAGATAGAAGATTTAAAAGATGATAGCGGAATTTCAAACGAAGAATTTGCAAGAAAATTCAAACAGGCGGTTACGATTGCTGAAATTGAACCTTTCCGTGCAACCACACACAACAAAGGAATTATGAATGGCGTAGATGCGGTAGTAATTGCAACCGGAAATGATTTCAGAGCAACCGAAGCTTGTGCGCATGCTTATGCTGCAAAAGACGGAAAATATTCTTCGTTGACGCACTGTACAATTGATAACGGAGTTTTCAGATTCTGGATTGACCTTCCTATTTCTGTAGGTGTTGTGGGCGGTTTAACGAATCTGCATCCTTTGGTGAAATTCTCTTTGGCACTTCTTGGTAAGCCTTCTGCTCAGGAATTGATGAGTATTTTGGCTGTTTCAGGATTGGCTCAGAATTTTGGGGCACTTCGTTCTTTGGTAACAACAGGAATTCAGAAAGGTCATATGAAAATGCATTTGCTGAATATTTTAAACCAAATGGGCGCAACGGAAGAAGAAAAACAACATTTCGTAACCTATTTTAAAGATAAAACGGTTACGCATCATGAAGTTATTAATGAATTTAACAGATTAAGAGAAAAATAATGATACAGATTATTTTGGCTGTTTTATTCATGGTATTTGGAGTCTTTCTTAAACAATCTAATCATCCTGGTCTTAGAAATTCTAAAAAGTTTTGGAAAATGTTTATTATTCTGGGAGTTGTGATATTGATTAGCAGATTGGTTGCATCATTTTTAAGTCCATTGTAGTGAAAAAGAAAATTCTATTTTTCCTGTTAATTTCCGGTTTAAGTTTTTCGCAACAGAAAAATTTAAAAATAACTGATTTGCAACCGAAGTCTGAAGATTTTGCTTTTCCAAAAGTTTCTTATGCTGAAAAACCTTTGGTTGAAAATAAAATAAATACCTATTTGCAGGTCAGTCAGCTTGAATATATTCCCGGGTCAGAAGGGAAACCTTCTCAATTGGTATCTGCAGGAAAAACTTCGTATTCCAACTACGTATATTTTTACAGTTGGGAAAAACTGGAAACTCCGAAAAATATCTTGAGTATTGCCATTAGTGGTGAAGCTTCTGGAGCTTATCCTGAAGGTTTTGATATTTGGAAGAATTTTGATTTGAGAACAGGGAATTTAATCAATGCTAAAGATTTATTTCAGCCTAATGCTATAAAAACAGTTGAGAATTTAATTAAGAAAAGGATTAAAACAGAAATTAATGATTATCTCACAGAATTAAAGTCAGAAAAAAAACCTTCGGAAGAAGTTTTAGACCAAATTGCTATTTATGAAGGCTGCTTTACCGATTTTACTTTAGATGGGATTGAATATTATTTTGCGAAAAATAAAATCAGATTTATTGCCGGAAGATGTTCTAATCATGCGATGAGAGCGTTGGATGAATTGGGTAGTCATGTTGTGGAATTTCAGTATAAAGATTTGGAAAAGTATTGGAATTCGTACGCAAAGAATTTATTGTCAGATTCCGAAAAAGTTGATAAAACAAGCATTAATAATAAACTGTATAAAGGAAAAATCGATGGTAAATATCCTATCACTGTTTTGATAGATAAAGTATATGAAGACGGTTCTTTTTCTGCAAAATATTGGTACGATAAAAATAAAAAACTAATCGAGTGGAACGGGAAATTGAATGGGAATCATCTGTCGATTATTGAGAATGATTACTATAGTGAAGAAACGAATCAGTGGATTTTTAGAGCTTTGATAGAAGCCGATTTACAAGGGAGTAAAATCTCAGGTACCTGGCAGGATTATAAAACAAAGAAATATTTAAAACTAGAATTAGAAGAATTATAAAATGAAAACAATTACTTTAGTCTTCGGTGCCGCATATGGAATGTTATCCGTTATTTTAGGTGCTTTCGGAGCGCATGCTTTAAAGAAAATTTTATCTGTGGAAAGACTGGAAAGTTTTGAAACAGGTGTAAGATATCAAATGTACGCTGCTTTCTTTTTGCTGATTGCAGGATATATTTTAAAATTTGACACTTCATCTCAAAAATGGATTTCTATTTTGATGATTGCCGGAACGATGCTGTTTTCTTTCAGCATTTATTTTTTAAGTCTGCAGGATTATTTGGGAATGAATCTTAAATTTTTAGGTCCGATTACACCACTTGGAGGTTTGTTTATGATTTTAGCTTGGCTGATGCTGATTTTTTATTTTGTGAAGAATAAAATTTAATCAATGCGATTGAAGCTAAAAGTAAAAACTGCGATATTTTGTGTAGATTGTCTACTGAAAAATCACACTATGAATCAGCGGTCTATATTATTTTTTGTAATCCTTATTATTTCTTTTTTTAGTGTTTCGAAAATAAATGCTCAGGAGAAGAGAAAATTAATGAATAGGGGGATTTTAACAGAAATTAAAAATATTCAAAATCGTTTTTCTGATAGTGTTAAACATTACGATTACAAGAAGGATGCAGCTTTATATGGACAAAAGTATAAAAGCTTTTATGGTGAAAAATTAAATAGCCTAAAAGAACTGTATCAAAGCATTTATGACAAAGAAGGGGTGGTTGGAAAAATAGATTCAAGTCTTTCGTTTAAAACAACAAATGCAATACAAGCCGAAAAAAACACTCAAACCGGAATCACTTCTTCGGAAGAAATAAAAAATAAATCTATTGATATTACCGAGGTTGAAAACTTCCAACAACTTCAAGAGTTACAAAAACAATTGACGCTTAATTTTCCTACTTATTTAGTAGAAGAGCTTGATGAAGGAGTTTATCGTTGTAAATTGACTTTTATAATCGATGTGGACGGGAAATTCAAAAAAGTAAAATACAGTGAAGCATCTAAGGCCGAATTTGGAATTATCAGTGCATTATTCCTTTATGCAATCGGAGGTTTAGAGAAACCTTTGCTATATAATCAAAAACCAATTGTACAAAATTTTACACAACCTATCGTTTTAAGATTTGAATAACAACAACCTTTTTAGGCTATTTCTTATTTTAAACATTAAGATTATTTAGTTTTTAAGAATACAAACGATTCAGTTTTTTTAAGATTTACTAAAGTAAAAAGTAAGAGGATTGCTTAAGTCAATTTCATTGATTCTTAAAAAATATTCACTTTTTAATTAGCCTTAGTGGTTTAAAAATGCTGTATTTCAAAAAGATATATTATAACAAATGATGATGGTAATTTTAAAAATAAATTAAAATGAAAATCAACAGAAGACGTCGCTTAATACGAACTTTTAATCTTTTGGATCAGCCGATGAGGTTTAATCCTTTCGTATTCAGTCGTTCTTTTTTTATGTGGGCAATCACCGGTTTAGTGGGCGGAATTATCGCCGGATTATACTGGATTGTTCTTGAGCATTTCACGGAGTTTTTACATCAATTCCAAGGTTGGATGGTGATTCCAACGATGGCAATTTCTGGTCTTTTGGCAGGTTTGGTCATTCATTTTATTGGCGACCCGGGAGAAATCCATTTAATTGTCAATAATATCCGTTTTAATAAAGGGAAATTAGACCCGAAGAATAATCCTTCCATGATTTTGTCATCACTATTTTGTGTGGCATCGGGAGGAAGTTTAGGTCCTGAAGCGCCTTTGGTTCAGGTTACCGGTTCTACAGGAACTTATTTGGGGAAACTTTTTAGGCTGAAAGGAGAAGAATTGCGTTCTTTAAGTATTGCCGGAATGGCTTCGGGTTTTACAGCACTTTTCGGAGCTCCACTTGGAGGAAGTTTATTTTCTCTTGAAATTCTGCATCATAAACACGCTGTAGAATATTATAAAGCGATTATTCCGGCTTTGGTGGCGAGTTGTTTCAGTTATCTGATGTTTGCGTTGATTATTCATCTGGGAATTGGGGCGACATGGGATTTGAAAGCTTATCATTACACCGGAGTTTACGATTTTGCGTACGCAACAGCTTTTGGAATTGTAGGAACTTTATTTGGCTGGATTTTCATTTTTGTCGTTAAATTTTTCAAAAAAGCTTTCGAATACAGAAAATTTCCTATTTACATCAAGACTTTGGTGGGCGGAATTTTATTAGGAGTTATTGCGTTTTATTTTCCATTGACAAGATATTTCGGGCATCATGAAATAAATGAATTAATTAACGGAGAGTACACGCTGAATTTTTTAATAATCATTTTAGTTTTTAAAATTTTAGCCATTGCCATTACTGTAACTTCAGGATGGAGAGGTGGTTTTATCATTCCGTTGTTTTTTGTGGGAACGACTTTAGGATTGATTATTCATCATTTATTTCCAACGGTCGATACCACTTTAGCGATTGTAAGCTGTATGGCGGCAATTAATGCTTGTGTCACAAGAACGCCAATGAGTACAACAATTATTTTGGGAACTTTAACCGGATTTACCTATTTCGTTCCGATACTTTTTGCAAGTTTGACGGGATATTTCTTGGCTCCCAAAATTCCATTTATCGGTTCGCAGTCGGAAAAATTAACTGAAGAATAGAAATATTTGAGGCAAAAAGTAAATGAAAGAAGAAATATCATCTTAATTTTTAGTCTAATAAACTTGGACTTCCGTGTCTTTTTATTAAATTTGTCAACCTTTAAATATTAAAATAAAATAATAAAAATAATATGAATCTTCACGAGTATCAATCAAAAGAGATTTTATCAAAGTATGGAGTAGCTATCCAACGTGGTCACGTAGCAAACACTGTTGAAGAAGCAGTAGCTGCTGCTGAAAAATTAACTGCTGAAACAGGAGCTCAGGCTTGGGTTGTAAAAGCACAAATTCACGCAGGTGGTCGTGGTAAAGGTGGTGGTGTAAAGTTCTCTCCAAACATGGATAAACTTAAAGAAAACGCTACAAACATCCTAGGAATGCAATTGATTACGCCTCAGACTTCTGCTGAAGGTAAATTGGTAAATTCTGTGTTGGTTGCTGAGGATGTATATTATCCTGGAGAATCTGAAACTAAAGAATTTTATGTTTCTATTCTTTTAGACAGAGCTGAAGGTAAAAATACAATCGTATATTCTACTGAAGGAGGTATGGATATTGAGCACGTTGCAGAAGTAACGCCTCACTTAATCCACAACGAATTAATCGATGCTACTTTGGGTCTTCAAGGTTTCCAGGCTAGAAAAATTGCTTTCAATTTAGGTCTTGAAGGAAATGCGTTCAAAGAATTTACAAAATTCATCTCATCTCTTTACAATGCTTACGTAGGAATTGATGCATCTCTTTTCGAAATCAACCCGGTTTTGAAAACTTCAGATAACAAAATTATCGCGGTAGATGCTAAAGTAACTTTAGATGGTAACTCATTGTTCCGTCACAAAGACTTAGCTGAACTTAGAGATACAAGAGAAGAAGATCCTTTGGATGTTGAAGCTGGTGAAGCAGGGCTTAACTTCGTAAAACTAGACGGTAACGTTGCTTGTATGGTAAACGGAGCTGGTCTTGCAATGGCGACTATGGATATCATCAAATTATCTGGTGGTAACCCAGCTAACTTCCTAGACGTTGGAGGTACTGCAGATGCTGCAAGAGTACAGACTGCTTTCGAAATCGTTTTGAGAGATCCAAACGTAAAAGCTATTTTGATCAACATCTTCGGAGGTATCGTAAGATGTGACAGAGTTGCTCAGGGTGTTGTAGATGCTTACAAAGCAATGGGAAGCCTTCCTGTTCCATTAATCGTAAGATTACAAGGTACTAATGCTGTAGAAGCTAAAAAATTAATTGACGAGTCTGGTCTTCCGGTACACTCTGCAATTACTTTAGAAGAAGCTGCAAACAAAGTAAAAGAAGTTTTAGCTTAATTCTAAAATTTTTATATAAATTTAAACCGTTCCATTTTTTGGAGCGGTTTTTTTATAGATTAATTATTATGAATGTCCGTTTTCAGTCATACGCCTGTAACACCTATTATTACAAGGTTATTGACGATTTTATTGCAATATATGTCTGATTTAATCTGTGAAATGAGTTCATCAAGGCGTAATTGAAGATATTTCCGTTTGATTTCAGGGTGAAATCTTAAAAAACAAACAATATATCTTGTTGAATTACAAACTAGTATTTGACAACTTGATTAATTACGGATATACATATTAATTATTAAGACTAAATGATGAAAAATATACAGATTCCAAATCCGTGTTCTGAAAACTGGGAAATAATGTCTCCTCAGGAAAAAGGTAGATTTTGCGAAGTCTGCAGTAAATGTGTGATAGATTTTACACAAAAACAGCCTGAAGAAATTCATCAGATTTTCATAGAAAATAAAAATACAAGCATTTGTGGAAGGTTTTATAATCATCAATTATCCGATAATAGAAAAAATAATATCGATCAGATAAAAAGAAGTTTCTTTAAATATATTCCTTCTTATTTTCAGAATAACAGAATTATCCTGACTGTTTTGTCTTTTATCTTATTTTTGACAGGATGCTCGAAACAAAAAGAAGAATCCTGTATAACAACCACAGGCGTAGTTTTTGAAGATATAGAAATGGATACACTTACAAATAAAAATTTTGAAATGGGAGAAGCTGTTTTAATTGATAATGACTCAGTCGCTAAAATCCATAAAAAAGAAGATGACTTTAAAAGAAAGAAATCTCCAAAATAATTTTTTCAATATTAAAATATTCATCCAATAAATCTTTCAATCTGCTTTTTGTAAGGTAAAACTTGTTACTCTTAAATCATTTAGTCAAACGACTAACTATCAACTATTCTTACAATTTTGTAAACTTTTGAATTTCTCTTTTCTTAATCATTTCATTCTTTTACGGTGAAAAATATCATCTACTAAATGATAACTGACAAATCTCACAACCCATTTTTGATCTAAAACTTGTACCTTTATCATTGATGGAAGACTACATTTTACAACCAAGATTTAAAGATGCTCCTCATTTCAAAGATTTTTGGACGAAAGGAAACGGAAAACAGCTGATTGATTTTTCCGGTGCAGAAGTGAGTTTTAAAGATTTCGAAAAATTTGCTCCTTTCTTTTATCATGTAGATGAAATAGGAGATGAAGTTGTGAAAGAGGTTTATTTTACCAAAAAATACAGTGAAGCGTCACGAGAAATCGAGCAGTACATAAGAAATGGATTTTCAGAAAATGAAAATGTCCCCGAAAGTGTAAAAAAGCTTTTTACTCAAACTCAAAAACTTCCTGATTGGCTTGATTATAACTTAATAAAAGCCGGTGCTGAACTTTGCATGCGAAGCAATCTCGATTCTTTAATTTCGCTCAGAGATTATTGTTTAATTGGCGGTTACGATTATGCTTATCTCAACAAACCGTTGGTGGCAACAGAAGCGCTTAAAAAAGGAGCCGTAAAAAGACTTTCTGAAACACTAGATTTTTGGGTGAATGTAACAAGATATGATGCTTTGGAAATTCATAAAAAAGGATATGAGTTTGCGATAAAAACAAGACTTATCCATTCCTATGCAAGGCTTTCAATTAAAAAGCATTACAAAAATTGGGATACCGAAAATTGGGGTCAACCCATCAATTCTTGGGATATGATGGCAACGTATATTGGCTTCAGTCTTGTTTTTTTGCACAGTCTTCATAAATTTGGAAATACTTTTTCAGAAGAGGAAGAAAAAGGGCTTTTTCACCTTTGGAAGTACGTAGGATACTTGCTGGGAATTCCTGAAAACCTGCTTCCCAACGATAAAAAACAGGCAACAGAGTATTTTTATTTATGGACCTCCGTTCAGCCGTCTTCAGATAAAGATTCTATTCTGTTAGCGCATTCTTTACTAAACGAATCTTTAGAAAATCCGATTTTGAAATATGAGTTTCAAAGAAAGAATCTGCGTTATCTGCATATTTGCTGCACTTGGTTTTTATTGGATGATGACGTCTGCAAAAGACTTCAAATTCCTGACGTACCTTTCAAAAAAGGATTTCCTATTACAAAAAGAATCATTAATAAAATATACGATTCTACGGTAAGCCGAGAAGCCAGAATTAAAAAAGGAAATAAAGACCAGATGAAAGTGTTGGAAGACTATTTGAGAATTACACAGAACTCAAATTTCCATTAATGGATTATTCATTACCCCATTACTTATTACCTATACTTTGTGAGTAATCTTTCTTAATAGCCGCGATTGTAGCGACATCCTTTTTCTGAATAAAGATTGTTAAAAAGCGTTGGCGAAAAAGATACAGCGGAAAGCGGGATAAAGCTCTTGAGAAAATGTATTTTAGAAAAAAAAAGATATCTATTTTCTGAAATTCTAATCGTTTCAACATTGACTTTTCTTTTTTAATTGGAGTGAAATTTATTATTTTTTTAACGCAAAAAACAAATTCCGAGGACAAATAATATGAACTTTTAAAATTTAATTATGTATTTTTGATAAATTATTTAATACGATATGAGCAACATAGATGATAAGAAAAAAGCACTTGCCTTGGTGCTTGATAAGCTAGATAAAACATACGGAAAGGGAACTGTAATGACGTTGGGAGATAGTGAAATCGATACTACGATTGAGGTTATTCCTTCAGGGTCATTAGGGCTAGACATCGCTTTAGGCGTTGGTGGATATCCAAGAGGTAGAATCATTGAAATCTACGGACCTGAATCTTCTGGTAAAACAACTTTAACGCTTCATGCAATTGCAGAAGCTCAAAAAGCGGGCGGAATTGCTGCTTTTATTGATGCAGAGCACGCTTTCGACAGAGGGTATGCAGCAAAATTAGGAATCGACTTAGAAAACCTTATTATTTCTCAGCCAGACAATGGTGAACAAGCTTTGGAAATTGCTGATAACTTGATTCGTTCAGGAGCAATTGATATTGTAGTAATTGACTCAGTGGCTGCATTGACTCCAAAAGCAGAGATTGAAGGGGAAATGGGAGATTCTAAAATGGGTCTTCATGCAAGATTGATGTCTCAGGCATTAAGAAAATTGACTGCGACTATTAACAGAACAAAATGTACGGTAATTTTCATCAACCAGTTGAGAGAAAAAATCGGAGTAATGTTCGGAAACCCTGAAACAACAACTGGGGGTAACGCTTTGAAATTTTACGCTTCGGTAAGATTAGATATCAGAAAAGCAAGTGCACCGATTAAGAACGGTGATGAAGCTGTTGGAAGCCGTGTGAAAGTGAAAGTTGTAAAAAACAAAGTTGCTCCACCTTTCAAAATGGCAGAATTTGACATTATGTATGGTGAAGGTGTTTCTAAAACCGGTGAAATTTTAGATACTGCAGTTGATATGGGAGTTGTGAAGAAAAGCGGTTCTTGGTTCAGCTACGGTGAAACTAAGCTAGGACAAGGTCGTGATGCTGTTAGAGATTTGTTGAAAGACAATCCTGAATTGGCTGAAGAGCTTGAAAACAAAGTAAAAGAAGAAATCATCAACAACAAAAAGTAATTTGTTTTGATTAAAATACAAAAAAAGACAGCTGAAAGGCTGTCTTTTTTTGTATTTTGAAAAATAGTAAATTCAGATGATGAGAAATAGATTGTATAGCCTCTTGACCATGTTGGTATTTGTTTTTTTATTTTCCTGTAAAAAAGAGAACCCGATAAACTCTGATTTTATTATTTATCAGACCAATTCGAAAAATGATAAGGTTACCTTATTTTGGAAAAATAACAAAAATGAACCTTTAAAAAGTTTCAAAAACTTGAAAGAACTTACTGATTCTAAAAATGAAACTTTAAAATTTGCAATGAATGGTGGAATGTTTATTAAAAATAATATGCCCAAAGGTCTTTATATTGAAAACTACCAAAAATTAAATGAAATTGATACCTTGTCTGGTGAAGGGAATTTTTATCTTAAACCAAACGGTATTTTTTATATCACTACATCGAATGATTATAAAATTCTAACTAGTGAAAATTTTCGCTTCAATTCAGAAATAAAATATGCTACTCAATCTGGGCCCATGCTCATTGTCGACGGGAAAGTAAATTCAATTTTTCAAAAAAAATCAAAAAATTTAAACATTAGAAATGGTGTAGGAATTTTGAAAAACGGAGAGGTTGTTTTTGCAATGTCAAAAAAAGAAATTAACTTTTATGATTTTGCCGAATTGTTTAAAAATTTAGGTTGCCAAAATGCATTATATCTTGATGGCTTTGTTTCTAGGTCGTATTTTCCTCAAGAGAAATGGATTCAGGAGGATGGTGATTTTGGAGTAATGATTGGCGTTACAAATAAAAATTAAATATAAATTCTTATTCAATTAGTGTCAATCTGTCACTTTCTTTTCAATGGTATTTTTTTTGAGATTTGAAAACCATATTTAAAAAATAAAATAAAATGACAAAAGGAAATATTAATGTTTCGGTGGAAAATATTTTCCCGCTAATTAAGAAGTTTTTATACAGCGACCACGAAATATTTTTGAGAGAATTAATCTCTAATGCAACAGATGCAACTTTAAAATTAAAACATTTAACATCAATCGGAGAAGCGAAAGTAGATTACGGAAATCCGAAAATAGAAGTTAGAATAGATAAAGAAAATAAAAAGCTCCACATCATCGACCAAGGTTTGGGGATGACAGCTGAAGAGGTTGAAAAATACATCAATCAGGTTGCTTTTTCAGGAGCTGAAGAGTTTTTAGAGAAATATAAAGATTCTGCAAAAGATTCAGGGATTATCGGTCATTTCGGACTTGGTTTTTACTCTGCATTTATGGTAGCAGAAAAAGTAGAAATTATCACAAAGTCTTTCAAAGACGAACCGGCAGTTCATTGGATTTGCGATGGGAGCCCAGAATTTACTTTAGAAGAAACAACGGCAAAAACCGATAGAGGAACAGAAATCGTTCTTCATATCGCTGAAGATTCTTTAGAATTTTTAGAAGAAAATAAAATCCGTGAATTGTTGACGAAATACAACAAATTCATGCCGGTTCCTATTAAATTTGGAACAAAAACAGAAACACTTCCTTTACCTGAAGCAGCTGCAGAAGATGCTGTTGCAGAAACTGTAGAAGTTGATAATATTATCAACAACCCAACTCCGGCGTGGACGAAAGCGCCAAGTGAGTTGAAAGATGAAGATTACAAAGCGTTTTACCACGAATTGTACCCGATGCAGTTTGAGGAGCCCTTGTTTAATATTCATTTGAATGTTGATTATCCGTTTAATTTAACGGGGATTTTATTCTTCCCTAAATTGGCGAATAATTTAAATATTGAAAAAGATAAAATTCAATTATATCAAAATCAAGTTTTCGTAACCGATGAGGTGAAAGGAATTGTACCAGATTTCCTAATGTTATTAAGAGGAGTTATTGATTCTCCGGATATTCCGTTGAATGTTTCACGTTCTTATTTGCAGGCTGATGGTGCGGTGAAGAAAATTTCGTCTTACATCACTAAAAAGGTTGCCGATAAAATGGCTTCTTTAATCAACGAAAACCGTGAAGATTACGATAAAAAATGGAACGACATAAAAATCGTTATAGAATACGGAATGATTTCGGAAGATAAATTCTTCGAAAAGTCTGACAAATTTGCGCTTTACCCAACAACTGGCGGTAAATATTTCCTTTGGAATGAATTAGAAGAAAAAATTAAGCTTAATCAAACCGACAAAGACGGAAATTTGGTTATTCTTTATGCTACGAATGCCGATGAGCAACATTCTTACATTCAGTCTGCGGAAGATAAAGGCTATGAAGTTTTATTGTTAGATTCACCGATTGTTCCGCATTTAATTCAAAAACTGGAAACTTCAAAAGAGAAAATTTCTTTTGTAAGAGTAGATGCAGACCACATCAATAACTTGATTAAAAAAGACGAACCGGCAATTTCTAAATTAAATGAAACTGAAAAAGAATCATTGAAGAAAAATGTTGAAGAATCTATTAATGATAAAAAATTCACGGTTCAGTTGGAAGATTTAGACAGCAATGATGCTCCGTTTACGATTACTCAGCCAGAATTTATGCGTAGAATGAAAGATATGCAGGCAACCGGCGGTGGCGGAATGTTTGGAATGGGTGGTTTCCCCGAAATGTACAATTTGGTAGTGAATTCAAACAGTGAGTTTGCTACTAAAATTTTGGCTAACGAAAATTCAGACGAGAAAAGTTCTCAAATCAAACACGCTTTAGACTTGGCTAAGCTTTCTCAAAATTTATTGAAAGGGAAGGAGTTGACAGACTTTATTCAGAGAAGTTATAAGCAACTGGAGAAATAATTTAGACTAATTTATATTGTAAAACCGGAACGACTTTGTTGTTTCGGTTTTTTTATGAAAAAATTATCTCAGAAATACTAAATTTGGCTTTGCTTAAAAAAATATGGACAAGTTCGACTTTTTACATCTGGTTTCCTCTATTGGGATTTTCATGGTGCTTTTGCTTGCCCTGTTTTTGATTACCGTAAAAACAAAACACAGACTTTCAAATTGGCTTCTTGCCTTTTTTCTTTTTACAAATGCCGTAGATGCATTCAAATTTTTGCAACGGGAATTTCCTGTTAATCATATCAACCTCGAAGCTTTTCGTTGGAGTATTGTCTATTTGGTTCCGGCATCTTTTTATCTTTATGTATTGTCGGTTTGTTACACTAATTTTCGACTAAAACCGAAACATATATTGCATGTAATTCCTTTTCTTGCTTACAATTTATATTTAGCTTGGGGGATTTATTTTGTAGATAGAGACTCCAAAATAGAGTTTATAAATGGCATATATGAAATGCCTATAACACAGTTTTTTTACTTTCTTTTCGAATTTTTGTTTCAAATTTATTTTATTGCTTCATTTTTGGTGATTAGAAAGTCCAAAACGGTCTATCTTGAGAATTACGCAAACCCTAATATTTCTAATCTTAACGCACTTTATAAAATAACAATTCTGTATTATGCCATACATTTTATAGTTCTGATAAGATGGCTGGTTACTTTTATTTTTGGCCCAGGGGAAATCCGGGCCTGGATTGTAACTCTTGATGGGTTTGCCTTTTTATTTTGTACGTGTTGGTATCTGTTTACTGCGTTAAACAATCCTGAGTTTTTCCGAGGTGTGAATTCTAATCTAAAACCTATTACAGAAACTGTTCCTAAACAAAAAGCTTCTCCTGTAATTGATGACGAAAAAAATAGGCAAATAGAATTTTTGAAAAAGTTTATGATTGAAAAAGAACCTTATCTGGATTCTTCATTAACCATTCAGGATTTAGCGGAGCAAGTAAACATGCCCGTTAAAGATTTATCTACTTTGATTAATTTGTATATGGATAAACACTTTTTCGATTTCGTCAATGAATATCGAATTGAAAAGGCTAAAGAAATACTGAAAAATCCTCTACAGAAA
Source organism: Chryseobacterium turcicum (assembly GCF_021010565.1). NCBI lineage: Bacteria > Pseudomonadati > Bacteroidota > Flavobacteriia > Flavobacteriales > Weeksellaceae > Chryseobacterium > Chryseobacterium turcicum. The sequence continues at coordinate 940,054 of NZ_JAJNAY010000001.1, forward strand.
GAATTAACAATTTTGGAAATTCTCTATGAGGTCGGTTTCAATTCCAAATCATCATTTAGTACTTCTTTCAAAAAACATACAGGAAAAACCCCGACGGATTTTCGTAAAAGTTCATTTTAAGTATCGAATTTATTGAAAAATGCGTTCGACTTTTTTTAATCGGTCGCGTATTAATGTGTTCTGACGCATTTTTGCAGCAAAATTAAAATGTTTTTTTAAGAAATTAAACTTTATGAAAATATACAATCTTGCAAAGAATATCGGTTACTTTTTAGTTTTATTGATCGTATTTAGCTGTAATTCTAGAAATTTTAAAGCAAAAGAAAATCCTACTTCTATCAATAAAATTGATTCCTTAATGGCAAAATCCTACGAAAGAGGTTTATTCAATGGGAATTTTCTTATCGCTAAAAATAATAAAATTATTTATCAAAAATCGTTTGGTTTTACTGATGAGACGAGACAAACTGCTTTAAATAATCAATCAATATTTAACATCGGTTCTATTGCAAAAGAATTTAATGCGGTTTCCATCATGATTTTAGTGGAACGTGGTCTGCTTAATTTGGATGATAATATATCTAAATTTAATTTAGGATTACCAAAATGGTCAGAAAAAGTGACCATAAGACAGCTTATCAATTATGCGAGTGGCATTCCCAGTATTGAGCCATCACTACCAGAAAATGACACAGAAGCTTGGGGGATTTTGAGAAATACTGATAATCTGTTATTTGAGCCCGGAACTAGCTACAGCTATAATAACAGCAATGTATTTTTGCAAAGAAGAATTATTGAAAAGGTAACTGGAATATCATTTCAAGAGTTTGTTACTAAAAATATAATAGAGCCGTTGAAAATGACAAATTCGGTATTTGACCCAAAATTTGGGTATAAAAACCGAACATCTTGCTATGATTTTGACAATGTAAAATGCCAAGAATTGAAATTTATAAGCGGATGGCTTTGGGTGGACATCAATGATTTATATAAATGGATTGAAGCGATGAACTCTAATCGTTTGATATCAAAAGAATCCTTTCAAATTTTATTAAACAATCCATACGCAAAAGATGAAGGCGGGTCACTTGGGAGATATTTTGAAAAAGATGAATTGCAAAGACACAATGGAGTATCGTATAAATTTGAATCCATCTTTTTAAATGATTTTAAAAATAATATTACAATCATTCTATTGTCTAATAACCTCAATAGAGTATGGGATTTAGGACATAGTATTCATAACCTATTGTTAGGAAAAGATTACGAAATTCCAAAAAAATCTATTTACCTGACGATAAGAAAAGAAGCTCTAAAAGACATAAATACAGCTATAGAAACATATCATTTACTCAAAGAAAATTACAAACAAGAATACAGTTTTGAAAATCCAAACGAACTGAATAAATTAGGATATGAACTATTAAGGCTTGGGAAAAACAGTGAGTCAATAGAAATATTTAAACTGGCTATAAATGAGTTCCCTAACAATGCTAATCTATTCGATAGTTATGGAGAAGCTTTACATCAATTTGGCAAAAAAGATGAGGCGATAATCATGTATCAAAAATCTATTAAATTAAATCCTAATAATGAAAACGGAAAACAAATGCTGTTGAAAATTGAAAAAGAAAATGATAAGTAAGATTCTACCGAGTGTAACAAAACTCTTGTATTAACTGTCCTATTATAGAAAATCATAAATTTAATTATTCCAAAATGAAAAAACTAGCCCTCATCATCATCTTTTTATCGCTTAATACCTTTGCGCAAAATGTAAATGATAAAATCAAATTATTCGAAACCAATCTCAATCATTGGGACAAAACGAAAAAAAAGTTTACTTTAAAAGATAGAATGGCATTTTATAATGCGAATGCGGTAAGCATTGCCGTCATCAAAGATTACAAAATAGAATGGGTGAAATCTTACGGCCTTGCAGATGTTTCAGAAAAGAGAATGGTAACACCTCAAACCCTTTTTCAAGCGGCTTCCATTAGTAAGTCTATCAATAGTTTGGGGATTTTGAAGTTAGTTGAAGAGGGAAAATTAGGATTGGATGATGACATTAATAATTATCTTAAAACCTGGAAGTTTCCTTATGATGAGACTTCAAAAGGTAAAAAAATTACCATTGCTAATTTGCTGTCCCACAAAGCCGGGCTGTCTGTACATGGTTTCGGAGGGTATGAAAAAGGAGTAGAATTACCAACAATAACACAGATTTTGGATGGGCAAAAACCGTCCAATTCAAAGGCTGTTCGTTCCATTTTTGAGCCAGGTTCTAAATTTGAATATTCTGGCGGTGGAACGACAATCAGTCAATTAATTCTTGAAAATACGACTGGGGAAAAGTATGAAGATTACATGCTGAAAAATATATTAATTCCGTTGGGAATGACGAATAGTTCTTTCAATCAGCCTCCTGCAAAAGATAAAGAAAATTTGCTTGCAACAGCTTATATCAATGGGAGAGAAGTGAAAGGGAAATACCATGTTTATCCTGAAAAAGCGGCAGCCGGTTTATGGACAAACCCCACAGATTTAGCAAATTATATTATCGAAACTCAATTGTCTTTAGTAGGAAAATCAAATAAAATTTTGTCTAAAGAAATGTCTGTAAAAAGAATAAATAATAATCTTGGAGTATTTTTGAATGATTTCAATGGTACAAAATATTTTGGACACAGTGGTGGAAACGAAGGCTTTGTTTGTCACTATATAGGCAGTTTAGAAGATGGAAATGGCATCGTTGTAATGACAAATGGGAGCAATATGAAAATTGTGGAAGAAGTTGTTTCTAGTATTGCAAGCTTGAATCAATGGAAAAACTATCCTTTAGAACCGATTAAAGAATCAATTGCTTTAACCATCAAAAAAGAATGCGAAAAGAATATCGATAAAGGAATTGAGCTTTACAAAAAGCTGAAGAAAACTCAACCTGATAATTATAATTTCTCTAATGAAGGCGAACTAAATACGCTTGGCTATGAGTTTTTGAATAGCAATACTATAGATTCTGCCATCAAAATTTTCACTTTAAATATTAATGAATTTCCAAAATCGGCAAATGTTTACGATAGTCGTGGCGAAGCTTATTTTAATAAAAAAGAATATGCATTATCTAAAGCCGATTATCAAAAAGTGATAGATTTAGACCCTTCAAATCAGAATGCAAAAGAAATGCTTGTGAAAATTGAAGAGATTTTGAAAAATAAATAAGCTGAAAAAACTCTTGATTAAGAGTGATATATTTCAATAATTTGGGCAGAGTCTTTGGCTCTGCCCAAATTATTTTAAGATTTTATTTAATTAAAGCTTCAATAGCTTTTACGACATCGGCAGGTTTTTCAGTTACTGCACTCAAGTGGTCATCGGTAAACTCAAAAAACTGTTTAGGTTCTGCAGCATTTTTGTACATTTCTTCTCCCTGAGAAAACGGAACAGTATTATCATTTTTACTGTACATAAAAAGCTTTGGAAGACCTTCTGTTGCTTTGATATCTTCTTTTGCAGAGTAAACTGATGCTAACATTTTTGCCAGAGCATTTTTAAACTGAGGAGCAAAAACGGCTGCAATATCTGCAAATGAAGACATTCCGCCATCGATGACCAACCCTGAAATTTTAGCTTTATTATTTTTAGCTAAATGGGTGGCAACCTGAGAACCGAGAGAAGCCCCATAGATTAAAATCTTGGTGTTTTTAATGTCTTTACGGTTGAGCATCGTGTCAAAAAACTTTTGTCCGTCTGCTGCAACATTGAGGTGAGTAGGAGTTCCTGTAGATTTTCCGTATCCTTGGAAATCGACCATGGCAACCTGAAATCCGGCTTCCACTAATGGTTTAATCATAAAAACATAGGTTGAAACATTTCCAGCTGCTCCGTGGAAAAACAGAATCGTTGCTTTAGGTTTTGCTGTATTTGGTTTTAATAAAATAGCTGTAATGGTATCTTTCTCAACCGGAGTTGAAATATTTTCAAATTTTAAATCAATTGGTTTCATTTCTTTGCTGGGTTGATAAAATTTATCATCAATCTGAGCCTGAAAAAGTTGAGTGAAAATAATAAATAGAAATGTAATAGTCGCTTTAGCTTTCATAATATTGTTTTTAAATGATGAAGCAAATATAGTTACTATAAAGTTTTTTTTAATAAATTAAATCACCGAACCGTTACTTTTGACTACTGAACTGTTAGTTTTAAATAATATAAAATAAAATGTGATTCTGAAAAATATTATATTTGTAAAAGACACCAATAGCAAATGTTTGAAATCACTATTCAAATGCTTCCTTTTCTGGTTTTATTCAGTTTAGGAATCGCACTTTTTCATACTTTAATTTTATCTGCTCTGCTTGAAATAAAGCTCAAACCGGGCTGGATTATGTTTTTAATCGATCCTTTGATTATCACTGGAGGATATTTTTTATTTCCGAAATACTCGGGTTTGATATTTATAGGATTGTTTCTTTCAGTTTTCGCATTGGCAATTATTGCTATCATCACGAAAGGAATTAGAGGAATAATTGATAGTTTTCGAGAGGCGAGAGCTGCAAAAAAGCCTTTGTGGAAAATTGTTTTGAGCGGTTTCGGTATTTTGTTGGCATATTTGGGATTCTTTTATTTCGGAATTTATTCCATATTCATTATTGCTTTTGTAATTATTATTGGTTCGATTTTACCCAACAATAAAAACCGATTCTTCTTTTATCAGCGGAATCTTCCTACCTCAAAAATTCAGAGCGTTGCAATGGGGTTAGCTGAAATTTGTGGAAAAGCAAAAGCTTTGAAAACGGTTGTTTCACCACTTTCTTACACGGTTTGCGTTGGCTATATTTATACAGTAGATGAAGTGAGTGAAAGTAGAGATGATGATGGAAGAACAAGCAAATCGTATCGTGAAATTCAAAGAAAACAAGAACTTCACAGGTTTCTTTTGAAAGATGAAACCGGGAGTATTGAAGTGGAACCCGAAAAACTCAACTGGATTAGTTTTTATCCTGAAAAAGAAACAGAAACCGGAAGTCGCCGTTACCGTGAATATATTCTCAATGAAAAAACTGAAATTCTAATTATTGGGCAGGCTTTTTATGAAGATGCCAAAACAATTTTCAGGTACGATGAAAATAAACAAGTCTTCGGAATGGCGCCTCTGGAATGGGTGAGTTTTGCCAATAAATGGAGACCCTTAAAAATAAAGTCTGTAGCTACGATTTTGTGTATTGCTCTTTTTTCTGCATTTGTAATGATTGCTCCAATGAAAATCAACGGTAGTAAAATTACCATAGAACCTATCAACTGGAAAGAGAAATTCTCAAAGAATCCTTTTGATTTTTTTAATTAAAAAATTTTGTAAATGCTTATTCCGCTATTTGTTTTAATCATCGTAATCGTTGCTGTTGGTGCTTTTTTTATAAGAGCATATAATCAGATTGTACTGACGAGAAATAATGTTGATAAATCTTTTTCAAATATTGATGTGATTTTAAAACAGCGCGCCGATGAGATTCCCAATTTGGTTGAAACGGTGAAAGCGACCGCTCTGTATGAAAATAATGTATTAACTCAACTGGTAAAACTTCGTTACCAATATTCACAGACAGAAAATATCAATGAAAAAATAAAAATTGCCGGAGAACTTGATGGGAATTTAAAATCTTTATTGATTTCCATTGAAAATTATCCGGAAATAAAAGCAACTCAATCTTTTTTGCAGCTTCAGAAAAGATTAACAGAACTGGAAAATATGATTGCTGACAGGAGGGAATATTTCAATGAATCGGTCAATTTATACAACACCGGAATTCAGGTTTTCCCGGATGTTATTTTTGCTAAAATGATGAATTATAAAAAGATGCAAATGCTGAATTTTGCTGAAAAAGAAAAACAACTTAAACCCGTACAACTTTAAAAACATTAAAAATGGAAATAGATTTAGGTGCTTTTGGAGATTTCGTGATGTCCCGAAGATTTTGGGGAAGTTTGGCCATTGGTTTTCCTGTGGTTACAATCGGGCTTTTTGTTTTGTACAGTTTAGTGCGGAAAGTTCACTTTCTGAAAATGATTGTTCAGTACATTCTCCTCACTTTTGGATTGTCTGTCATCGTTTTTGCTCCAATTCTGTTTTTCTCAGCATTTATTGAAGCCGAAAAACTCAAATTGGCTTTGGTTTTCCTGATTATTGTATTTTTTGTAGCGATTTATACCTTGTTTAATCAACGGGAGATTATTTTGTTTTTTAAAGATTTTTCAAAATTAAAAAACCTCAATAAATCTTAATTATGTACACCTTGATTATTTCAGCAATTATTTTGGTTTTACTGTTTCTGAAAAATAGAAGGAGTAGGGGAAATATTTCTGCAGCATCATTTGTTTTGCCCACTCTTGCAACACTTTTCGTTGTTGCAATGTTTATTTTCCTCGCAGAAATTGTTGGAACTTATACGTATGCTTATTTTTTTGGCGAAAAATATCAAGCTAAAGTCGTAAGATATGATTATACAGATGGTGATTCAGAATCGGAGCCGACAAGTATTGCGATTGTAGAGTTTAAAAATAATAAAAATCAAACTGTTCAGAAATCTTTAGGCTACGGAACAAGCATCCCTATCGAATTGGGAAAAACGATTCTTATTTCTTATGATGAAGGGGATAAAAATGTAAAAAACTTAAGTTTTTGGGAACAGAAAACAATTACCGGGCTAGTTGTTTTTTTCTTTGCCGTTTTTGCATTGGCATTTCTTGGAATTCTGTTGTATGCTCTCGGCAGAGATATTTCTTTTATCTGGAAAATTCTCTTAGGTTTTGTGAGCTACATTGTTTTTCCGGGAGCAATGCTGTTTTTTATTATTGTGCTTTCTTGGGTAATCTGGGAATATTTTGAGGGGAGAAGAGATGATATGCCAATTTGGGCATTGGGAATCTGTAGTCTTTTTGTTACTCTTCTTATTCCTGCCTTGATAGGCTATTTTAAAATGATTTTTGAGAAAAAAATTGTGTTGAACAAAAACTCAAAAAGAATAGATTCTCGAAAGTCAAAGTTCAGTAAGCGGATTCCAAAATAGATTTTTGAAATTTTTTACTCTGAAATTATCAACGATAATTCCTTCTGCTTCTAGTTTTGACTGAAATTCAGGTACTGATAAAGTTCCCGAACTGGAAATCACCCGATGCGCTGGAACATCTTTCGGACAACCGCCCATCGCTTTTCCTACATGACGAGAATGGTTGGGAAAACCAACCGCTTTTGCAATCGCTCCATAACTTGTTACTCTTCCTTTGGGAACTAGTTTGGTGATTTCCCAGACTTGCTGTTTGAAAATTTCGTTCATTTTTTTAATTCAAATATGAATCAAATGTAAGGAATAAATAATGTGTTTTTTACATTTTCGAACTTTGAAACCAACTTTGACAATGTTTATAGGTAAGAATTAAATTTTAATGATGATTGTTTGAGAGAATAATTTCTTTGATTTCAAAACCGCACAATTTTTGAATAATAAAAGTAACCCCTAAAATAGTCTGTTATGAAAAAGTCAATTTTCAGAATTTTGAATACAATAAATAAAGCTGTTTTACCGAAATTGAGTGATAAAGACCCTTTGAAACTGACAAAGTTTCAAAAAGGAATTTTGGCCTATCGTTATTTTGTCCTGACCAATTCTTTAGATTAAATATTTTCCACAAATTTCACAGATTTTTTTCTTTGATTTTAAGTTTAATGACTGTATTAAATCCAATGTGTTGATTCTTAAAACTGTGCGGGATTTTGCTTAAAATTTTAATGTTTTAAAATCTGCATCATCCGCTAAATCCGCGAGAGATTATCAAAACTAATTAATTTTAGAAATCAACTTCCTGCAAAGCTCATACAAAGGTTTTTCAATTAAAAGATAAATGATAATCGAGCAAATCCAAAGCAAAACAAAATTCTTGTCAGGCAGATAGATGTATGATTTGAGTTTCATGTTGAAATAACTCAAATGTATCAGATAAAAAACAAATGATGCATTTCCTAAAAGAATAAAAAATTTCGTCGAAAGTATTCTTGAAACCCAAGTTTTTTCGGTTATCAATCCCCAAAAGAAAATAATAATTGCAACGGGCAAAAATAATTCGTGAATCAAGCGACCTTCCCATCTTTCAATACCGTGAACGAAATTATTTCTGGCAAAAAATCTGATACAAATAATTAAAATTAAAATCGAAATTCCACCCCAAAGTGTAGGTTTTTTAATCTTGTTTAAAAATTGAATTCCTTTTTCTTTTTTCATTAAATAAGCGAGTAACATTCCGAAGAAAAACTCAAGACTTCGCCCGAAAAATGTACTCCCAATCATAAACTGTAAAGGATATAGAAAGCCTTTAGGGTTTCCGTTAAATTCTTTTAAACCCATTCCAATTCCCCAACCTAAAAAGAAAAATCCAATTAAAAACAGTATGCAGTATTTCCAGCTTTTCTTTAATAATAGAAATAAAAACGGAGCCAGAATATAAAAGAAAAACTCAACGGTCAATGACCAAGCCTGAACAATTCCAGACACAGAATATCTTTCAAAAAGTGAATAAAATAAAGAGTATTGCAGAAAATAAGTATCAACACCTTTGGAATATGAGGTGTCGAGAAAATAAAAACTCAATAAAATCCAATACAATGGGAATATTCTTGCGATACGAAGGAGAATATATTTTAAATATGATTTTTTTGATTCTAAAGGCTTCTCTTCATAGCGATAGGCTAGTAAAAATCCGCTTAACACAAAAAATACAGTTACGCCAATATGCCATTCACTGATGAAACGCATGATTTCAAAAGGTAAATCGTGGCGCCAATATTTTCGGTTGTGATATACAAAAACCATGATAGCAGCAATGGCACGCATTCCGGTTAAAGCATCGAATTTATTTTTTTGAAGAGTTTCCAATTAGAGTAAATATATAAATGTATTGGTTTTTTGAACACAAAGTTCACAGAGTTTTTTATCATCTAAAACTGTTTTGTCTCACAAAGCCGCTTCGCTTATAAAAGATGAAAAAGTTTAACATTTATTAAATGATACTTTGTGGTCTTATAGAAGCAGAGCGTCTCTGTGAACCTTGAAAGATTTATTTTTTTAAAAAACTTTGTGAACTCTGTGTTCATTTAAAAAAACAAAAAGGCTTATTGCTAAGCCTTTTAAGTATAATTAAATTTAATTGTAAAATTTAGTTTTCCAAAATGTAAGAGAACATCAATGGTGCACAAATCGTAGCATCACTTTCAACGATAAATTTCGGTGTAGTAATGTCTAATTTCCCCCAAGTAATTTTCTCATTCGGAACTGCTCCAGAATATGAACCATAAGAAGTTGTAGAATCTGAAATCTGACAGAAATACGACCAGAACGGAATATCATGCATTTCCATATCCTGATACAACATCGGAACCACACAAATTGGGAAATCTCCTGCGATACCTCCACCAATCTGGAAGAAACCAACACCTTTTCCAGCTGAGTTTTTAGTGTACCAATCTGCCAAATAGGTCATGTATTCGATACCAGATTTTGTAGTTGTAGCCGTTAATTCACCTTTAATACAGTAAGAAGCAAAGATGTTACCCATGGTAGAATCTTCCCATCCTGGAACTACAATTGGTAAGTTTTTTTCAGCCGCTGCAATCATCCAAGAGTTTTCTCTTGGAATCTCATAATACTGCTCCAAAACTCCTGAAAGAATCATTTTATACATGAATTCATGCGGGAAATATCTTTCACCTTTCGCTTCAGCATCTTTCCAGATTTCAACGATGTGTTTTTGCAATCTTCTGAAAGCTTCTTCTTCAGGAATACAAGTGTCTGTAACTCTGTTTAAACCTCTTTCCAAAAGAGCCCATTCGTCTTGAGCTGTTAAATCTCTGTAATGAGGAACTCTTTCGTAATGAGAGTGCGCTACAAGATTCATCAAATCTTCTTCAAGATTGGCACCTGTACAAGAAATGAAATCTACTTTATCCTGACGAATCATTTCTGCTAGAATTTTTCCTAATTCAGCAGTAGACATTGCGCCTGCAAGTGTAATCATCATTTTTCCACCATCATTAAGGTGTGCAACATATCCTTTTGATGCATCTACCAAAGCTGCTGCGTTGAAGTGTAGATAATATTTTTCGATGAACTCAGTAATCGGTTTGCTCATTATTTTAAAATTTTCACAAAGATAAAACTTAAAAACGGAATGTAGCGGATGCTGCTAAAGAAACTCTGCTTAAACCTTCTCTGTTTTCTTCTCCCAAATCAATAACCTGTCCGTTATAGGAGATTTTTCTAAGTGCTCCTCCAGAAAGTCCAACCTTAGGACCAATTAAAAGATGTTTGTTGACTTGGTATTGATAAGCAAAATCTACTTCTGCACCTAATGTAGTCCCTTTTCCTTTTACGTCTCCAGTCTTTGTCGTGTAGCTCATTGCTCCTAATGCAGCATCAAAAAGAAATTTATGCTTTGTGGGCTGTTCATAATTAGTAACTGTGAAAGATGGACCATAAAAATTAATCGCATCTTTGGTGCTTACCACAGCACTCACAATATTCCCCATATTGTCACTTGCGCTGAATCTTCCTGTGTGAGAAGCGCTGTAATTGGAATATTTAAAACCAATGTGCATTCCATTCTTCACTTCATAACGCAGGGCAACATCGAAATTAGTTCCGCTTTTAAGACCTTTGATGTAGCTGCGCTCTTGTGGTGATAATGAAGGTGAGATTTTATTGATTCTCCATGCATATCCAAAAGAGGGAGCGATAGAAATTTTTTGGGCAAATGACATTATAGATATTGAGAATAATCCTAATGCAAATATTTTTTTAATCATTCAGAAAAATTTTTCGCAAAAATAATGTTTTTCTATAAATGGAGATTTAAAATGCCGTTAATATTTAAAACGTCGGTCTTCTTTCTTGTCTGAAAGCTTTTTTTTCGAGTCGAGCCTTTTTTGAACTTTGGCTTTTGATGGTTTAGTTTTAAATCGGGTTTTAGGAATAATTATAGAATCATTTACGATTTCCAATATCTTCTCGGTGGCAATTTTCTTATTTTGTAATTGTGTTCTCGATTCTGAAACCGTTAATTGCAGAATTCCCTCCAGATTAATTCTGTTTTTAAGCTTGTTGTAAATTAATTCTTTTTGAAAATTATTAAAAAATTCAGAATCTGATACTTTCCACATCACGGTAACTGCAGTTTCCACTTTGTTCACGTTTTGTCCGCCTGCACCGCTGCTGCGAGATGTTTTGTAAGTAAGTTCTGGGGTAAATTTTTTCATAATTAATAGTTTACTTATTCAAAAATACTTTTTAATTCTAACCTATTTACTTTTCCATTCGGCGTTCTCGGAATTTTATCCACAAAAATAATTTCTTTAGGCTTATGAAATTTTTGTTGATAGTTGATGGTTGATAGTTGGTTGTTTAATAATTCAGATTCTTTGCCCTCAATAATTAAAATCAATTTTTGACCTAAACTTTCATCTTTTATCCCTAAAAACACCACTTCATTTGGGATTTCTTTTTTTACTAATCCCTCAAGCTGTTCAGGAAATATTTTTGCTCCACCAGAATTAATCACATTATCAATTCTCCCTAAAAACTTAAATTGATTAGAACTGGAATTTTTAATTTCAATCAAATCATTCGTTTGTAATATTTCTGAATTAAGTTGTGGAGCATAAATTTTCAGGCAATTTCTCTCATCCGTGGAAATTTCAATACTATTGAAAACATTAAAATATTCATCAGGAGTAGGGTAGGTTTCCTTTAAAGCAATATGAGAAAGGGTTTCAGACATTCCATAAGTTTCATAGATTTTAGTTGGAGTGTCTGAGAGTCTGAGCGTTTGAGCGATTTTATTTTTTAAAGATGCTGAAACAGCGGCACCACCAATAATCAGATTTTTTATAAAATGAATTTTATCTAATGAGTTTTCAACCTGTAAAGGGGTCATCGCACAAAAATCAATTTTCTGATTGAGATTTTCTAAAGGTTTTAACGAAGGGTCTGAAATAATGAGTTTAAGCTTTCTGGTTATGGCTCTTACAACCATCATTTTTCCTGAAATATACTCTATAGGCAGACAGACCAAGGCAGTATCTCCTTCTTTTAGATTTAAAAAATCGCAGGTCATTTTTGCAGAATTAATCATTTTTTCCTTTTCAATTTCAATAATCTTCGGAACGCCCGTAGACCCAGAAGTCTGTACTTTTACTGTTTTAGAATCCGAAAACCATTCTTCAAGAAAAAAAAACACTTTTTTCTCAAAATCAGTTTCAGCATGTAAATTATTAGTTTCGAGATTATTGAAGTCGAGAAGCATATTCTAAGGGTTAATTTGTAAGTGTAAATTTAAAGAAAAATTCAAAAATGATTTGCAAATAAAGAAAAAAGCTTTAAATTTGCATCACCAAAATAAAGAGACCCATAGTGTAACGGTAGCACTCCGGTTTTTGGTACCGTCAGTTGGGGTTCGAATCCCTGTGGGTCTACATTTTGAAAGCAATCTTCTGATTATCAGTTGATTGCTTTTTTTATTCTTTAATAATGTAGTTCTTAATTGAGGCCAGAATCATCAAATTTCAAATATTTACATCATTTTTTACTCTTTATCAGATAGCTTTACGCAGAAACTTGCTGAATATCTTTCCCTTTAAAAATATATCTTTTTAAAATAAGAGATTATGAAAACGTTTAGTTCTGTGTGTTTTACAAAATTTCATCAAATTCTGATTGGAATATTTTATAGGTCTTGAGATTTTAAAATAATAGTTTTTTTTAATAGAGTATATGATTAAAAAACTTACATTTATTATTCAAAAACCAAAAATAATGATGAATAGCTTTTTTAATTTTATTGATCTTCACAATGGTGAAGAGAAAAGAGAGAAAGTTCTAGAAAACGTAATTTCTAATATCTCATTTAGGGGTTCTAATCTTTGGATTCTTGCCTGCGCTATAATTATTGCATCGGTTGGGCTGAATGTCAATTCTACAGCCGTAATCATTGGGGCAATGCTTATTTCTCCATTAATGGGTCCGATTGTAGGAGCTGGGTTTGCGCTAGGAACGTATAATTTTCCGTTGCTGAAAAAATCAATGAAAAATCTGTTGATTGCTACCGTGGTAAGCCTCACTGTTTCTGCGTTTTATTTTTATATTAGCCCGTTCAAAGATGTTCAGTCGGAGTTATTGGCAAGAACTTCTCCGAATATTTATGATGTTTTGATTGCTTTTTTTGGAGGTTTGGTTGGTATTATTGCCATTACAAGGGTTGAAAAAGGAAATCCTATTCCGGGGGTTGCTATTGCGACGGCTTTGATGCCGCCATTGTGTACTGCAGGTTTCGGGTTGGCAACGTCTAATTATTCTTATTTTTTCGGTGCTTTCTATCTTTATATTATTAATTGCTTCTTCATTTGTATCGCTACATTTTTCGTTGTAAAATACCTTAAATATCCTTCTGTAATAATTGATAGTGTATATGAAAAAAGAATAAGATATGGTATTTCAGCTTTGATTCTGGTCATGATTGTTCCTAGTTTTTATTTAGCGTACAATTTATTTAATGAAAAGAAATTTATCAAAACGGCAGAACTTTTTATTCAAAAAGAATTTGATAATAAAGGATATACAATTGTTTATAAAAAACTTAATTATAACTCGAGTCCTAAGTCTATCGACCTTGCTTTTTTAAATAAAAAATTTAATCCACAAGAGATTGCGTCTTATAATAAAATTCTTGTTGATAATGGGCTTTCGGATACTAAATTTATTGTAAGACAAAGTTCTGAAGATGTAAAGTCGGAAATCCTTAATGAGATAAATAAAAATATTGTGAATGTCTCGGCAAAAGATATTGCGATATCTAAACTACGTCAGGAGCTCGACGGATATAAGATTTCTGATTCTACGCTGTTGTACGAAATTAAAGCTATTTACCCTTCTGTACATAATATTTCCTATGGTAAAATTGAAGAATATCCCAAAACAGATAGCGCAAGGCTGAGTTTTGTGCTTATGTATTCGGGGAAAATGGCGAATAAAGAGCAATTTAAAAATTGGCTGGAAATAAGACTGCACGAAAAAGACGTTAAGCTTATTGAAAATCCTAAAGAATAAAAGTTACCTCAGCTCTCCATTCATTTAACGCATTCTATGCGATTTTCATACCTCACATTAGCAGGAAATTTAATACGATTAGATTTCCTGTTTTTCTGTGAAATCCTTTTAAGAACTAAAGATTCTAAACTTTTCTCAATCGATGATTTTTTGTTGTTTAATTACTCTTTTGAAAGAGGAGTGGAGGATAACTATTCTTTTATTGGTCAATAATTTTTCAAAGCTATTAATTCTAGCTCACGACTTTTTTCTTTTCATTCAGTTTGTTTTTAAATTAAATTCTACGGGCTAGGAAATAAACTTTTTTTGAAATATTAATTTATCACTTGTAATGGATATTTTTTAATTTATAATTAAATCAAAATAACGGAATTTTTTGTTGTTTGATCTGAAAGTTGATATTAATTAGTTTTTTTTATATAAAAGTAGTTAAAATGCATAAATAATCGCAAGTAGGGATTGGTTTTATTGATTATATGTGGTATATTTTCATAAATACTTAGTTATTAATATTTAATTTTTAATAAAAATAATAGAAGGTTAATGTTTTTAATGTTGAAAGTTTAATTTTTACAATACTGGTTTACAGGTTATTATGTATTTTGTATTATGTGTTGTTTAAATAAGGTTAATTTCATTTAACATAAATTAACATAATTTAATATCCTTCTCTAAATAATTTCAATACCTTAGTAAACCAAACTATATTGAATTATATCATTCTAAAACGCAGTGATTTACATTGTATTGTGATATAATTCAAGTGCTGATTAAGCCTAATCTTAAAAATTAGTCATCATTTAAGATTTTAAATGTGATTTTTAAGATTATTAGATTTATTAAAACTTAGCCATGATAAAAAAAAACTATCTCTGGCGGTTTTTGCTCTGTCATTTGCTGCTCATGCTTTCTGCATCCTTTAATCTCATTTCTGCACAGACAGGTCCTAATGACGACTTCGATAGCGATGGTATCATTAATTCCATCGATATTGATGATGACAATGACGGGGTGCCCGACGCGGTGGAAAGTCCGTCGTGTTATTACTCTGCTAGTGAATGGAATACCATTGCTAAACCGACAACGAATGCTGTTGCAATAACCTCAGCGTTAACGACTACATTAGGTAACTTCGGCCAGCTCTTAGATAATGTGCCTGCTACATCAGCGGTTACATTTACTGCAGGGCAGGCTATTCAGAATGCTAATGTGTATTTATTTACATTTGCTCAGCCTGTAAGATTAGATGCATTGTATTTAAAATTCAATATTACGAGTCAGTTTGCAAATACGACTAAGATTCAGGGGTCGAATACTAACAATGGCAGTGACTGGGTAGATTTATCAGGGAGTATTGCGGCAGCAGCAGGAACTAATATTACTGCTAATGGTTTGTTAGAGGTAACCAACTCTATTAAATACCCCGTTACCTTAAATACTTCGACGGCCTATAAATATATACGCATAACCGGTGTTGCAGTATCAAATATAGCGGCACAGAATGCTTCAGAAGTGTATTTTGATTTTAATATAGCCAATTATGTGGCATCTTATTATCCCAAAGCAACATGTACGGATGCCAATATAGATGGAGATGGGATTCTTCCACAGTTTGATTTAGATAGCGATGGAGATGGTTGTAGTGATGCTTATGAGGCGGGTGCAACAACCAGCCTTGCAACCAACTATCAATTTACCGGAGCGGTAGGTGTTAACGGATTAGATAATACTTTAGAAACTTTAGATAATGGTATTGTTAATTATACATCAACTTATTATGTGTATGCACAAAATAGTGCAATGCAGGTATGTAAAGATACGGATGGTGATGGTATTTTAGATATCAATGATATCGATGATGATAATGATGGAGTGCTGGATACCTCGGAACAGGTTTTAGAAACTTGTTCTGGTGTTTTTACCGCAGCCTCCAGAGTGGTTTGGAATTCTGCCTTTACGAACTCAAGTACGACAGCAACTGGTAATGCTACAATAAACGGAACACCAGTTACAGTAACAGCTACTACAACCAAGGTGTTTCAAAATCTAATGAATGACCATTGGCATATTGTTTCGGCACCATATGTTGGTTGCCCAGATGTGACGACAGTTGTTAATAATTCTGTAATAAACATTTTTAATAATGATTATACGGTAACCTATACATTTAGTCGCCCTGTAAGGAATCCATCTTTATCATTTTCTTCATTTAATGGAACAGCTGTTCTTTTCCCTCATCCGGTGTATGTTTCCGGTCTTCAGGGGGCGGTTTCGGGTGTCAGCAGTAACACTTACATTACGAGCTTTCCTGCAACTGAAAATATAGTAGCTGTTGTTTATAATGGGGTATTCAATTCGATAAGCTTTAGAGTGGCGGGTTCAGATAATCAAGGATCTGTTTTGCTTAATATACCGTATGTTCTTGATGCAGGTTCACTTACTTATACCTTAACGTCTGGTAGCCCTTTCGGTTATTTAGATATGGATACAGATGGGGATGGTGTTGTAAATCGATTAGATTTAGATTCTGATGGTGATGGTTGTCCGGATGCTAGAGAAGCGAGCGTTTCCTCTAATGCTGGAGCATCGGCTTCGATGTCTGCAAGTGGGGGTGTAATCTATACGGGTGGTATTCCTTCAGGAACAGCTAACGCTTATGTAGGAAACGGAACACCTTCTCAATATGGTGCGAACGGTTTTTTTAACGGAATAGAAACGGTTGCAGAAAGTGGAGTTTATAACGGAACTTATACCTATAACCAATATGCATTAATCAAAGCTTTAAATCTTTGTACTGATACTGACAATGATGGTGTTGTTGATTTTACTGATATTGATGACGATAATGATGGAGTTGTAGATGCAGTAGAGAGTCCTGCTTGTTTCTATACTGCGAATGAATGGAATACAGGGACTAAACCTATCTATGGTGTTACAATCTCTTCAGCGCTAACAACTACTGCCGCTAATTTCAATCAATTAATTGATGGGGTAGGCGGAACTACGGCAGTTGCATTTTCTGCGTCACCAACTCAGGCGATTCAAAATTCGAATGTGTACCTGTTTAATTTTGTTCAGCCTGTAAAACTTGATGCTTTATATCTTCAGTTTAATATAGGAACGCAGTTTGCCGGAACGACAAAGATTCAAGGCTCTAATACCAACAACGGCTCTGACTGGGTAAACTTATCAGCGGACATTGCTGCCACAGCAGCTACTAACACTACAGTTAATGGAGGAGTAAGTGTTACAAATTCTATTAAATATCCTGTGACGCTGAATACGGCTACAGCATATAAATATATTAGAATTACAGGAGGAGCAACTGCGTCAAACATTGTAGCAGCCAATGCTTCGGAAGTTTATTTTGATTTTAATAATGCAGCTTATGTCGCATCGTCTTATCCGAAAGCGATTACTTGCGGCAATGATACCGATAACGATACAATCCCGAATCACAGAGATCTTGATAGTGATGGTGACGGTTGTCCAGATGCAAAAGAATCTGGTGTTTCTGTAAACGCTGGAGCGGTAGCTTCAATGTCTGCTAGTGGTGGGTCAATCTACACGGGAGGTATTCCTTCAGGTACGGCTAATGCTTATGTAGGTAACGGAACGCCTTCTCAATATGGTGCTAATGGTTTCTTTAACGGAATCGAAACAGTTGCAGACAATGGTCTTTATAATGGAACTTACACCTATCAGTTTGCTAATAATAATGCGCTGAATGCTTGTATTGATACCGATGGTGATGGGGTAGGTGATTTAATTGATATTGATGATGATAACGATGGTATTTTGGATATCTTAGAGCAAAACTGTCCTAATGGTAGTAAAACAGGGGTAATCGTAACGAAGCCTGCTACGATTAATTATAGTTTTGATGGCTCTCAAACATTAGCCAATCTGGTAGACGGAACAGATGCTAATGATTATATTATAAATGGCCCTACGGGAACATTGAATAATGCAGAATGGTTCAGGGTAGAGTTTCCATATGCAAGAATACTTTCTTCTTGGGAAGTAGGGCAATATTCAGGGCAGACCTTATTTGCTACCACAAGTACCTATAAAGTACAGGGTAGTAATGATGCGAGTGCTTGGACAGACCTTACGGGAACGTTAACCTACTCTAATGCTCAAAGCGGACAAAGTACGCAACCTAATTCAAACATAGCCAACTTTCCTTCTAATCAAACTGCTTATAAATACTACAGATATTATGGTATCTCTGGTACTACAGGAGGTGGCTGGGCAACAGAATTTTATTTCCAAGACGGAGGCTGTGTCGATATGGATACAGATAATGATGGCATCCCGAATCATTTAGATTTAGATAGCGATGGTGATGGTTGTCCGGATGCATTAGAAGCAGGTGTTTCTGCAAACTCTGGCGCATCAGCTTCAATGTCTGCAAGTGGTGGTAGCGTTTATACTGGAGGTATTCCTTCAGGAACTGCCAATGCTTATGTAGGAAATGGTACACCATCTCAATATGGTGCTAACGGTTTCTTTAATGGAATTGAAACAGTTGCAGATAACGGGATCTATAATGGAGTGTACACTTATGTATTTGCAATAGGCAATAACATTAGTGCATGTGCAGACACAGATGGAGATGGCATCAATGATATCATTGATATTGATGATGATAATGATGGGGTTCCGGATGCGGTAGAAAGCCCGGCGTGTTATTACACTGCTTCAGAATGGAACATGCTAGCAAAACCTTCTTACGGAGTTACTGTTTCTTCAGCATTAACGACAACAACGGCTAATTTTAGTCAGTTGTTAGATGGTCTTGGCACTACAACAGCAGTTGCATTTTCAGCTTCGCCTACTCAGGCTATCCAGAATGCTAATGTTTACTTATTTAATTTTGCACAACCAGCAAGATTAGATGCTTTGTATTTGAAATTCAATACCGCAACACAATTTGCAGGAACAACTAAGATTCAGGGTTCTAATACCAACAATGGTTCAGACTGGGTAGATTTGTCAGTTGCAGTAGCTGCAGGGGCTGGAAATAATACAACAGCAAATGGTCTCATAAGTGTAACAAATTCTATTAAATATCCGGTAACGCTAAATGCAACAACGGCTTATAAATATATAAGAATTACAGGAGTTGCTGCAAGTAATATTGTTGCAGCCAATGCTTCCGAAGTTTATTTTGATTTTAATAATGCGGCGTACGTGGCTTCAAGGTATCCAAAAGCAGTTTGTGCTACTGATGCAGATTCAGACGGTATTTTAAATCATCACGATTTAGATTCAGATGGAGATGGTTGTAGTGATGCGCTGGAGTCTGGGGCAACAACTAACACGACAGTCAATTATCAATTCCCTAATGTTGATTCTAACGGAGATGGTTTGGTAACGGCGGTTGATCCTGAAGGGGATGGTATTGTAAATTACACCTCTACCTATAATGCTTACGGATTAGTGAAAAGTCTTAATGCGTGTTTAGATACTGATGGTGATGGTGTAAATGATGTTGTAGATATTGATGATGATAATGATGGAGTGTTAGATACTGATGAAGGTTTGCTTTGCCCATCTCTTAATATAAGTTGTGAAACTGCAACTACAAGCTATCGTGCGGTAAACTGGACTTCTTTCAATGCGACTACGAATACTGCGGTAGGGTCTGTTGTTTTAGTGAATGGAGAAACGGTAACCGTTAATTATTCGGGTGATGTAAGAAGTTTACAGGCTGCGACTTCATTAGCCTCGACTGCAGAATATTGTCCTACTTCTACAACATCTGGTGCTACCAATATGATTCAAACTTTTAGTGGAGTTGGGGTAGTGCATAGATTTGTATTTTCTAAACCAGTACTGAATCCTGTTTTCCAAATTTGGTCATTAGGCCAATCTGGTGTTCCTGTTACTTATCAGTTTACAACACCTGTAAGTATTTTAAAATCGAATGCAGCGTTAACCCAGCCTAATGCCAATACAATTGTTGGTGCAGAAGGTGACGGGTCTGTCGTTTTTGCAGGAGCTCAAAATGAAATCAGTTTTGTAGCCAATGCATTAGAAAACTGGTCTGGGCTTACATTGGCATTTGGGTTTACTACTGAAGAGGTTGGAGCGTGTACTTCTATAGATACCGATGGCGATGGTATTCCTAATCATTTAGATTTAGATTCTGATGGTGATGGTTGTCCAGATGCTAGAGAGGCAGGGGTTTCTACAAACTCTGGAGCGTCGGCTTCTATGTCTACAAGTGGTGGAGCGATTTATACTGGCGGTATTCCTTCGGGAACAGCTAATGCTTATGTAGGAAATGGTACGCCTTCTCAATATAATGCTAACGGATTCTTTAATGGAATAGAAACGGCTCCAGAAAGTGGAGTTTATAATAGTACTTATACCTATCAATATGCAATAGGCTCTAATTATAGTATTTGTACAGATACAGATGGAGACGGTATTAATGACGTTGATGATATCGATGATGATAATGATGGGATCTTAGATGCAGTAGAAAGCCCAGCTTGTTACTACACGCAAACCGAGGCTGTAGCCATCACGTCAGTAAGTTCTCAACTAGCTTCTTATTCTACATATGTTCCGGCTAATACAATAGATAACAATGCGGCAACGCTTAATGCATTCAACGGAGCTCTTAACTGGGTTGGTTTAGAATTGTATAAACTTAGACCTGCAACACCGATCGCGATTAGCTCTATGCAGCTTGATCTTACTACATGGGCGCTGTCATCTACAGCGGCAATGACCTTTAAATTACAAGGTTCTGTTAATGGTGCATCTTGGACTGATCTTTCAGGTGCTGTTTCATCGGTTACAACTAGCGGAACACTTACGGTTAACAATACATTATTGCCTAACAATGTGTATGGGTATTATCGTTTGGTAGGTGTAGCGGGTACTTCATACTATGGAGGTGTTACAGAGATACGATTAGTCCCTAATAATTATATCGCTTCTGCACACCCAAAACCTACTTGTACCAATGATACTGATGGGGATGGAATTCCGAATCATCATGATTTAGATTCTGATGGCGATGGCTGTAGTGATGCTCAGGAAGGTGGAGCTACTAGTAACTTAACGGCTAATTATCAATTTACCGGAGCGGTAGGTGTTAATGGATTAAATAATACGTTAGAAACTCTGGATAATGGAATTGTAAATTATACATCAACATACGGTCTTTATGGAATTAACGCTTCTATTAAAGCTTGTGTTGATACTGATGGTGATGGTGTTGTAGATGTTATAGATATTGATGATGATAACGATGGGGTATTAGATGTTAATGAGACAATTAGTTGCCCTGTTGTGGATAGTTCACCAAGATCAATTGTTTGGGACATCGAATCAGAAAAAATGACGGCTGCAAATTTAGCTTATTTTACTGTAAAACCTCAAATGGTAGTGTCGGGAACTGGTGCTACGATTGTAGGGGCAGGCGGTGCTTGGAACTTGACTGGGCTTAATAATGATTCTTCACTTTCTGATGCTATTACTAAAGGAGATTATCAGCAGGGGCAATTTAAAACTGCTAATAACTACATATATATCGACGGCTTTTTATATTATACCATGAGTACATTGATTAATGTTGGTGTTTTGATAGATGATGACCCGTCTTTCGCTGACCCTATTGTTGTTAATAATCCAGTTTCTGCTCCTTCAAATTCAGGAACTGTAGACTTGTGGCAGAAAATGAATGTTTCTAATCCGACAATGCTTAAGCCTAATACAATGTATTATGTTAGATTTTACGATTTAACAACGTTAACATCTATAACACATGATTTGGTAGGATTAAGCTTTCAGGTAGGGTCGGCAGGTAATATAATTTGTGGTGCAGACATTGATACCGATAACGATGGGATTCCGAATCGTTTAGATCTTGATAGTGATGGCGACGGTTGTCCAGATACCAAAGAAGCAATTCTTTATAACCATATAACCGAGGCTTCAATAACGGCTAATGTGCAAAATGGAAGTGGAGGCGCAGTAACTTCTACAGTATCTACCCCTAATGCAATGGTTCCTGGTCCTTACGGAAGCAATGGTTTTGCTGATGCTTTGCAATTGGCAAGTAATCCTGATGCTTACAAATATGTTTATACATATGCCTTTGTTGCAGATAATATGAATGTGAGTTCCTGTAGTAATAAGTTTCTGTTTGATATCGATTCTGATGATGATGGTATTCCAGATGCAGTAGAGTCTCCATCTTGTTTCTATACCGAGGTACAGGCTATGGATATTACAGAAGGAGTAACTTCAGATTTTGGATGGGCAACAGCCAATCCACTTACTAATACTTATGATGATAATACAACAAGCTATGGCGCAGTAAATTCTACAGCTAGTATTCAGAATAAAGCATTAATTACGTTTGATTTACCGGTGATTGACGCTTGGTTTATCAATAATGTAAAACTGAATGTTGGTGCTACTTTTGGTGCAGGAAAATGGAAGTTACAAGGTTTAGATATGGTGTCTAATACCTGGACAGATCTTTCTGTGGTAGCCGGTCAGGCTTTGAGTGCTGGTATAATTACATTTAATAATACATTGCAGCCTACTGTAAGATATCATACGTATAGAATTATAGGAGTTGATAATGTGAATATTGTTAATGCAGCACGATTAATAGAATTCAGTATTCAGTATAATAATTATAACCCATCGTTCCACCGTACCAAAATGGGCTGTAGCTCTGATGCAGATGGTGATGGCGTACCTAATTATATTGATAGAGATAGTGATGGTGATGGCTGTCCAGATGCGGTAGAAGCGGGTATTCCTCTTTCATTGTTAGGTCCTGCGAGCTTCTTTAATATTGGAGGACAAGTTTCTGGAGATCATGTTATCGTTACTGGTGCTTATGGCGCTAATGGTATGGGAGATTCGGTAGAAACTACACCAGATAGCGGTATCGTTAATTATACTTCTACATATACTGTCTATGCTAACAATAAATCGCTCAACTTCTGTACCGATACAGATGGTGATGGTGTTTCGGATCTTACGGATCTTGATGATGATAATGATGGGGTGCTAGATCTTACAGAATGTGCTTATCCGGCTGCAGGAAGTGTCGCGAATAATAACAATAGATTTGTATATTGGGATAATACAGGAGCAAGTGCACAAGGAGTTAATTCGGTTCCTGCTTATATTGCAAGCATTGGGGCTTGGACGGCAGGTAGCGGTCTAGTAGCATCGAACACTCCTGGTTATATCAATGTGGCTAATGTCAATGGTAATACCTTAGCAGATGCTTTTGCAAGTAATGAATACTTAGAGCATCCATTTACCACTACGGCTGATAACTACAACTTTTTGTATGATATAAGAACATCTGCTATTAATGCTACTAATTATCATTCGGCAGTCCTAATTTCAGATGATAATTTTGTGACCTATACCATTTTAAATATCGATATGGCTAGAGCTGCAAGTGGTAATATTGTTTATGATATTAGTGATTATCAACTGAATCCATCTACATCTTATAAAGTGAGAACCTATTTTTGGGGTGCTACGACATTTACTTTTGATGATTTTACACTCTTTGGATATAGCGAATGTGATACCGATAATGACGGGGTTCCTAACCGTTTAGATTTAGATAGTGATGGCGATGGTTGTACCGATGCTTCAGAATCAGGAACGGTAGCCTATGCATTAGCGCAGACGGGTGGCCAGACATCAGCTGCAACGGTGGTTAATACAAGCGGTACTATTACAGGTGTTGCTAATGCAATTGTAGGAAATAATACCCCTTCTGATTATAGTGCTAACGGTTTCTATAATAAGATAGAGTCAAATGATCTAGCGAATGCTACTTATAACGGAACTTATACGTACTCTAATGCAATCAATGCATTAATTGCAACTTGTCCAATACTTTGTTACAAGCCTGCAGTTACGGTGGGAATTGTTTTAGATACCAAACAAGGGATTACTTCATTACAAAGAGCGGGTACAGATAATGACAATTGGCCAATGGTAAGAAAAGGAGCTTGGACAGCACTTGAATCTAAAACCAAAGGATTTGTACCAAATAGATTAACGATAGCACAAATCAACAGTATTCCTGCGACTAATCTTGTAGAAGGAATGATGGTGTACAATATTACTTCAGACTGTTTATATATTAATACGGACGGAACTGCAACAGGTTGGAAGTGCTTTAATACACAAACGTGTCCTTAAAATAATTAATAACACTTGAAAAATATGAACACAATAAAAAACATAATCACTGCAGCAGTACTCTTCATGGGTACGCTGCAGATTTCAGGTCAGGTGGCGATAGGAAAATCTCCTACGGTGAATCCTTCTATATCTTTAGAGTTCGGAAATGAAAACCGTGGAATTATTTTACCCTGGGTGACCAATACAGGAGCGGTTACAGGAGCGGTAAACGGAACCATGGTGTATGACCTTTCTGATCATAAAGTAAAAACAAAATATTCAGGAGGCTGGAAAGATCTTTCCGTTGATGCTACAGGTGTTACTGTAGATCCCAACACAGCGGCAGACGGTGTTGTTATACAGAATTCACATGACGAGAATACCAATGCAAAAGTTTCTGTAGGAACTACTCAAACCTCAGATGCCGGAATTTTAGTTTTGGAAGATACAGACAAAGCGATGGTTTTGCCGAAAGTGGCAAGTCCGCATCTTAACATTATCAATCCTGCTCCAGGAATGATGGTTTACGATACTACAGCAAAGCAGCTTGCCGTGTTCAACGGTACGGTCTGGAGTTTTTGGAAACCGTAATAAGCATTGTTTTATACTATTTTGCTCTTCGGCATTATAATATAAAGATAAAATTAGAATGGATTGAAGTATCGCTTCAATCCATTTTTTTATGCTAAAAAAAATAAAACATAGCCCAAATACCTGCGTAATGATGGTGTAGGTGAGAATAATCTGAAGAAAGAAAGAAAAAATAAAAAAAATCTAAAAATGATTTGGAAATAAAGAAAAAAGCTTTAAATTTGCATCACCAAAATAAAGAGACCCATAGTGTAACGGTAGCACTCCGGTTTTTGGTACCGTCAGTTGGGGTTCGAATCCCTGTGGGTCTACATTTTGAAGCAATCTTTTGATAATCAGAAGATTGCTTTTTTTTTGTTTCATTCTTTAATAATTTGTAATTCTTTAGTTAATCCAAGAATTGCCAAATTTCAAATATTCCCTTCATTTTATCCAATATTTTTCATCATTTTTTATTCAAAGTGATTGTGTGGTTTCGGAATGAGTTGACAACCAGTGTTTTTTTTGATGAAAATTATGGTTTAAAAAGCATTTTACAGCAATGATTTTTAATCATTTTACCACTATTTATTTTTTCTAATTTGCTCTAAAAAAACATTAAAATTATTTTAAAAGTAATGCTAAAAAGAGGTTTTCAGAGAAAGAGTACAATAAAATTTTGTAGATTTAAGCTTACCAAAAATCATAGCCTGAATTTTAACCTGTAATTTTTTAACGGATGCTAAGTCTTATAAAATCTAAAATCATTAAATTATATCAGTTTATTTCTTATCATGGGTTAGATGATTCAGATACAAATAGAGATAAGGATTTTACGATTATGCTTAATCAATATTTCTTTCTACTATGCGTCATCTTTTTATTTCAAGGCTTTATAACGTATTTATTAATAGGACTAGAATTTAATGTATTTTTTTTAGGAATAACTGCATTGATAATTGCTCTATCTAGCTTTTTCTTTAAAAAATTTATTAAAAGCAGATACTTTATATTTTCAGTTTTTATCTATTTAACGTTAGTTGTTACTTATTACGCATCGATTACTGGCGTAGAGAGTGGCTGTTATATATATTATTTTTCAATACTCGCTGCGGTACCTATTTTTTTTAGTGTGAAAAAAGATACCGTTTTTGTGCTGTCAATATTTTTATTTGTGGTGGTTTGTCTATATGTTTCTGCATTCAATAATTTTCAATTATGGGGAGTAGAAGCACAATTTTCTCACAAAGGATTAGAGCATGGTTTTTTACTTCTAAATTTAACGTGTAAACTTCTTTTACTTGGTGTTAATTATTTCTTTTTAGAAGAAAAAAGAAATGATTACTATAAAGCACTTCATCGAAATACTTTAAAAAGAGAAAAAATAGACAATCTAAATACTGAAATAAAAGCATTAAGAGAACTTTTTAATACAGAAGAACTCTCGGATGAAAATTTCAAAGATTTATTAATTTCTATTTCCTTGAATGATGTTGTATTTCTTGAAAAATTTCAACGAATATTTCCTTACTTTAAGAAAAATCTATTTGATAATACTGGAGTTTCACTTTCTACTTCAGAACTTACCTTGTGTGCTATAATGAAATTAGGACTTACGACTAAAGAGATTTCAATTCATACCGATGCTTCGTTAAAAGCCATCGAAGGAAGAAAATACCGATTAAGAAAAAAACTAAATATACCCTCCGATATTGATTTTACATTATGGTTTTCTAACTTTTAATGAATATTGAGTTATTTTATTTGTTGTTGATTTACAGTGTTTTATAAAATAGATTAGCCTTTTTTTTACTCGCGTGGGATAATGAGGGTTTGTATATGATAGGTCTCATTGATGATCCATCTATATTTGCATTAAACATTAATATGTGATTTATTTTTAAAAATATATCACTATTTCGACTCTACAATATTTGTCATTTTAACGCAAATTATAAGAAATTTTACCTTGTGTAAATAGCTTATAAGATGTCCGTTTTTATATTACTTTCCTATGTTTCTTTATTTAATATTAATACAAATTCTTTTAATGATAAGACCTCCTCCTTTGTTTTTTCAAAAGGAAGATTCAGCTTAATATAATAATGAAAAAAAAAATAATGAAAAAATATATATTACTATTGATGAGCTTTTTTTGTTTGTCATTAAATTTTGCGCAAGTAGGGATAAATACAGATAAACCAGCTTTGTATGCGGGTTTACATATTTCTGAGCGAATGGATCCCGCAAGTACAACTCCGGATAAATACAATGGAATTATTATTCCGCGCTATACCGAAACTCAACGAGATACAGAACTTACGCCGAATATGAACACGGCACAAAACAGCATGTTGATTTATAATATTACTGAGGATTGTTATAATTATTGGAATCATGCAGAGCAGGAATGGAAAAGCCTTTGTGGTGCTTTAGGAAAATCTCAGTTCACTTTTGATTGTGCGGCAATAGAAGTGAAAGGAAATTATGTAAGAGGAAAAGAGCTTGATTCTTCCAATTATCTAGCGGTTCCGGTAACAGTGACTAAGGCAGGCGAATATACATTTTATGCAACCACCACAAATGGATACAGCTTTTTTGTATCAGGAACTTTTCTTAAGCCAGGTTCTTACACTATACAAGCTGTCGGACAAGGAACTCCTGTTGTAGCACAGACCGATGATTTAGCAATTAATGCTAATGGTGTTGAGGTTAATTGTACACCGCCGGTGAGAGTAAATGTTCAGACTGATATTGCGACCTATACGTTGATTTGTTCTTCTGTTTCTGTACACGGTACCTATTTGAAAGGGGTGGCATTGGCATCAAGTAATAATATCACATTGAATGTAAATGTGAGCAATCCGGGATCATATATAATCACCACAACAATGTTAAATGGTGTGATTTTTACTGCAACAGGTGTATTTTCTTCTACAGGTACAAATACGGTGACATTAATGGGAAGTGGAGCGCCTACTGTAAATGCAAATTTTGATGTAACCATCACATCCAATACTTTTGCAGGTAATGCAACGTGTAATGCGCAAATACCAATCACTTTGCCTGCTATGACTTATGCTGTGATTGGTGCTGATAACGTGTATTCGTGGCATCCAAATAATATCAGAGCCAAGGCTTTTAATAGTTCGAGTTTTGGACCTTCTGGTAAAGTTAAAATGGTTTCTTTTAATAATTTATGGAACACCAATAATCCTGCTACAGCGATAACTAATTTAAATGGTACAGTAAAACCTGATGTTGTATTGTACTACTCATTTGGTTTGGCTCCTACTGCTGGATTGGCCACTGCACTGAATAATTATGTAAATGCCGGAGGGGTTTTAATCTATGGTACAGCAGATAATGATGCCAATGGAACGAATACGATACTGAACGGGATTTTTGGAGAAAGTAATGCGCAACAACAAATTGCGGGTACTGGTTCTGTGGATGATAATGTTTACCCAATCAATAGTTTGCAAAACGACCCTATTATTAATGGGCCATTTGGGAATACTGCAGGAAAATACTGGGGCGAAGATAATAGCTCTACAGGAACTATTATCGTTAAAAAGCTTCCTGCTAATTCGGTACAGGTTGCAGCTGCTAATAATCAATTTTCAAAATACACCGTAGACCCTTCCTATTCTACAGTTTGGTATAACGACACCAAGAATTTTGTGTATTTTGGTGATTCGGTAGGAGCTTCTGAAACCTCAACGAGTGAATTAGAGTATCCGAGTTTATATAATAACGGAGTTCCTTTGACTAAAAGATACGGGCAGTATCCGAATCAAGGAACTCAGGCTCAATTTGTCTATAACTCTATTCTGGAGCTGAATGCTGTAGCATTGGCAATCAGAAAAGCCGCGACAATGGGGATTAATCCTCATTAGTGAAAAATCTTACCATTTAAATTTTGAAAGAGTAATACATCATCAGTTACTCAGCTCAATATTTGTTTGCTATCAATTACGAAAAGCCTTGTTAATCAATCGATTTTCAAGGCTTTTTTATGTTTGATAAGTGAAATTGAGATTGGCAGCCTTATTTTAAATTTCATTATTTTACAACTAGCCCAGATTGCAACGGCATCCTTTTTTGTTGAAAGGAATAGGGGATGGGACAAAAAAGATAGAGTGGAAAGCTGGAAAAAGCTTCTAAAAAAAAATAGGCTTCGATGGACTTAAATAGTTTCTAAAAACTTGCTTTCACCTGCATACTCCCAATGTGGATGGTTCTTTCGCCAGAATTTCTTCCTTCGTAATTTAAATTTAACTGCAGAAAAGAGTTGATGGCTTGCTGAATAAAAACACTCCAGACCTGATTTTTTCCTGGTTTTAAACCATCAAGCATTTGGTTTCCTACAATACTGAAGCTATTTCCAGTAAAATCATTGTTGATAAATGAGAAATTTCCTCTAATTGATGTTTTCTTGCGCTCCCATTGGATGGTTCCGGTAATATCAAATGCTTTTAAGAGTTCTTCACCGTCTTTTCTCTGTTTTTCACGGTAAGCCGATGAAAATTCTGCCTGAATAGCGTCGGTGAATTTATAGGTCGCTTTTGGCTTGGTTTCAAAATTATTAAGCCTGTAATCTCTTGTTGCAAAGAGTTGTGATGAGTTTTTTAAATCGTGAATAGAGTTCTCCCAATCGATTCTGAATTCTTTATTAAACCAATATCCTACATTCACAAAATTGGAAGTCTGATTTCTTTCTTCATTACTGAAATTGGCATTCAGGAGGTTGTCATTTTGTATAAAACGGTAATTTCCGTTCCAGCCAGATTTTTCGGTAGGATTAAACTGCATCGACATCAAAATGTTCTGATTTTTTAGAATCTGATTTTCACCTTTTTCAAAAGGATTTATCACCAAAACTTTATCTTTTTTGTAGAATGAATTCTGAGAATTTAATGAAATATTAAAATTCCAGCGTTTTAAAAATTTATTTTCTGAACTGAAAACAACCGCCGGATTAACAAATAAAGCGAGCTGTAATTTATTTTTATTAGAAGGAATATACCGCACCGAATTGGTGTAAATTCTGATATATTGAGCCAAGTCAGAATATTCTGCAATCTCAAATTCGTCGAGTTGTTGCACGCCATCACCGTTGTAGTCGGTCCATTTGTAAATACCTTGTCCGTCGGTAACTTTAATGTATTGAAATTCTCTCTGCGCTTCCTGTCCGTTTCCTAATTCATAAAACGCCTGAAGACGCATTCCGTTTTTGAATAATTGCTGGTTATACAAAATATTACCCACCACAAAATCTTTATTTTGGTCTGTATCTACAATATCATCTTTATAGAAGAATTTTCTGTAGTGTAGTAAAGCGTTTAAGGTTGTTTTTTCAGTTTTAATGATTTGACTTTCTGCCATGAAACCTAAAATTCTGTTGGTGTTCTGAAGTCTGTTGTCGCGTACCGAGTCATTTTCTCTCACGTACATTTTCGCTAAAAGCTTCGTTCTTGTGCTGTCGCCTATTTTTTTCTGTACGAAAAGTTCTTTCCAACTAAAACTTGTGACATCCATCAACTGAGTGTCGTTGTATTTTTTTTCATTGTGCTCCATGCTTCCGCCTACTGCCCAGCTTCCTTTTTTGCCGGTATACTCGGTTCCTGCTCCTCCACGGATGAATTTTGTGTCTTGCAGAGTAGCATTGGTATTAAGGTAAGATAAATTTCCTTTTGTGTTGAATTTTCCTTTAATCCAGCCAAAATCAAGGTCATTTTTTGTTCCTTTATAAGAATCCTGCTCGTCAAGATAATTGATTCTGTAGTTTAAAGTAGATTTATTATTCCATTTATTAAGAAAGCTGAAAATGAAACGGTTTTGCGTTAAACCATTAAATTCTTTCGCTAAGTTGAAGTCACGGGAGAATTCTACATCATTAATACGGTCTAAAATATGAAACTGCTTTTCAATATATTGGTACTCAAAACTTGGAGTACCTTTCCAGCTGTTTTTAGTGAATGTTTTGTTTCCAAAAATCCTAGCTGCATATCCCAAATTCTGGTCAGAATCTTTTGATGAAAACAGGTTGATGTCGTAATTACTCAACGAGATATCAGTACCTATTTTACCGTCTTTCAACAAATATTCAGAGTTTAAAGTATAAACCTGAGATTTTTGTGGTGAAGGAAGTTTTCTTACCGCACGATAATCTCCTAAATTGGGGCCAACGTATTCGAAAACCCTTCCGTTATTGGTCGTTTGAGTGAGTTTGTAATCTCCAAGATTGGCTCCAAAATAAGTAAACGAAACTTGATACAAAGTTTGGGTAGCATCTGTAGAAAACTGATAATAATTTCCGTTAGGACTCAGAACAAGACTGTAAAGAATTTTGTTGACATCGTATTCTGCAACGACACCTGAAGGTGCGTACATTAAGTTTAAATCATTTCCGGCATCTGCTAAAATCTGCTCGTCTTCTTTAGATAAATTTAAAGCTAATGGAGCATTTTTATTATCATTCTCCATAAACCAGTTTAAGCCTATTTTTAATTTTTCTCTTTGATGCTCAACTTTTCCGGTAAATAAGTATCTAGAGTAATTTCTGTTGGCGTAATTGAAAGAAATGGTAATGAAATTCTGTTGGAAAATCGGTCTGAAACTGGTAAAAGTAACTTCTCCTGTATTGTAATTAATGATATAATCTTGGTTTTCTCCACGTTTCATCAAGATACCATCGATGAAAACCTGCTCTGAACCAGAAATTAGGGTAATAAACTGCTCGCCATTTTTCCCGGTTAAACGATACGGTCCCTGGTTTCCTTCAATACCCTGAAAACGAATTCTGTGAAATTCGCTTCGTGCAACACCCGCTGAAATATCTACAAAAGTTTTGTTATCAGTCCCAAGCTGAGTCTGAAACTGAATTCCCATGCTTCGACGCTGATATTTGGCAAAATAATTTTTAGAATCTACCAAATCTAAATGTCCGGCTCTAAGAATAGATTTATCCTTAATATTAAGCTGCATATAAATTTTGTCAAATTCTTCTAAAGTCTGCGTGTAACCATCTGCCTGAATCGGTAAATTGTGGTCTGAAATACTTGCTAAAACGGTAACATCTTTTGAAAGCCTACCGGAAATTTGAAGGTCCATCGAGCTTTGTACCGACTGTCCCTGATTATTACCAAAAGTAATCCCTCGAATAATTGAACCTTTTGAATTTAATTCTCCTAAAAATCTTTTAGAATCATTCTTTGCCAATACCGCTTCATCTACAATAATTCGGTTGCTGGTTTTCACAAAATCCATGGTGTCTTTTGCGAAAATATCCCGTCCGAATTTTAAAGCGAGAATACTGTCTTTTTTTATTGCTAAAATACTGTCATTCTTAGAAGAGATAGAATCTTTAGGGATATTGGGATTTTTCCATGAAAATATTTGAGCATTATTCATTGATAAGCCCATGAAAAAAAGTACGAATATCAGAATAGAATTCTGCAAGTCTTTAAAAATAATTGGTAAAAATAACTAAAAAATGTGAACCGTTTCCTCTTTAGCATTATTAACAGTAAATTAACCTTAATATTGTCTCAAAGAGAAAAATTGCCCTAATTTTGCCATGTAAATTATTAATAATTAAAAAATTAAGTTATGAAAAAAGTTTTTATTATCTTGGGTATTGCTTTTTCAGCAATTATGATTGATGCGCAAGTTTCAATGGCACAGATCTATGCAAATGGAGGGAATTCTGGAGCAACTTACAATAGAGATTTTGTAGTTCTTTTCAATAAAACTAGCTCAGCTGTTAATATGTCTGGATGGTCTATACAATATGGATCAGCAACTTCTACTGCTAGTTGGAGTGGAAAAGTAACACTTCCTGCAGGTGCAACTATTGCTCCATACTCTTACTATTTAGTTGGGCTTGCTTCTAATAATGTTAATACGGGAGCTGTTTTACCTGTTGCTGTTGATTTTGATGGAGGTTTATCTGGTAGTGGTACTGTTAACTTGGGAGGAAATGGTAAAGTTGCACTAATGAGTAACGATACCACAATCAATGGAGCGTCTCCTACTGGTGCTATTGATTTTGTTGGTATGGGTACAGCGAATGCATCAGAAGGTACTGATACTAGCGTTGTAGGATCTGCAACTAATTCTATTTTTAGACTAAATGGAGGTTGTACTGATACCAATAATAATGGAGCTGATTTTATAATTGGTGCTGTTAATCCAATTAACTCAAGTGCAGCTGTGAACAACTGTGGAACTTTAAGTATTACTGATGTAGTTTTATCTAAATCAAACTTCATAAAAAACACTTTCGTTAAAAATGACGAAATCACTTTTGGAGCAGATGCAAAAGAAGTTAAAATTTATACATTAACGGGTCAATTAGTGAAAACAGCTTCTGTAAAAGCTAACGGAACTTTAAATATTGCTGAATTAGCTGAAGGTAACTATATCGTTACAGGAACTGTAAATAATCAAGCTGTTTCTCAGAAAATTTTGAAAAACTAATTTTCGATTAATTATCACTCGAAATTAATATTGCAAACCGCTTCTAAGAAGTGGTTTTTTTTTCTTCAATATGTGATTTTGTTTTTAATAATTCAAAACATGTGGTATATGATTGTTGATATGGTATTAATTTTGTATAAATTATTATCAATCAACTAAAATATAACATTATGAAAAAAGTATTTACTTTTATCGGACTCGTTTCGATAGCTGCATTCTCTAATGCCCAGATTGTTATTAATGAAATCTATACCGGTGGCGGACTTCTTGGTGCCGCGATTACCAATGATTTCATAGAATTGAAAAATATTGGAACTTCTACTTCTTCTCTCAATGGTGCAACTCTTCAATACGCATCAGCTTCCGGAGCTTTCACTCAGTATAATAATTTACCCAGCATTACTTTAAATCCGGGGCAAACCTATTTAATTCAACAAGGCTCAGATGGATTAGGTGGATTGATTAATTTGCTTAATCCTAATCTCATAGTGACTGTTTTGCTCAATTTAGATGGATCGCCTGCGGTTGGGATAGGGATTGGTCTTGCACTTACTTCGGGTAAAGTTGCTCTCGCAAGCAATGCTACTACAGTTACAGGGCCTACAGCAACAAATGTTTTAGATTTTGTAGGGTACGGATTGGCAAATCAGCATGAAGGAAGTGGAGCAGCTCCATCACCAACGATTTTAAATTCAATCAGTAGAACGATTGGAGATACGAACAATAATTCTGTAGACTTTACTATTTCCTTACCCACTCCGCAGTCCACATCGGGAACGTTAGCGGTAAGTGATATTAGAGATACCTCCAAAAAGTCAGGATTTATTAAAAATTCATTGGTGAAAAATAATGAAATCATTTTCGAAGCGGGTGTCAGAGATGTTAAAATCTATACATTATCTGGCCAGTTAGTAAAAACAGCTTCTGTAAAAAATGGCGCATCATTAAACGTTGCTGAATTACAAAAAGGAAACTATATTGTAACTGGTTTTGTTGATAATCAACCAGTTTCTCAGAAAGTTTTGAAAGATTAATTTCTTAGAAAATATGGAATAAAAGAGTTGTCTTCAGGCAACTTTTTTTTGTTTTAATACCAACCTCTTCTTGCAGCATTAATAATGGTGCTCAGATTTAAAATCAAGGTGTATCGTATTCTTCTTCCATAATCTTTAAAGCCGGGTTCAAAACCTAATGAAGACTGCACGGGAAGATAAACTTCAAGGAAATCTGGGATTAAACGTACCTTCACACCGCTGTCCCAAATAAACTGTGTAGGATTATTTTTATTTTTATACAAACCGGCATCTGCGTAAACATGGAAGATTTTCCAGACGCTGGAGTCTACATTAAAAGATGTAATCCATTGATTAACTGTTCCTGGAATAAAAGATTTAAAGCCACCATCAGCTAAAATAAACTGTTGCGATAAAATTCCGCTTGATGCACTTTGTCCTAAAAGATTGTATGAAAACGAATAATCTGAAACCCTTGAAATTCCGTAATTAAAGGTATTGTTTCGGGTGTCGTTTCTGGCAAAATATCCGGCAAAAAGTCTCAGACTAAGCTTTTGTCTGGGTGCAAATTCCCATCTGTAAAAACCTTCTGCGGTAATCTTGTTGTAATCTTCCATTCCCTGTGTACTCAGGCTGAAACTTTTCTCGTGAATCATCTGATTATCGGTATAACCGTAACCAATTGTCCAAAGATTATATTTGTCGTAATCACGATTGGCAATCATTTTTGCATTAAGGTCGCGCTCAAAGTAAGTATAAGAAATTCCTAAACCACGGCTTACCGTACTTCTCGGATTTTTTCTAAAATTGATATTCGAGTACAATGAG
The DNA here is from genome assembly GCF_021010565.1 of Chryseobacterium turcicum. Lineage (NCBI taxonomy): Bacteria > Pseudomonadati > Bacteroidota > Flavobacteriia > Flavobacteriales > Weeksellaceae > Chryseobacterium > Chryseobacterium turcicum. Next base: position 975,287 of record NZ_JAJNAY010000001.1, read on the forward strand.
CTTTTCTGATACGCTAAATCATAATCATAATGAAAATACGATCCCGAAACTCCGAAACTTAACCTCTGAATCACACTTTCAGCAGGTAGAAAAGAGTAGGAAACTGCACCAGAACCTGTCAGTTTACCCGTTCCTGTACTGAAAGACGGAGTTACTGAATAGAGGAATTTCTGATCAAAAAGTGATTGATTTTTAAAGTTAAGACCAATCAAAAATTTGTCGTAGGTGTTGGTGAAACGTACTCTTGGGTTTAGATATATTTCATTAAACTCAGGATTTGGAATATCTTTAATGAGTTTAAATTTAATTTTTTTAGCATTCGAAAACAAACCTTTGGTGTAAAGAAAGTTATCACGATAATTGGCTTCCGGAAATATATAATCGTTATTTAAAGTGATTTTATAAATATCTTGTGACGGAAGACTGACCGTTTTTAGCTTTTCATTCTCCTCAGTTTCGATCCAGTAAGAAGTTCTTTCACCGCTTTTAGTTTGGGTTTCCAGCTTTACGGGGATGGCTTCGTCTGTATTTTTTGCAATTTTGATATGCAGAGAATCATCATTGATTCTAAAATTTTTAAGCTTAAAATTAACTCTGTTTTTCTGTTTCAAAAATCCTTTTAAATATGACGTCGAAGATTCTTCTTTGGCGAGCTGATCTAGAAAGTCTTCGGGATAAACTTGCTTATCAATGTTTTTAGCAATATAATTTTTTAATAAAAGATTAAATTTTTCTTCACCCATTTTATTGGCAGAATAACTAAAAAGGCTTCCCGTTTCAAAGCTACTGATTGCCATATCATTAAAATTACTCAAAACAGCAAAAGGCTCATCGATTTTCTGATCGAGATTCTGAGACATAATGTATTGATAAGCCAAACCATATCGGTCTAGTAACTTCACCCTTGAAGCATGGAATAATTTTAAAGGTTTAACACCTAAAATACTATTTTCGGGCAGATTTCCAAGAAGTTTTGCTTCTCCATAGAATTTTTTCAGATACTGAATTTCAAGATATGATTTTAAACCATTTTTAAACCAGTGATTTTCCTGCTTATCGGTAATAATGCTTTCATCAAGGATTTTTTTAGAGATAATTCCGAAATAGTCTAAATCGGTATTTTCAGCATCTGAAAACAATTTAAACCTAAATTTCCAGAACTTAATATCGTTATTTCCAAAAAAGTCTTCTTTTGCCCTGAATTTTTCAGAAATAAAAAGTTGCTTGGGGATAAAACCGATTTTATCTTTGATAAATCTCAATTGCAACGGAAGATAAAACTCAAGATTCTGAATCTCCTGCTTGCTGATTGTATATCCGAATTTGATTTCGGTTTTAATATCTTCTGTATCGATTTTAATCGTCGGAAAATTATTTTTTGAAATAATAAATTCAGGATCTGAATCTAAATATCCTTTAAATAAATTAGGCTGAATCTGCTGAAGATTACTTTGAATAAAAGCCTGTGAGGGTGTTTCAAAATCAACAGACCAATAGGTATTGAAGTTGACAGATTCTTCGATGTCGTGATAATTTCTTTTTGAAATATTGCCCGAATCAAAATGGTCAGGAACAATAAAGAAATATTTTAACGCAATATCTTGCTCGGAAGTTCCATAACCGGTAAATTTTTTGTCTGGAAGCTGCATGGTATATTGCAGTTGCAACTTGACACTTTTTCCGGGCTCTAAATTTTCGTTTAATGAAAGAAAGAAATTTTCCTCAGAAATATTTTTGATAGAAACAGATTGATTTTCTGAATTTTTGATTTGTAATTCTAAAACTTTCCCCAGCTCTTCCTGTTTTGCAAAATGAAGGCTGTTGTTTCTATCTTCCAATTTTCGGTAAACCAGAGAAGTTCCTCTTTTGTTGTAAGCCGAAATCCAGTTTAGAAGTTTAATACTGTTTAGTGGTGTATCAGAATGATTGTGATATACAATTTCTTGCCTTACTTCAAGAGTTTTTTTATCCTGCGATAATTTTGCGTGAATGGAAATACTATCTTTTTGTGCAGAAACCTGTACAACTCCCCAAATCAAAAAAAGACCTATGCTAAACTTTTTCAATATTTTGCTAAAGCTTCAAATATAGCTTATTTTAGATGTAATCTTTATGATTTTTAGTTAAGATTTGTAAATATTCTGAGAAGTCTACAAAATAAAATTTGCTCCCATATGAATGAGAGCAAATAATGATTTATTTATTTATTTATTGTTACAATGAAGCCAAATATGCTTTCCAGCCTTCGTTTTTATAAGTAACAGCAGCTTCTGCAGGATTCTCAGATTTGTAAATTCCTCTTCCTACGATGATAAAGTCGGTGTGAAGAGTTTTGAATACATGATCAGGAGTATTGTACTGCTGACCTTTCCCATCACCTGAATCTGCTAAATTAACTCCCGGCGTAAACAGTAAAATTTCTTCAGGAAGTGCATTTTGAGAAACTCCACCAATTACATTAGGGTGAGATAAAGCGACTTTTAAGGCCTCTTCTCTGTAGCTATTGGTCGTTAAAGTTCCTTTTGAAGACATTCCGATAATGGCAACAACGCCTACATTATTGAAACAGTCTAAAGATTCAAAACCACCAATTACCTGAGACGTTACAAAATCTGCCCAATCTGTAATTTTGAAAACGCCACTTGTGAACTGTAGCTCCTGAGTATTTCCGATATCAGCAAATTTTCTGTCTTCCATCAATAAGAAATTATGCTTTGCAGCCAATTCTTTCAAAGGAACAATCGTATTTTGATAATCGAAATCTGAAATAATATCGATGTGCGTTTTTAAAGCAATAACGTGTGGACCTACTTTCTCAGCCAATTCTAATAATTCCTGAGTAGTTATTACATCTGCTGATGCAATAAGGTTTGATTCTTTTGCTAAAGCAGTTTCTAATAATTTTTTTGAAACAGAATGCTGTGCATTTTCAGATTTTTGTTGATAAGAAAGTCTTTTCTTTTCTTCAAACTGAATATGGTTTCCTTGTAAAAAACCCTGAATTCTTTTTACTTCTTCATCGCTCAATTCACCAGTTTCTTGAAGAATTGTGCAAACTTCAGAAATGTTAAATAATGTATGAACTTTGTAGCCTTTGCTTTCTAAAAGCTGTTTACCACCTTGTTCTCTGTCTAAAACAACAACGATGTCGGCAACTTTAAGGTCTTCTTGCTCTACTTCAGCAATGGTTTCTATCAAAGATTTTCCAGAAGTAATCACATCTTCTACCAAAAGACAGTTTTGTCCTTTCTGGTAAATTCCTTCAATTAATTTTTTAGTACCGTAGCTTTTTGCTTCTTTTCTTTTTATAATTAATGGAATATAGCTTTCCAAAGACATTGCAGTCGCCATTGGAAGTGCAGCATAAGGAACTCCGCAAATCAAATCAAAATTATCTAATGGAAGCATTTCCAATAAGTAATTAGCCAGGTTTTTTAAAATTTTAGGATCTGATGCTAAAGGTCTTAAGTCTACATAAAAAGGGCTTTCAATTCCGCTTTTTAAGGTAAATCTTCCAAATTTGATGATGCCCAGTTTGTAACATTCCAAAAAGAATTCTTTCTTACTTTCCATTAATTTTTTATTAGATTATGCAAATTTAAGGATTTGATGTTAAAGTTAATTGTCAATCGTGAATTTTGCTTAAAGTAGATTTGAAAAAGTCTTTATCATTAAGATTATTAGGTGTTTAAGAACTATTAAAATTGATTTAAGTATGCTGTTGATTGATTTGCCTCAGTGTATTTTGCTTGTGTTCTTAAATATTTAACCTCCTTACTATTTAAAAAATTATAATAAACATTAATTATGGGTGCTTATTCACAAAAAAAAACATCCTCAAAAGGATGTTTTAATTATTTAAACGATTTCTGCATCAATTATTTTTGTACTACTTGGGCTGTATTTCTGCTCGGCTTCCCAAATTAGAAATTTATCAACTTCCCGAATAAGCTTAGGAATTGTTAATGATAAAACTGCTAAATCATCTAAAACTCCGGCTACAATAATAAAGTCAGGGATGATATCTATAGGAGAAATAACATACAGAAGACCTAGTAGCGGTAAGATAAGGTCTATTGATTTTACAGGATATACTCCTTTTCGCCACATATTAACCATTCTGAAAATAGCGGGTATTTTTTTGAGAAAGCCTTTGTGGGCAATCGCTTCTTTTGCAAGATTGAGTTTTGAATATTTCATTTTTGTGTCTGTTTTAAAATAATTTTCAACTCTGTAAATTTCGCAAAATTTGTACCAACTCAATCTAAATTTTAGTTAAAGTTTACTTAAGAATATTATCAATAAATTGATGGATAGATTCTGCATCCCAGTCAGTTGCAGCATCTTCTTTAATCAATATTCTTCCGTTTTTATCTAACAGAAAGGTGGTAGGAAAAACTTTCGGAAGTATTTTTTCTGAGATAGGGCTTTGCGCAATATACACCGGAACGGTATAGTTATTTTCTTTCATAAACTTTCTTACCGTAGCCTCTTCATCTTTCATTGCAATTAAAACGAAATCTATATTTTCTTTTCTTTTGTCGTACAATCTTTGTATTGATGGCCATTCTTTTCTACACGGAGGACACCATGTTCCCCAAAAATTTAGAAAAACAGGTTTGTCTTTAAAGTTTTTCAGATTGGTACTCGGCACATTGATTCCCTGTAAATCTACATCATAATCTTCCGGGCTGATGTGCACTGCATTTTCTATCGTAGCAATCGGAAAAAATTGGTCCTTAAGAAAATTTCGTACTCCGGGAACTAAAAATATAACGCCTAAAACTGCGAGAATAACAACGTAAATAATCAGTTTTTTCATAATTCTTTATTTACAATAATTCTAAAATTTCCTGAATGGCATCTTTTCCTCTGTTTCTAGAATAATATACCTGCAAATCATTATAAAAACTCTCTCTAGGATATGCTTCAGGATCGGCTTTGAATTTTAATAATAGTTCATTCCCAAATTTTGGACGCGGTCCCCAAGAATTTTTCACATTAAAGTTTTCATCTAAAATGATTACTTTCGGAATAGATTCTGTTTCGTTTGTCAAAAACTGATTGATTAAACTCTTATCACTGTCTCTTAGGAAGATTTTTACTTCATTGTGACCTTCAAAGAATTTAGCTAAAGCAGGAACGGTCGCACTTGCGTCGCCACACCAAGCTTCAGAAATAATAAGAATTTTTCCGTTGAAATTTTTAGACTTTAACTCGTTGATTTGCTCTTCGTCGACAACAAATTTTTTCAAAGTTCTATCCATTCTCTGGATTCCCAACTCGTAATACATTTTATATTCTGCATCTTGTGGAGTTGGAGGATTTTCAAGTCTTTGATGAGCGATTTGAAGATATTCTTCAAAAGATATGGCTTTATCCCAGTAATTTTTCATGATTACTAAAAATTTAATTTAAAATTGATTACTATTTCGGGTTCTGTTGATTAAAAATAAATCAGCTAAAACAAATGCGGCTAAGCTTTCCACCACAGGAACTGCTCTTGGAACAACACAAGGATCGTGTCTGCCTTTTCCTTCTACAGTAACTGCATTTCCATCTTTGTCAACACTGTTTTGTGGTCTTAAAATGGTTGCTACCGGTTTGAAAGCTACTCGGAAATAAATATCCATTCCATTAGATATTCCACCCTGAATTCCACCGGAAAGGTTTGATTTTGTAGAAAAGTCGGTATTAAATTCATCATTATGTTCGCTTCCTGTCATTTTTGCACCACAAAATCCGCTTCCATATTCAAAACCTTTGCATGCGTTGATGTTGAGCATTGCTTTTGCCAATTCAGCCTGAAGTTTAGAAAAAACGGGTTCACCAATTCCTACAGGAACGTTTTTGATGACACAGGTAATGGTTCCGCCAATTGTATTGCCTTCTTTTTTGATTTCTTTAATTTTTGAAATCATTTTTTCGGCAGTTTCAGTATCGGGACAACGTACTTCATTGCTTTCGGTTTTAGAAAAATCTAAATCCTGATAAGGTTTTACACAGAAAATTTCGCCCACAGAAGAAACGTAAGCGTTGATTTCAATATCCTTTAAAAATTGTTTTGCTAAAGCTCCGGCAACGACCCAATTGATGGTTTCTCTCGCAGAAGATTTTCCGCCGCCACGATAATCTCTGATCCCAAATTTTTGATCATACGTGAAATCCGCATGACTAGGGCGATAAGAATGGGCAATGTGATCATAGTCTTTCGATTTTTGATTTTCATTTTCAATCATAAAGCCGATAGGAGTTCCGGTGGTTTTTCCTTCGAAAATTCCGGAAAGAAACTGTACGGTATCGCTTTCTTTTCGTTGGGTAACGATTGCTGATTGGCCGGGTTTTCTACGATTCAACTCATATTGAATTTTTTCAAAATCGACTTCCAGACCTGCCGGGAAATTATTGATGATTCCGCCATAAGCTGCGCCGTGACTCTCGCCAAACGTGGTTAGGCTGAGAAGATTACCTAAAGTATTGAACATAGTACAAAATTACCGTTTTTTATTCAGATAATAAAGTCTTTGGCAATCGGTTTATTGATAACTCTTTTTGATTAATTCTATTGTTTTGTCGAGTTCCTTTTTTTCTTCAGCATTAAGGTTTTTCCAGATAAATCCTTTTTTTAAATTGTTTTTATCAATAGGTTTTGGAAATATTTTTTCTTTTTGATAATCAAAAACATAATTTACTGAGATTGCAGGAACTGGCGTATCAAAATTGAAAGGGTATTTTTTTGAAACATTAAACTTTAAATCTCCAACTTTATAAGAATTGTATTGATTATATTCGTAATGAGATGGCTTTATAATCTGTTTTTTTTCAAATGGTGTCATAAATCTTCCCACCTGAAAACTTGGAATAAACTTTTGAATAAGATTGGGAAAAGAGAAAATTCCCACAACAGTAAATATCAAAAATGAGGAAATTAAAACTGTATATTTTTTATTTAAATATTTAAAAAATACAACAAAGAATATCACAAAAAATACATCAATGAAAAATCGGTATTGTGCTGAAAAAAGTAGAACTGAAGCGCTTTTTATCAATATTGAAATACAAATCAGACTAATGATTTTGTTTTTTTTAACAATAGAGAATATAATGAAACTTATTAAGCTGAAAATAAAAAAAATATTGATAATTGACTTTAATCCTTTTAATGAAAGCCAATTCTTAATATAATCAAGCCAAGAGAATTTTAAAATTTCTGCGTAAGAATATTGTTCATCATAAGTTTTTACGATGGCAAATTTTGAAGATGCTTTTAACAGTTCAGGATTAGATTTCCAAGGAATTCCTAAATCTAAAACTGCTATTGGGAAAATGGGATAGCCAAATGTCCAGATATTTTTCACAATAAATAAAAGAAAAACAACGGAGCCGAAAATAAGTTTTTTATAGTCAAATTTAATAATGAAAATGGAGTAGAGGAGAATGAAAATCGGCAGCCAGATAATGGTTGGTTTGATGGCAAAAGTGAAAACTGAAAAGGCGAATAAAAAAGAAATATTTTTGTTTCCGGATAGAATTTCGTTTAAAATAAATAGTGAAAAAATAATTACAGGCAAATCCGGGCTTGGGGATTGTGAAAAAATAAGTAAAACGGGAATGAAAATAAGTTGAATCCAGCTTTTTTTTTCTACAATATAAATTCCGTAAACAATAAGTAAAACGGCATTAAGTTTTAAAAAGGGGTCTGCAAAATTACTAAATCCGGCCTGTAGGATGTGCCAAACCGACATTTGTCCCAAAATCAAATCAAGATTAGAGATTCCTTTCACCAAACCATATTCTGTAACCCATTTTATCGTAGGAACATAATATCCGAAATGGTCTAAAATAAATGGATAAAAAGAGCTGCAAAATAAGATTACCGTTATTAAAACGCCTAAAATTATAGAATCCTTTTTTGAGAATTTATAAAAATCTAGGTAGAGCTTGTCTTTAAAAAAGTAAAAAATTCCGATTAAAATGATAGGAATTTCAACATATAAATTCAGTGGAGTGAAAAATGATAGAACAGTGAAAATTAAACCCGTTGAGAAAATTCCGGCTAAAACTTTTCCTGAAATCCCGGTAAGGCTTTTTCTAAAAATATTTTCCATCAGTTTTCCCCAACCCATAAAGGTTGTAACTAGAAAAATTGAGGAGAATAAAATTAATAGCATAAAAAAAGATTGCCTAAAAATAAGCAATCTTTAATGTTTGTGAAAATATTTAATTATTTAGGTTGTACTCGACCACTTTTTCTGTCTTGTGACCTACCTAATGTATATCCTGTTGCTCCACCGATGATACCACCAACTACGGCACCACCACCACGGTTTTTCTTATTAACAATAGCTCCCAAAGCCGCGCCACTCACTACACCAATTGCAGTCCCTTTTGCAGCTTCACTTATCCCTTTTTTCTTAGCGGTTGTTCCTTGAGATGAATAGTTGCTTGCCTGGCTTCCGTTGTTGCTAGAAGAAGACGGTGCGTCTCTGTATATTGTTTTGGTTTCTTTGATTACCTGAGGTTTTGCGGCAGCTGCTGTTTTAGCTTTTTCAACTTCCGCTATGCTATCGTTTCTTTTTTGTGTTTCGTAGGCGAATCTTTCTCTTTCAATAGCCAGTTTTTGCTTTTCTATATCAAGCTGTCTAGCCTGAAATTCTAATTTCTGTTGTTCTAAAGTTTTTTCAGCAACTTTATTATCATCCTTCTTACAGGCCGTCAATGTAAATATTGAAATCAAACCTGTTAAAACTATATTTTTCATAACTCAAATTTTCTATACGATTAAACTTTTGAAGTCTATATCCTGATAATTTCAATTATGAAGCCAAGGTTTAGTTAAGGAAGTGTTAAAGTTTTAAAATGCTTTTTGAAAAAGATAGCTCGAAGAAGCCAGTGTTTATCACGTATGGTTGATTTTTTTTAATTAAATCTCTAGTTATAGAGAAAATATTTCTTTTTTATTGTCTCTTTTGCATATATTTATAATAACTAAAAATCGACCCATGGAAATATCAGATTATCTTTCATTGCTTGAGAATTTTATATTATTAGGTTTAGTTTTGCTATTTGTCTTCTTAATTTCTATTTATTTAAGGCAGCAGAGCAGTAAGTCAGGATTTTGGTATTACAGCCAAGGCTTTCCCCATTATAAAAAGTATTTTTCAAAAAAGTAGATTTATTGTTTACTAATGGATAAGTAGTTTTAAGAAAACAAAAAAGTCCCTAAACTGGTATAGATTAGGGACTTAGTTGGAGGTGCCTAGCGGATTCGAACCGCTGTAGATGGTGTTGCAGACCACTGCCTAGCCGCTCGGCCAAAGCACCGTTTTTAGGTGCTGCAAATATAGGGAAATAATAATATTCTCCAAATTTTTTATGCAATTTCTTTTACACCAATTGCGTCAATTTCGTTCTTAGCCTGTTTTTCAGCCTCATAATTTTTGATATTGATTACTCTAGTGTCGCTCCAGTTGTCATGCCATCCATTTTCTCCTAAAAATGATAAAGCATCAAAAGGAACCAATCGTGTAATATTTCTAATAAAATAATCTCCTAAAGTAGGTTCCTTGCCATCTGTCATTATCACTTTTGTTCCGGTAATGTATTTCCCGAGACTTCTTCCTTTAGTAAAGTATTCAATTAGAAATATATAAAAGAAAAATATAATACTTGTGATAATAATATCGGCAACTCTTCCCAATTCAGCTAATTGGTCAAAGAATTTAGTGAAATAATATATTCCAAAAATTCCGTCAAGAATACCGCCGGCAAGACCTAATGCGAAAAAAATTAAGTTAAATGCAATTCTATCAACAAGAATATTAACGAACCTCATTCCCTTGGTTGCTCTGTGTCTATCAATAATTTGTAAATATTTTCTCATGATTATATGTTTTTAGTTTAAAAGCCTTTTAAAGTAAATCTTAAAGTGGCATTGATATCAATTACAGCTGTAATGCCATACTCGTTTAAAAGAATTTGATGGGGTTTTAGTTTAAAAACTTTCCCGGTCATTTTCAGTCCTTTGTAATATTCTTTATTAAACGCTTCTTCAATGCTTTTTTTTGACGATGCTTCAAGCTCGTTTGTAGGAATTCCGTATTCGTTTTCAATCATCTTTACAATTTTACCTTTAAAAAGAGAAGTTGCCAATTTTTGAAGAAGGTTTGAGGTTTTTAATTTAAACTTGGTATCCGACAGCACAATTTTTTGTTTTGTTTCATCATAAATAGGAATACCTGAAATAAAAGCCGTTCCATTTACGTAACCTTCCGTTTCAGCTTCAATCATAATACGGTTTGCCTCGCCATATACTTTTATATCCGTAATTTTTACTTTAGAGTCTCTGATATCAAATTCCTTATTTAAAAAGCTTTTCTTGGCGATATTGGTCGCTTCAGAAAATGGAATATTTGCAGTGGTCTGCAATAGAAACTGGTCTGCTAATAGAGGAATAAAATTAAAATTCATCACTGCTTTTGCAGGTTGTGAGGCCTCTGGTTTTGTTCCGGTGTAGGTTTCAGAAAAAATATCAATTCCAATATTGGTGTCAATCTGATTTCCATAAAATTTCAGCGGAGTAATATTAACGTTGATGGGAGTTATTTTCAACCATGTATTATATTCTTCAGAGATGTTGAAAGGTTGCGAAAAAGCATTCCACGCCAAAACAGCGTATTGCTGAAAGTTGAGCTGTGTAGCCATTTGCTGGTCAATGGTTTTACAGAAGTTATACTGTTGCTCTTTAAGGCTTTTTTCGACGAGTGAAGTGATAGGAATTTTAATTTTTCCGTAATCTAAAACTGGTTTTTTGACCCATTTAAAACCCATGGGTTGTGTAAAAGTGCTTACCGTCCAGTTATTTTTAAAACTTAAAGCTGTTTTAAAATACATCACCGTTTCAAAAGTCGTTTCCTGATAGGTGTAAACTCCCAAAGTACCAATGCCTTTTTCTGCCCATATTTTTAATGGAACTTCAATCACAATATTTTGATTGGCATCTCCAACCAGTCGTATTGGTCGGGTTTTCCAAACTTTTACTTTAAATTGGTCATTGTCGTTATCGGTGTAAGAATCATCCTGAAAAATCATATCCTTTACCGAAGCATTAATCATATTGCTAATCTCCGATAATGGAATGGTTACCGGCATTGTAATGCTCGATTTTATTTTAGGAAAATTGTAAATAGCATCGCCAGAAGTATTGTTTTGTCCAAAAATACCGATAGCAAGCAATAGAAATATTAGGTTGAATGTCTTCACTGTGTTTTGATTTTAAAACTGAAAATTACTCATTTTCTGTAATTCCGCCTAATAAAAAGCTTTTTTCAAGCTCTACACTTGCACCTTTCATTTCGCCTTTCATTGGGGGACTGGTTTTGGTAATTCTTAATTTGATGTATGAAATTTGATTAAATTTTTCGTTTATTTTAGTGATAATTCTTCCTGCAACATGCTCCAGCAATTTAGACTGAATTTTCATTTCTTCATGAATGATTTCATTAATATCAGCATAGCTTATGGTGTCATTTAAATCATCAGAAACTGCAGCGCCCCACAAATCAGTATGAATTTCTGCATTTAAAATATAATAGGTTCCGATAATATTTTCTTCAGGAAGAACGCCGTGGTAAGCGTAGATTTTTACATCTTCTAAAAAGATTTTACTCATGATTTTTTTATATATAAGCAAAAGTATTATATTTAATAACTAAACAAATCAAATAAATATGAAAAATCTTAAAAAATTAGCTCGAGTAGAGCTGAAGTCTATTAATGGTGGCGCAGTTTGTAATGAAAATTGTCCTTCCGGACCATACGGGCCCGGTCCTGATTTTCCACGTTCATGTGAAGCGTTTAATGCTTTGCCAAAATGTTGCCAATCTAAAGTTTTAGTACACATGGATTGTGTAGATGGTGGACTTTCATAAATGGTAAAGTCACCTTAGCAAAAAAATAAACGAGCTGCCTCATTTTTGAGACAGCTCGTTTTTATTATTTAATGCTTTTCGAAAGGTCGAGCATTGCTTCAATAGGCTTTAGTGCTCTCAATCGAAGTTCTTCTTCAATTAAAATTTCAGGAAGTTCATATTTCATACACAAATACAATTTTTCCATTGTATTTCGTTTCATATAAAAACATTCTGAACAGTTACAGCTTTCGTCAAAAACCAAAGCTGGAATTAATTCTTTGTGTGGCGCACGTTTTCTCATTTCGTGAAGAATTCCTTCTTCAGTAGCAATGATAAATTTTTGGCAATCGTCTTTTTCAACAAAATTTAAAAGAGCAGAAGTTGAACCGATGAAGTGAGCCAGTTTTAAAACTGATTCTTCACTTTCTGGGTGCGCAATCATTTTTGAATCTGGATTATCTGCCAATTGTTTTGCAATTCTTTCCATTGAGAAAGCCTCGTGTACAATGCAGCTTCCATCCCAAAGAATCATGTCACGACCGGTTTTTTTAGATAAATATCTACCTAAGTTTTTATCCGGTGCGAAAATAATTGGTCTGTCAGTCGGTAAAGCTTCAATTACGGTTTCAGCATTTGAGCTGGTTACGATAATATCACTTTCGGCCTTTGTTTCTGCGTTACAGTTGATGTAAGTTGCAATCAAAGCATTTGGATGCTGCTCACGCATTTTTCTCAAACCTTCACCTGAACATCCGTCTGCTAAAGAACATCCCGCCATAGTATCTGGAAGTACAACTTTTTTCGTTGGGTTCAGAATTTTTGCAGCTTCTGCCATGAAATGCACCCCGCAGAATACAATCATATCTGCATCTGTGTCTTTTGCCTGTCTTGCCAATTGAAGAGAATCTCCCAAGAAATCAGCAATGTCCTGAATTTCTCCCGGTTGATAATAATGCGCCAGAATAACGGCATTTTTTTCTTCTTTCAGCTGGAGAATCGCTTTTATCAGGTCTTCTCCTTGAGGAATGTCAATATCTTTTAAATCTAAAAATCCTTTTACGGGAAGTGTAGACTTAGCTTTTTCTAATGTTTCAGTGCTCATTTCAGCCTCAAATTTTTCTTTTATAGAAGTTAGTTTTTAGAGATTAGAAGTTAGTTTTAAACCAAATTGAAGGGTGCTTTTTACTAACTTCTAATCTCTAACTTCTAGTTTCTTCTATAAAACTTTTTATTAAACTTTCTATTTCTATTTTTGCTTCACTCAAATCGCTGTTAATCACGATTTTGTCAAATTCTATGGCGTAGGTAAGCTCTTCTTCAGCTTTTTCTACGCGGGTTTTTATGGTTTCGGCATCATCGGTGTTTCTTGAAATCAATCTTCGTTCCAATTCGGCAATCGAAGGTGGTTCTATGAAAATAGATAATGCTTTTTCTCCAAAATATTTTTTTAATGAAATTCCGCCTTTTACGTCTACATCAAAAATAACAACTTTCCCCTGACTCCAGATTTTTTCTACTTCAGATTTTAAGGTTCCGTAATATTTGTCGGTGTAAACCTCTTCAAATTCTACAAAAGCATCATCAGAAATTTTCTGTCTGAATTCTTCAGGCGAAATAAAGTGATAATCAATAGCATGAATTTCACTTCCTCTCGGTTGCCTCGTTGTACAAGATATAGAGAATTCCAGCTCCGGAATTGCTTCCAGAGAATGTTTTACTAATGTCGTTTTTCCGCTTCCCGATGGCGCTGAAAATATGATAACTTTATCCATTGTTTGGTTTCGGGTTTCGAGTTCTGAGTTTCGGGTTTTCAGATTCTGCCTTTAAATCTCGAATCTAAACCTGTATCACGAATCTCGTAACTATAATACGTTTAACGTTTGCTCTTTAATTTTTTCCAAATCATCTTTCATCATCACTACTAACTTCTGAATTTCAGCGTGATTGGCTTTTGACCCTAAAGTATTGATTTCTCTTCCGATTTCTTGTGAAATAAAGCCTAATTTTTTTCCATTAAAATCTTCATTTTCCATTACTTCAGAATAATATTTCAAATGTTGGGCAAGTCTTACTTTTTCCTCAGAAATATCTAATTTTTCAGTAAAATAAGCCATTTCCTGATAAAAACGAGTCTCATCAACGTTTTCAAATTCTTTTAAAGTCTTTAGATAGCGTTCTTTCACAGAATTAATTCTTACTTCTTCGTAAGGAACCACTTCAGAAAGATATTTGTCAATATTTTTGATGTTTCTTTCCAATTCTTCGTGCAGAGTTTTTCCTTCTGTTTTTCTGAATTCCTGAAATTTATCGACTGCTGTATTTACTATTTTAGCTAAAGCTTCCCATTCTCCTTCACCCAATTCGTCAGGTCTTGAAGTAATTGCATCCGGAAGTCTTACTGCCATTTTTAGGTATTCAAAATCGGGTCCGTCTGAAGCGATATTTTTAAACTCATTAATATAAGAATCGATTAAACCTCTGTTGATTTTCACATCATTAGTTTCCTCAAGATTTTCAATATTAACATAGCAATCTACCTTTCCACGGATGATTCTATCGTTCAGAATTTTTCTTACTTCAAATTCTTTTTCTTTGTAACGCAAAGGAATTTTGATATTTAAATCAAAACTCTTGCTGTTGAGTGATTTAATATCGATTGAAATTTTTTTTCCTTCAAAAACACCTTCGGCTCTACCGAAGCCGGTCATTGATAAAATCATAGTTTTTTATTGTCGTACAAAGATAAACATTTAAGTCTAAGTAGCTGTTAGCAATTAGCTTTTTGCTATTGGCTTTAAAAATTAGAATTATGAAGTTTTAAAATATATTATTAAATTATCGTTAGTATTTTTATGTTGTAGTTATCTGCACTTATTAGTAATAAGTAACAAAAAGAAAAAGTAGAAGAATTTAATTTTCAAAGAGATGAAAAAAAATACATACTCTCTTTTATACATCTAAATAATCAAAGCAAGTCTTTTATTGTTTTTGTGGTTAAAAATAAAGGCTCATTTTCGTAAATTAGCACAGTGAAAAATAAAAACTTAATTTCTGTTGTAGGACCTACCGGAATTGGAAAAACGAGATTGGCCATTGATTTGGCAAAACATTTCAGTACAGAAATCGTTTCCTGCGACTCGCGTCAGTTTTTTAAAGAAATGATTATCGGAACGGCTTCGCCATCTACAGAAGAACTGGCAGAAGCACCTCATCATTTTATTGGTAATCTTTCTGTTCAGGAATATTATTCGATTGGACAGTACGAAGAAGATGCCTTAAAAAAACTCAACGAACTTTTTGAAAAATACGATACCGTTATTTTGGTTGGCGGAAGTATGATGTATGAAAAAGCGGTGATTGAAGGTTTGAACGATTTACCGGAAGCGAATGATGAAAATCAGAATAAGCTTCAGGGAATTTTGGATGATGATGGTATTGAAAAATTGCAGGAAATGTTGAAAGAACTCGACCCCGACTATTTTTCTGTTGTGGATTTTCATAATCACAGAAGGCTTTTGCGTGCCATTGATGTGATTTGGCAGACGAATAAAAAATATTCTGAGTTGATTGCAATTTCACAAGATTCAAGAGATTTTAAAACTATTCGAATCGGAATTGAAGCTCCGAGAGATGAATTGTATGACAGAATCAATAGGAGAGTGGATGTCATGATAGAGAAAGGTTTGCTGGATGAAGCGAAAGGTTTAGAGAAATTTAAACATTTGACGGCTTTGAATACAGTTGGTTATTCTGAATTGTTTAAATATTTTGATGATGAATGGGATTTGGAATTTGCGGTTTCTGAAATCAAGAAAAACAGTCGAAGATATGCAAAACGCCAATTGACCTGGTATCGAAAAGCCGATGATATTCATTATTTGCAATTGGGATATTCTCAGGAAGATTTTGATGGCTTGATTGGGTATATTAATGGACAAACTTCGAAATAAGAGAAAGTTTTTTAACGCAAAGATTTATTTTTGCTTGAAAACATTTAAGGAGCAAAGGATTGAATCAATAAAATTTATTCTGATTAAGCTACCTTCATCAGCGACTTTGTCGCTTTTCTTTGCTCCTTAAAAATTACACATCTTTTAAATAAATCTTTGCGTTTAAAAAATCAGCATACACTTTATCATTTCGGGGGAATCTCAGCAGGAATTCTAAAATAGTTTATGCAAATATTGCTTAGATTCCACGCTACACTTCGTTTCGCTCTGAATGACAGAGTGGATAAATATTAGCATTAAAAATTTAATTTAAAATAAAAAATGCAGCCCCGAAAGACTGCATTCCATTAATAATATAATTAAATTTACTACTTCCAGCCGCCACCTAACGCTCGGTACAAATCTACAATACTGCTTAATCTCTGTCTTTTTACAGACGCAAGATTCAGTTCAGCCTGAAGAGAATTTCCCTGAGCGGTAATCACTTCTAAGTAATTTGCCATTCCACCTTTGTAAAGCATTTCAGCGCTTTTTATTCCATTTTTTAAGGTTGCAACTTGTTCTGTCGCTTTTTGTTCCTGAACTTTTAAGCTTTCATTAGAAACCAAAGCATCAGAAACTTCACCTACAGCATTTAGAACTGATTGTCGGAATGCCAATACATTTTTCTCTCTCTGAATTTTAGCAACATTTAAATCTGTTTTCAATTGTCTTTTCTGGAAAATAGGCTGAGTAATTCCTCCTAAAACAGAGCCGAACAATGAAGCAGGAATCGAAAACCAATTATCAACCTTAAATGAATTGACACCACCGTTTGCAGTGATTTTCAATGAAGGATACATATTTGCCTGGGCAATTCCAACCATTGAATTCGATTCTAATAAAACCAATTCCTGTTGACGAACATCCGGACGACGACTTACCATTGCTGCAGGAAGTCCCGCAGAAATATCTTGTGGTAAAGAAGTGTCAGACATTTCAATCGTTCTGTTTACTTTATTTGGGTTTTCACCAATCAAAATACTCAAAGCATTTTCCTGAATGGCAATATTTTGTTCAAGCTGAGTAATCAAAAGTTCTGTCGATTGCTTTTGAGCTGTTGCCTGCTGAACTCCCAATGAAGTTGTGTCTCCACTTTGCCACATTTTTTCAGTAATAGACAAGGTATTTGTACTTAATTCTAAATTTGATTTTGCAATATTCAATTGTTTATCAAGCATCAACAAATTATAATATCCTTGAGCAATTGCGGTCACAACTTGTGTCTGAATTGCTTTTGTTGCTTCATAAGTCTGCAAGTACTGCATTTTTGAAACTTCCTGTTGATTTTTTATTTTTCCCCAAATGTCTGCTTCCCAAGAAAGATTGAAGGCTGCATTGTAATCTTCAACATGACTTTGACCTAAAAATAAATTCAAGCTTTGCCCATTCATGCTGTTTTTTGAAGGTTTTGAAATCTGTGCAGAAACTCCGAAACCAACATCTGGATATTGAAGATATTTTGCCTGTTTTAGTTTTTCTTGTGAAGAAGAAACTTGTTTTAAAGCAATCTGTAAATCGTAGTTGTTTTTAATTCCTTTTTCGATTAAATTTTGCAACATCGGATCGCTGAAAAACTGTTTCCATTCTAAATTGGCAACACTTGCTGTATCGGCGGTTGCCGTATATTTAAATTGCTCAGGAAGCTCAATTTCAGGTTCCGTGTATGCCAATTTCGGCACACAAGAAACCGCACCTAATGCAATTCCGAAAGCGATGATTATATTTTTTATTCGTTTCATATTTTTTAAAATTAAATTGATTACAAAACTTTGAGGGTAAACAAAAAAGTCTTTAGTAGGAGAAAATATTCTGCTTGTTTTGAACCATTAAGGATATTTAAGGAGTTAAGTTTAATTAAGAAAAATCAAATAGATTTTTAATAAGTATTGTGCTAAAGCGAAACACTTCTTAATAATCTTAACTTCTTAATAAAAACCTTAATGGTTTAGAAAATCTTTAAAATTAAATTTGAAGAAAAATTTTATACGATTCTCATTTCTCAAAGTTTTGTTAATCATTTTTTATTAGTGAGCTGTTGCCAAAAGTTCTTCTTCTAGTTTTTGTTTTTGAAGTCTTTTTTGTTTTCTGCTTGGCATTTTTTCATGTAAATATTGGAAGATGACATACATCACCGGAATGATGAAGATTCCAAAGACTACTCCTGTAAACATTCCGCCAACGGTACTGATTCCGATTGAGTGATTTCCTTTTGCTGCTGCACCTTGCGTCCAAACCAACGGCAACATACCGATGATGAAGGCAAATGAAGTCATCAAAATTGGTCTTAAACGTAATCTTGAAGCCTGAAGTGCAGATTCAATCAATGTTTTTCCTGCTTTTCTTCGCTGAACGGCAAATTCTACAATTAGAATCGCATTTTTCGCTAACAATCCGACGAGCATGATTAAACCAACCTGAACGTAAATATTGTTATCAATTCCTGCCAATCCTGTGAAAGCAAATACTCCGAAAATTCCTGTAGGAATCGTTAAAATAACCGCAAATGGGAGTATGTAACTTTCATATTGAGCTGCCAATAAGAAATAAACAAACAAAATACTTAGCATAAATACAAAAGCTGTTTGTCCTCCGGTTTTGATTTCTTCACGGGTAATTCCTGTCCATTCATAACCGTAACCTCTTGGAAGTGATTTTTGAGCAACTTCTTCTACCGCCTTGATGGCATCTCCAGTACTGTAACCAGGTTTTGGAGTTCCATTAATGGTCACTGCGTTGAATAAATTGTTTCTTGAAACCGTTTCAGGCCCGAAAGTTCTTTTTAATGTTACCAAAGTTTTTACAGGAACCATGTCGCCAGATTTATTCTTAACATAAATTCCTTCCATAGAATTAGCGTCAGTTCTGTAAGGAATATCTGCTTGCGCCATTACTCGATAATATTTACCGAATCTGTTGAAATCTGAAACGAAGCTACTTCCGTAATAAATTTGCATCGTCTGCATCAATTCTGTAATAGAAACTCCCAGTTGATTAGCCTTATCGGTATCAACATCAATCGTATATTGAGGATTTCCTGCTGCATAGGTGGTAAAGGCAAAAGCAATTTCAGGACGTTTCATCAATTCTCCGATAAAAGCCTGAGTGGTCGTTCCTAATTGTTCAAAAGAACCATTGGTTTTATCCTGCAACATAAATTCAAACCCTGAAACGTTACCAAAACCTTGTACCGTAGGGAAGTTGAAGAAAAATGCATTGGCATCTTTCACTTGTGCTACCTTTCCTGTTAAGGCTGCTGCAATTTGGTCTGGATCTTTCATTTCGCCACGGTCTTTGTAATCTTTCAGTTTAATAAAACCTGCAGAGTAGGGCGAAGCATTGGCGTTACTGATGAAATTCATTCCATCGGCAACCCAAAGGTGGTTTTTGGCTTTTTCACCGTTGATAATTTTATCAATCTGTTCAGTAGCTCTGTGTGTTCTGTCTAATGAACTTCCCGGAGGCGTATTCACTGCATACAAAACAAATCCCTGATCTTCTGTAGGAATAAATCCTGTAGGAGCTTTATTAATTAAGAAAATACTAGCCGCAGTTATTACTGTTAAACCTCCAACAGCGAGCCATTTATTTTTAATTAAAAATTTAAGACTGTAAATATATTTTTTGGTCATGTTGTTGAAGCTTTTGTTGAAAGCATTGAAAAATCTTGCTCCAAAACCTTTTTTCTGACCATGCTCACCATGTTCTCCTTGAGGATCATTTAATAATAATGCACATAAAGCAGGACTTAAAGTCAATGCATTCACCGCAGAGATCAAAATTGCAATCACTAAAGTAAAAGCAAACTGTCTGTAGAAAACTCCTGCAGGGCCTTGCATGAAACCAACCGGAATAAATACGGCACACATGACCAATGTAATCGAAATAATCGCTCCGGAAATTTCACTCATCGAGTTTGTCGTTGCTTGTTCAACGGGCATTCCTGTTTGTTCCATTTTTGAATGGACGGCTTCTACGACGACAATTGCATCATCTACCACAATTCCGATGGCGAGTACTAATGCAAATAAGGTCAACATATTGATACTGAAACCAAATACTTGAAGGAAAAAGAATGTACCGATAATTGCTACTGGAACGGCAATCGCAGGAATTAAAGTCGATCTAAAATCTTGAAGGAAGATATATACTACAATAAATACCAAAATAAATGCAATGATTAATGTCTCTACAACCTGATGAATCGATGCATCCAAAAAGTCTTTAGAATTGTACATGATAATGGGCTTCACGCCTTTTGGAAGTGTTGTTGAAAACTGATCTACCTGCTTTTCAATTTCAGTTAAAATTTCGTTGGCATTTGAACCAGCAGTTTGTAAAATGGCAAAACCTGCAACCGGTTTTCCGTCAACTCTGTTCGCTGCAGTGTACGTATATGAACCAAATTCTACTCTTGCAACATCTTTTAATCTTAAAAATGAACCGTCACTATTCGATTTGATGACAATGTTTTCGTAGTCTTCGTTTTTATTTAATTTACCTTTATATTTTAAAATATATTCGTAAGTTTCCTTACTTCCTTGTCCTAAACGACCCGGAGCTGCTTCTAAATTGTGATCTTTTACGGCTGCTAAAACTTCCTGTGGAGAAAGATTATTTGCAGCCAAACGATCGGGCTTCAGCCAAAGTCTCATCGAGTAATCTCTGGTTCCAAAAACCTGAGCCTGTGCAACACCCGGAATACGCTGTATTTGCGGGATAACGTTTATTTTTAAATAATTCTGCAAGAAAAGCTCATCGTATTGTTTCGGGTCGTCACTTGAAAGTCCCATAAACATAATCATACTGTTTTGAACTTTCTGAGTCGAAATTCCAGCCTGTACAACTTCCTGTGGAAGCTGACTCATTGCTTTTGAAACACGGTTTTGAACGTTTACAGCAGCATTATCGGGATCTGAACCTTGTTTGAAAAATACACTCAAAGTCATTGATCCGTCGTTACTCGAGTTTGAAGTCATGTAGGTCATATTCTCAACACCATTTACCGCTTCCTCAATAGGAACTGCAACGGAACGGGCAACAACTTCTGCATTTGCACCTGGATAAAATGCCGTCACCTGAACACTTGGTGGCGCAATATCGGGAAATAGCGTAATCGGAAGGTTGAAAACCGACATCGCTCCCAACAGCAAAAGTATGATGGAGATAACCGTAGAAAGTACCGGTCTATCTATAAATTGTTTTAACATAAGAAGTTTATTTTTTAATGTTGTTTAAACGATGGCTTTCACCACAAAAGACACAAAAGCTTCTGCTGAGTTTAAAGATTAACAGCAACTATTTTAAAGCTCACAAGAATGAAAATCAAAGATTTTCTGAAACTTATGTGTTCTTACTATGTTTAATGATTTAAACTAAATTTTTAAAGTCTTTTGTGACTTTTGTGGTTGGAAATTTGAGTATTACAACGGTCTTGCTTTCAAAAGACTGTCAGAAGAAATCGTTTTTGGTTGAATTATAACGCCATCTTTCAATGCTCCAAGGCCTGTGTAAACGATTTTTTCACCTGCAGAAAGTCCTTCAGAAATAAAGTAATAACTGTCTGTTTTTCCTGAAATTGTTATAGGTTTGCTGGTTACTTTTTTATCATTACCAACGACGTAAACGTAAGTTTTATCCTGTATTTCAAAGGTTGACTCTTGCGGAATAACAAGCGTGTTAGCAAATAATTGCGGCATACGAACTCGTCCTGTATTTCCTGTTCTCAAAGCTCCGTTTTCATTGGGAAAAACAGCACGAACACTGATTGCACCTGTAGTTTTATCAAACTGCCCGTCAACGATGCTCATTTTACCTTTTTCAGGATACGTACTGTTGTCGGCAATCACCAAATCTACCATTGGCATATTCTTTAGTTTCTCGTTTAATGTTGCTCCGGGATATTTTTTCTGGAAACCAATAAAATCAAGCTCACTTAAAGAAAAGTACGCGTAAATCTCGCTGATGTCTGATAATAATGTCAACGGACTTGGATCTGTTCTTGAAATAAGACTTCCTTTTTTGTAAGGAATTCTTCCAATGTAACCACTTACAGGAGCTGTAATTGTTGTAAATCCTACATTGATTTTGGCACCACCAACTGAAGCTCTCGCTTGTGAGGCTGCTGCTACTGCTGCTGCGTAATTGGCTTTTGCAGTTCTCAGTTGTACATCAGAAACTACTTTTGCAGAGACAAGAGGTTCTAGTCTGTCGACCTCCACTTTTGCTTTCTGAATGTTGGCATTGGCAACCTGTAAATTGGCATTGGCCATATTCATCTGCTCTCCGTAAGCTCTAGAATCTATTTTAAACAAAGCTTGTCCGGCTCTTACATAAGCACCTTCTTCCACATAAATTTTATCTAAATATCCGTCAACCTGAGAACGAATTTCTACATTGTTTTTTCCTTCTAAAGCGGTTGGGAATTCCTGATAAACGGTTGCAGGAGAAGTGATAACGGTATATATGGGTAATTCCGGAGCGGGTGGGGCAGCATTAGTACCTTCTGCTGCTTTTGTGCAATTTTGTAAAAGAATGATACTCGATATAAGTATGATAATTCTTGCTTTTGCAGTTGTTTTCATTTTAAGTTTTATTTTTTTAATGAAGTGTTAATTTAAGTAATGTTGTTTTTATTTTAAATCATGTTATATTTTCTAACGGTGTTAATTGAGAAGTCAAAAAAATAACCTGATTTTAACTGACGTTTTAGATGGTCATTTCCATGATTATAATTTAGAAGTTAAGTTTTGGTTTGAGTGTTTATTGATGTTATTTTTCTTAACAGTGTTAATGAGAAGAAAAAAAGATGGCAAGAAATAATGTAAAAAAATCGTATTTCATTTTTAAAGTTTTTTGTTTTAATTTAAATTATGTTAATTATTCCGTGTTACTTTTCCTAACAGTGTTAATTTTTAGTTCAAAAAAAATTTACAAAGATTTAATAAAAGCCGAAAGAGTTTCGTCTAAAGTTGTTTTATTCATCGTTGAAGGAATATCGTCATTTCTCATCATCATGATTGAAATTAATCCATGAACTGCCGAAAACAAGGCGTGAGAAGAGTGGCATGCATTATCCTGATTAGAACCTTTTTTCTTAATAATCTCAAAAGTACAGTCGAAAATCATATCCTGAAAAGAAGAAAACTCTTCTTTCATTAAACCTTTTCCGCTGCATTGCATTCCCAGACCAAACATTAATTGGTAGTATTCTTTATTATTAAATGCAAAATTCCAATACGCATCTACAATGGCGGTCAATTGATCTTCCGGAGACTCATGTTTTTTTTGAGCCTTCAGTAAATCGATTTGCAAGCAATGAAATCCGTTGATAGAAATCTCGTATAAAATCGCTTCTTTGTTTTCGAAATGATCGTAAACCACTGGCGCACTGTACTCGATAGCGTCGGCTATTTTACGAATAGAAAGTGATGCCCAACCGTCAGTTTTAGCCAAAGTGAATGCAGCCTGCAAAATATTTGCACGGATAGATTCTTTTTCTCTTTGACGACGTTCATGTAAACCCATGATTTTATTTTACTAACAGTGTTAGCAAAACTACAAACATTTCAGCATACCAACCAAATGAATTTTGATATTTAATTTTTAAGATAAGGCTTAGAAATGCAATTATAATTTGCTGTATGCTGGAAGAATGGGAGTTGGTGATTATTTGGAGTAGTTGTTTTTTAATTATTGTAAAAATTAATGAAGTAAATAGTCTGCTTCAATTAAATTATTGTTTGAGCAACTACTAAAAGAAATCTTTATCTTTGTAGACAAATAAAAAAGATATGAATACTCCGTCAAATATGTTAGCATTAGGAACAAAAGCTCCTTTTTTTGAGCTTCCAAACCCTTCAAAAAGTAATGAAGTGCAGTCATTAGATGACTTGAAAGGCGAAAAAGGTACATTGGTTATCTTTATGTGTAATCATTGTCCGTTTGTGTTGCACATTATCGATAAGCTGACAGAGTTGTACGAAGATTATAATGAGGCAGGAATTGAATTTATTGCAATCAATTCTAATAATGTAGAAAAATATCCTGCAGATTCTCCGGAAAAAATGATTGAATTTCAGATTGAAAGAAAATTTGATTTTCCTTATTTATATGACGAAAGTCAGGCTATCGCAAAAGCTTATGATGCAGCTTGTACGCCGGATTTTTTCTTCTTTGATGATAAATTAGATCTTGTTTACAGAGGTCAGATGGATGATTCAAGACCTGGAAATCACAAGGAGGTAACGGGAGAGGATTTAATTATTGCGTTTGAAAACCTTTTAATTGGTGAGCCTCAGGAAGAAATGCAGAGACCGAGTATGGGTTGTAATATTAAATGGAAATAATTTTAAGTTGATCATTTCAGATTAATTTTTCTTAGAAATATAAAAAGCTATCCTTTCGTGGATAGCTTTTTTTGTTTAATTGTTGATAATCAGTGTTTTTGTGAGTTATCCACAATTTTATCCACAGACTTTCCACAGTTTTTTAGCGTGAAAATTTTCTTTTTTATCAACTTGCTGAAAATCTTTAATTTGTAAATTTTAGAAAAAAAATTAAAATATATTATTTTTCTAATTTTCATTGAGGAATTTAATTTTATCTAATTGATAAAGAGTGTGTTATTGATTGTGTTTTATTTTATCCACAAACTTATCCACAGGGTTATCCACAATTTGTTGTTGATAAATGCTATTAAAATTGGTTTTTTGATTTTAATATCGTCTTCAGTTTCTAGATTGTTTTATGGTGTTAAGGGGTTTAATCAACTCATATAACGTTTTAAGTAGTTTTGTTTTATCTGATAATCAGGGTGTTTTTGAGTTATCCACAATTTTATCCACAGACTTTCAACAACTTTTTTAGCGTGAAAATTTTCTTTTTTGTCAACTTTCTGAAAATCTTGAATTTATAAATTTTTCTAAGAAATAGACTTTGTTATTTTTTTTCTAAATTCAATGAAGGGGTTTAGTTTTATCTAGTTGATGGTTAGTCTGTTATTGGTTGATTTTAATTTTATCCACAAAGTTATCCACAGGTTTATCCACAATTTATTGTTGATAAATGCTATTAAAATTTGGTTTTAATTTTAATATGGTCTTTGGCTTTTACATTGTTTAATTGTATTAGAGGCATTTAATCAACTCATAAAACGTCTTATAAATATATTTCAGATTTTATTAAAATAAGTAATATTGTTAAAGCTAGAATTACAGCGGTAATTCTAGCATATTTCTCTCCTGCGTTATTAGTGATTCTTATTGTTACAGTATTAATTTACAAGCTACGGAAATGTAGTTTGATTTTGTTTATCGCGCTTTTCAGCTTTATGTAGTCAGTGTTTTTACTTCAAAAACGGATTATATTGCTTTTCAAAACCAATCGTTGTAGGATTTCCATGTCCTGAAAAAACCTGCGTTTCATCATCTAAAACAAAGAGTTTCGTTT
This sequence comes from Chryseobacterium turcicum, assembly GCF_021010565.1. Lineage (NCBI taxonomy): Bacteria > Pseudomonadati > Bacteroidota > Flavobacteriia > Flavobacteriales > Weeksellaceae > Chryseobacterium > Chryseobacterium turcicum. The sequence goes on from NZ_JAJNAY010000001.1 coordinate 1,000,638, forward strand.
TAATTCCTTCAATCAATTGATTATAATTTCCTTTGTAAAGATCTGTTCTTCCTATGCTTCCTTCAAATAACACATCGCCGGAAATCATAAATTTTTGAGTTTCGTTATGATAAACAACACTTCCAGGAGAATGCCCCGGAACATGATAGATTTTAAATTTTTCTCCGTCAAAATCTAGTTCATCACCATCATTTACATACTCGGTTTCAACCTTTACCGTAGGAACCTGAAAGCCAAATCTTGCACCGCTTGCCTGAAGCATATCTAAAACTTCCTGGTCTTCCTGATGCATAGTCACAGGAACTTTGAATGTATCAAAAGCCCATTGTAAACCTAAAACATGATCAATATGAGCGTGTGTTAAAAGTATTTTTTCAATTTTTAAACCGTTTTCAGTGATGAAATTTGAAATTGCATGAGTTTCCTGCTCATTCATATTTCCTGGATCTATCAGCCAAGCATTTTTATTTTCATTAAAAAGAATATAAGTATTTTCACTTGCAAAATTGAATACGAAAGCCTGTATTTGAAACATATTTCTGAATATTTTTTTATCAAAAATACAATATTCTTCAGAGATTCGTTATCTTCGTCATAATGAAAACGTTGCAGATATTTTTACTCAGTTTAGGTTCGCTAGCTTTTGGGCAGAACATTCAAAGTATTCAATTGTTTAATCCTCAAACCAATGACGAGACGCCGGTAATCACAATGGGTCAGCAATTCGTATTGAGTTTTGATGATTTAACCAATTCAAGTGAATTGTACCGTTATACAATCAAACATTTCGATAGAAATTGGGAAGATGACAATCTTTTTTTTAGTGAAATTGCCAATGGCTCGATGAATGCGTTGCTCGACCAGTTTCAGTATTCTTTTAATACACTTCAGGCGTACACTCATTATACTTTAAATTTTCCCAATGAGAAAATACAGCCGAAAATTTCAGGTAATTTTGAATTGATTGTTTATAAAAGTTCGGTAGATCAGCCACTTTTTAAAAGAAGATTTTCTATCGTGGAAGATAATGTGAATTTAGCGTTGAATATATCTAGAATTGCAGATGCTAAAAACCCGAATATCAATCAAAGGGTAGAAGTACAGGCGGTTGCAAAAGCAGGAGATTTAACTTCAAATGTGAATTCTATGTCGCTTATGGTGATGCAGAATAATAATCCCAATATGAAGATTACCAATCAGAAACCGAGCGCAACGATGGGGAATCAATTACTTTTTCAACAGTTGAATCTTGCTTTTCCTGGGAATAATGAGTTTTATTATTTTGATAATAAAAATATGAGAATTGCAGCAGATATGGTGCGTGAAACAGGAATTGTAGATGGAGTTAATCAAACCTATCTTCATCCGGTTTGGGCGTATCCTTTAAATTATCAATACCAACCAGATGTAAACGGAGCTTGGTATTACCGTAGAAATGATTTGGGATTAGAAAGAGATGCTGCTCGTGAAGCGGATTATGCTTGGGTGCATTTTTCTTTAGATTCCGATTTAATGGATAAGGAATTATACATTGTAGGTGGATTCAATGATTTTAAAGCGACCAAAGAATTTCAAATGCATTACGATGAAGCCGCTAAAAAATATATTGCAAAGATTTATATGAAGCAAGGTTTTTACAACTACATTTTAGCAACCAAAGAAGCAAATGGTTCTTTGAATTTAGGTGAAATTAACGGTAATTTCTGGCAGACAGAAAATCTTTATCAGGCATTTTTATATTACAAACCTTTCGGTAGAAATTATGATGGTTTAGCCGGATACGGAGAATTCAGAACTCCGGTTAGATAGCGTTCTAAGAGTTTACTTTCTTAAATTTAGATTATAATCTTTAAAATACAAAACCTTCCAAACTTGCACATTTGGAAGGTTTTTTTTGAAAGTGTTTAATGTCTTGCGAAGACATCAATAGAAAAATTAAACTATATAATAATGTCAAAAAAAGTTCTACACTAAAGGCATTCTTAATTATTATCTTTAAAAATTGCCGCTATAAAAAGATTATCACCGTCTTCGAATATATAATGAATCTGCACAGGGAAATTTTCGGGTTTGTAAACCTGGAGTTCTCTGTTTTTAATATCTAATTTTTCGTAATCGCACAAAATATTATTAATTGATTCTTTTAATTCATTCAAAAAATATCTGTCTTTATTTTTTTCTTCAGCATTAAAAACTCGCATCAGCATTCTAATGTCATTTTTTGCAATCGATGACAGTAAAACTTTCATTATGCGGAGATTTTTTCTAAGTCAGAAATATTCTCAAAGAAATCAAGCTTCGTAGACGGGTTTTCTGAGTGAAATTGCATTCTGCTAAAAACTTCATCCAACTGAAATTGTAGAACATTAGATTTTACAGTCTTTTCTAAGTTATCCACAATCTTAATGAACGCTTCTGCAAGTTCCGGAGTGAAATTTTCAACCTTTCTTTTTAAGATTTCTATACTTGTGCTCATTATTTCTTAAAATTTAAATAAGACCCTATGTTTTGATAGAGTAAATGTATGAAAAAATATTAAAATATAAAACCAACCCCTATTTAAATTTAATTAATTTGAAAAAAATATGTTTTTAATTTTATTTTGTTATTTTTTTTAGGGGGTGTATTAAAAATAAACAAAAAAAGACATCTGATTTCTCAAATGTCTCTTGTATTTTTTAAATAATATTTAAACTAAATAAAACTCATTCAGTTTTTCTTCGCAAAGTATCTTCACGACATCAATCCAGCGGTCTTCGTCATTCAGACATGGGATGTAATGGAAGTTTTCTCCGCCGCCATGCTCAAACTGATGTTTTCCTTCTACAGAAATTTCTTCCAAGGTTTCCAGGCAGTCGGAAACGAAAGCCGGGCAAACAATAGCCAGATTTTTAACTCCTTTTTTACCGATTGTTTCCAGAGTTTCATCGGTGTAAGGTTCCATCCATTTGTCTTTTCCTAATCTTGATTGGAAGGTTACCATCACTTTTTCTTTTGGTAAGCCTAATTTTTTAATCACCGAGTTGGTAACATCAAAACATTGATGGCGATAACAAAACTGATGACTCGGATTATTTTCACGAGAACAGCAATCGTTCAGATTACATGTATTCGTAGGGTCGGTCTTATAAATATGTCTTTCCGGAACGCCGTGATAAGAAAACTGTAATGCATCAAAATTTTCAGGAAGTTTTTCTCTGATGCTTTCTGCTAGACAGTCGATGTAAATTTCTCTGTTGTAAAAAGGCTGAATATAATTGATTTTAATTCCGGGAAATTTCTTTTTTCTTACTTCTTCTGCTTTTTCAATCACCGTTTCCGTTGTACTCATCGCATATTGCGGGTACAAAGGGAAAAGAACGATTTCCGAAACGCCTTGGTCAACTAATTTTTGAATTCCAGCTTCAATGCTTGGTTGTGCATATCGCATTCCGATTTCTACCGGAACATCAACCAGCTTTTGAAGTTTTTTCTGAATTTTCTGAGTAATGACAATTAATGGGGAACCTTCGTCTGTCCAAACTGTTTTGTAAGCTTCGGCAGATTTTGCGGGTCTTGTATTTAAAATAATTCCCTGCACCAAAAGCGCACGGAAAAACCATCGGTAATCAATCACCTTTTCGTCCATCAAGAATTCATCAAGATATTCTCTTACATCGGGTACAGCAGTAGATTTTGGTGAACCGAGATTGACTAATAATATTCCTTTCATAAATATAAGTAATGAGTAATTGGTAATGAGTAATGCATTACTGATTGTACATTACTCATTACTAATATTTTTATCCGTTTACAGCTTCTACATGTTCAACTAAATCGGGAACGAATTGTTTTAAAATATTTTCGATTCCTCCTTTTAAGGTAGCTGTTGAACTTGGGCAGCCTGAACAAGCACCTTGTAGCAACATCTTTGCCGTTTTGTTTGCAGCATCATATTCCAATAAAGAAATTTTTCCACCGTCGTTTTCTACAGCAGGAGCTACATATTCATTTAGAATGTCAGAAATTTTTTGCTCATCCTCGGTATAATCTCTGTTGATGATTTTTTCTACAGGGTTTTCATGCTTTTGAGACTCAATATTTGAGATTACACCACCACTTTGAAGGTATTCTGCAATATAACCACGCACAGCCATCATTACCTGATGCCATTCTACGGAATTATCTCTCGTAACCGCTACAAAATTATCTGAGATGAAAACTTCTTTCGCAAAATCAAATTCCGTGAAAATAGCCTGTGCTAAAGGAACGCCTTCCGCTTCGTTTTTAGATTTTACCTCTACAAAACCATCCATCAGCATTTTGCTAGAAACAAATTTCATTGCATTAGGATTCGGAGTCATTTCAGCATAAATCTCAATCATTTCTTTTTTCTTCTGCAGATAAATTCTTGGGTTAGCCAAAAGTTCGTCTTCAATTACGTTTTTAAGGCTTTCAGCAACATGTTCCCATTCTACAGTATCTTGTTTTGCTACCGCTACAAAATTAGCTGTAATAAAAATTCTTTCAACAAAAGGATAATTAAAAAGCTCTTGTGCCAAAGGAATTTCTGATATATCTGAATCTCTATCCAACTCTAAAGACCCCGGAATCAAATTGTAATCAGCTACAAATTTTATCACTTTCGGGTTTTCTGTTGGTTCTATAAGTATCGTACGCATTTTTTCGTTAAATTTGAGAATACAAAAATACGGATTTAGAACTTAGAAGCCCGACGTTGGAAGTTAGATTTTTGCTATCACTGTAATTTACAATTTGTGATTTCATTAATTTGATTTTCAAAATGAGCTCATTATCAAATTTTCAAATTAATTCAAATGGCACTTATAAAAGAACTTTTAGGAAAAACACCGCAAATTGGTGAAAATGCTTTTTTAGCAGAAACGGCAACAATTATCGGAAATGTCACGATGGGGAGAGATTGCAGTATTTGGTATAATGCGGTAATCAGAGGAGATGTGCATTACATCAAAATGGGCAATAAAGTAAATGTACAAGATAATGCGATGTTGCATTGTACGTATGAAAAGTTTCCTTTAGAAATCGGTAATAATGTTTCAATTGGTCACAACGCAATTGTTCACGGTTGTAGGATTCACGACAATGTTTTGATAGGGATGGGTTCTATCGTTATGGATGATTGCACAATTGAGCAAAATTCTATTGTTGGAGCAGGTTCTGTCGTTACGCAAGGAACGCATATTAAATCTGGTGAAGTTTGGGGCGGTGTTCCGGCTAGAAAGATTAAAGATATTTCGGCAGCTCTTCTGGAAGGTGAAGTCAATAGAATTGCAGATAATTACGTGAAATATTCTTCTTGGTATAAAGATTAGGATTTATTTGATTAATAGAAATAAGCTTTAGCTCGTTTTAAATTAAAAAAAATCAATGGCTTTAGTCAAAATCTAATAAAGGTCTGAAATTATTTAGTTTTCAGACCTTTATTTTAAATTCTGCGGAATAATTAATGTTGTATTTTATGAAGATAAGCGTCAGGTTGTAAGTCTTTTATCTATTTTCTTTCATCTACTTATTTCTATATTATTAAATTGTTGAATTTCAATCTGTCAACTAAAAACTAACAACCATCAACTCCTTATTAATAAACCAAAACCGCTTTTTCACCCTGACATTTCACGCCGGTAGGTTCTGCTGCCATCATGCAATCTGAAGTAATGCCATATTTTTTATTAAATTCTGACATGCTTTGTGTATAACTTTCTATTTTTTTAAGAATGGAAGCTTCCAGTTTTTTGGGATAAGCAATGTATGAAACCGGTCCGCCACACGCTTTAGCTCCCATCGGTGCAAACGTCCATTCAGAAGCTGTTGTGCATTTTTCTTTTGCGATTTCAGATTCTATCATACTTTTTAGTTTATCTAGATTGGCTTCATCATACTTTTTACTGCTTTCATCTGCGGGTCTTTCCGAAATATCTTTTGGTAAATTTGAGTTGTCACCAGAATTCGAAGAGGCACAAGAAGCTATTGTAAATGCACTAAATAATGCAATAGCGAAGTATTTTATAAAAGAGTTTTTCATAATTTATTTTTTTTAAGCGAATCAAAGTTTATGCCTATCCACATTTTCCGTAATTTTGCACGCGATGAACAATCATTTTTTTGACTTAATTGAATATACCAGCCGAAGCGTTTTTCTTACAGGAAAAGCAGGGACGGGTAAGACCACATTTCTAAACGAATTTGTAAAGAAAACGAAAAAAAAGCACATTGTTGTAGCACCTACCGGGATTGCTGCCATCAATGCAGGCGGAGTCACCATCCACTCGATGTTTGGGTTGCCTTTGCGTACGTTTTTGCCAACAGCAGACCGCATCGACAGTAGTATTGCCAATAATATTACTGACCTTCAGCAGCATTTCAGATACCGAAAAGATAAGCTTAAACTTTTAAGAGAAGTTGAGGTTTTAATTATTGATGAGGTTTCGATGCTTCGTGCCGATGTTTTAGATATGATGGATTTTTCTTTGAGATTTATCCGTAGAAATAACCAGCGTTTTGGGGGTGTTCAGATGTTGTTTATCGGAGATTTGTATCAGCTTCCGCCGGTGGTGAGAGATGAGCATGTCTTAAAAATGTTTTACAATTCGCCTTTCTTTTTCGATAGTTTGGCGATTAAAGATATCCCTCTTTTAACGATTGAGTTAACAAAAGTTTACCGTCAAACCGATGAAGAATTTTTGGGAATTTTGAATGCTATTCGGGATGGTGATGTTGCCAATATCGATTTTAATCATTTGAATGAAAGATATGACCCTGGTTTTGAAGCCGGAGAAGAACCTTACGTTTATCTCTGTTCGCACAACAAAATGGCAGACGATATCAATCAGGAAAAGCTGAAAGATATAAAAGTAAGTCCTAATACTTACGAAGCTAAACTTTTTGGTGAGTTTAAAGAAAATCAATATCCAAATGAGCAGTTTTTAGAATTGAAAATTGGTGCTCAAATTATGTTTATCAGAAATGATATTACGGGAGAAAAGAAATATTTCAACGGTAAATTGGGTGAAATTTCTTCTCTGGACGATAATGAAATCAAAGTAATTCTTGAAGGAAGTGAGCGTGAAATTACCGTAAAAAGAGAAGTCTGGGAACAGAAAAAATATTCTCTAGACACTGATAAAAATATTAAAGAAGAAGTTTTAGGAAGTTTTGAACAGTTTCCTATAAAATTGGCTTGGGCGGTTACGATTCATAAAAGTCAGGGTTTAACGTTTGATAAAGTGATAATTGATGCCGGAAAAAGTTTTACGGCGGGCCAGGTTTATGTGGCTTTGTCACGTTGTCGAACGTTGGAAGGAATTGTTTTAAAATCAAAAATTACTCCCGAAGTTATTTTTAAAGACAACCGTATTCTGAAATTTCAGGGTGAAACGCAGGCAAATGATAATGTAGAAAGTATTTTAAATCAAGAAAAATACGATTACAGCATCAGAAAAGTACTTCGTACAGTCGATTGTCAATGGTTTTTGAAAGAAGTAGAGCAGTGGAATAATATTTCGATTGTTAATAAAAGTATTGACCGTAAAAAAGCAAGTCAATTGTATCTTCAATTAAAACGCGATGTTTTAAATTTAGGGAAGATTTTCGAAAAGCTGGAGCGTATTATTTTCCAGAAAGTTAATTTATTTATTGAAAAGAAAGAAGATTGGTCAGAAATTGAAAATAAATCAAAAGGTGCTGTCAATTTCTTTTTTACAGAAATCAGAGATAAAGTTTTTAATCCTTTGAAGGATTTTTATGCTGAAATAAAAGGTGCAAAAGGATTAAAACAATACAATGAAGAATTGAAAGATTGGCTGGAAGATATTGAGGAATACTTGAATAGCCTAAAGGAAATTCATTTGTTGGAAACCAAACTTCTGGATGAAAAAAATGACAAAGAAATCAGCATGAAAATTGCAAAAGTTCCGTCTCAGGTTTTAACTTTCCAATTGTTTGAACAAGGGAAAACTATTGCAGAAGTCGCTTTGGAAAGAGGTTTGGTAAAAGAAACGGTCATTGGTCATTTGGCAAAATTTGCCGAACAAGGGTTATTGGATATTTCAAGAGTCATTACTTCAGATAAAATAAAAGCGTTTCAGGAAATGTTTCACAGAGAACCAAAAGAAACATTAAATGAATGGAAAACAGCACTACCAAATAATTTTGAGTTTAATGAAATCAGGATTTTGATTAATCATTTTACGCATCAGAAGGAGAAAAATAATAGTTAAAATAAGAGGATTCGGTAAAAACTGAATCCTTTTTCATCAAAATAAATGGTTTGTCCAGATTTTGAAAATTCTACAAAACCAATCCGTGATGACCTTTAGATTTGTTTTCGAGATACATTATTTTTGATTGCATGGCTGTTTTTTAATTGTTTTAGGGAAATAATATCTGAATAAGTTTAGATTTTAAAGTATAAGCTTTATTTACAGCATTTTTCAATTCATTAAATTCAATAAAAATACCTTCAATATTAAAAATTAATTCCATATTATATCCCTCTTCTGTTGAAATATCTTTCTTAAAACCCTCATTGTCTAAAGAAATAATCAAAGCCTCTAAATTAATATTTTGCAGTTCTTTAAATAATTCATAAACCTCTTCTTTAGAAAAAACTTTTGTGTATTCGTTTGTTTCAGGACTTCGATGGTACTCTCTAAGCTTTAAAAAATGTTTATTAGAAGATAATTGATAAAGCAGAAAATAAAGCGGATCCCATGTTTTTACATAAGTAGTAAAAGATTCTATTTTATTTGAATACTGATTAATAATATCCTCAATTGAAATTTTTGTATTCATATTTTCCTCAACTTCTTTAACTATATTCTCATCTGAAACAACACTATAACTTACAATTATTCCCATTTTAATAAAAATTATAATTAAAAACTTATTTCGAATTCTAAAATACAAATTAAAAACTTAGCCCATCGTTTTTTAATGCCTAACTATTTATAGTTTTTCACACAACACACCAATTAATTCCATCAATTACAAAAAGTAACTAATGCGATTTATTAGCTTTAACTTTGCGTTTTCAAATTAATTAGAAATGAAATTGCCGAAGGAGATAATCATCACCTTTGAAAAAATAAACAAATCAATATGAAACATTTTGATATATCCGTGCTTGATTTGGCTCCTGTAAAACAAGGGAAAACCATTCACGATACTTTTCAGGACAGTTTGTCTTTAGCGAATTTTACTGAAAATTTAGATTATAAAAGATTTTGGCTTGCCGAACATCACAATATGGAAAATATTGCCAGCTCCGCAACTTCAGTTCTGATTGGCTTTATCGCCAACGGAACAAAAAAAATAAGAGTAGGCTCTGGCGGAATTATGCTTCCCAATCACAGTTCGCTCGTTATTGCTGAACAATTTGGTACTTTAGAATCACTTTTTCCCGGAAGAATCGACCTTGGTTTGGGAAGAGCTCCCGGAACAGATGGTTTAACGGCTCAAGCTTTAGGAAGAAATCCTGCGAGTATCAACGAACAATTTCCGAGACAGATTTTAGAATTGCAGAAATATTTTTCTAAGGAAAATTCTAATGCGTTGGTGCGTGCAATTCCCGGCGAAGGATTGGATATTCCGATGTATATTCTCGGTTCGAGTACAGACAGTGCTTGGTTGGCCGCAGAATTGGGATTGCCTTATGCTTTTGCCGGACATTTTGCTCCCGAACAAATGGATATGGCTTTTAAAATTTATAGAGAGCATTTCGAGCCTTCAAAATATTTAGATAAACCTTTTGTTTTGGCTTGCGTGAACGGAATTGCTGCGGAAACTTCCGAAGAAGCACATTTTCTTTCTACAACATTGTTTCAGGCATTTATCAATATTATAAGAAACGACAGAAAACCTTTTCCTGCGCCTATTGAAGATATGGATACAGTTTGGTCAGCCATGGAAAAATCGATGGTTTTACAGAAATTGAAATTTAGTTTTATTGGGAATCAGGAAGAAATTGCTGAACAGATTAAAAACTTTCAGGAAAAATATCAGGTGGATGAGTTGATGATTAACTCTCATATTTATGACCATCAGAAAAGATTAGAGTCTTACGAAATTATCCGAAAGGCTACAGATTCATTGTTTAATTAACACATTAGTCACAGAGAGTTTTTTTAGTTTTGAAAATATTTTAGAACACATGAGATGAAAATCAAAGATTTTTAAAATGGTTTGTTTTCGAGATATTGATATTGGATATAGTGAAAATTTCTCCTATGAGATTTTGTTAAAGTCATATGAGAAATGAAAGAAAATCTTTGATTTTCGAAACTTATGTGCTCTAAAATATTTTCAACGTTAGTCATTAAATCTTATATGACTTATGTGTTAAAATGGTTTGCGACTTTTGAGGTTAATTTAAACAGTAAAACAAACCATTCATATTAATTGTTGATGCTTATTTTATTAAGTATCTTTGCAAAAATTTAAAGTAAAAATGTCAGATATTAAATTAAATACTATTCCAGAGGCGATTGAAGACCTTAAAAATGGTAAAATAATCATAGTAGTAGATGATGAAGACAGAGAAAATGAAGGTGATTTTCTTTGTGCTGCTGAATTAACGACCCCTGCATTAATTAATTTTATGGCAGTCCACGGAAGAGGATTGATTTGTATGCCACTTCCTGAGAAAAGATGTGATGAATTAGGTCTTGATGTGATGGTAAGCCGTAGCAGCGACCCTAAAGAGACTGCTTTTACCGTTTCTGTTGACCTTTTGGGTGACGGAACTTCTACAGGAATTTCTGCAGGAGACAGAGCGAAAACTATTTTAGCTTTGATGGATGAGAAATCTAAACCAACAGATTTTATGCGTCCGGGTCATATTTTCCCGCTTCGTGCAAGAAAAGGAGGCGTGTTGAAAAGAGCAGGTCACACTGAAGCTGCCATTGATTTAACTGGCTTGGCTGGTTTAAAAGAAGGTGGCGTAATCTGTGAGATTATGAACGAAGACGGTTCTATGTCTCGTTTGCCAGACCTACATGTTTTTGCTCAGAAGCATGATATGAAAATTGTATCTATTGAAGATTTGATTCATTATCAGCTTAAAAAAGGAAATCTTATCGAAAGAATTGAGGAAAGAAAAGTGCAAACTGCTTATGGTGAGTTCGATTTCTGTGCTTTCAGAGAGACTTCTAATGACCAGATTCACTTTGCTCTAACAAAAGGGTCTTGGACGGTAGATGAGCCTGTTTTGGTAAGAGTACAGTCTTCTGATTCTTATTTTGATGTTTTAACGAGATTGAATAACGGTGAAAAGCCATTATTAGAAAAAGTAACATCAATGGTGAATGAAGCTGGAAAGGGAGCAATTATTTTCATTAATAATGTTTCTAATTCTGAAAATACCTTGAGAAAACTACAGCAGTTTTTAAATTATCAGGATGGTCAACAAAAGCATCCTACAGCTGCTTTCAACTATAGAGATTACGGAATAGGAACTCAGATTCTGAAGAATTTAGGAATTAATAAGTTTAAAGTAATCACTCAAAACCCTAGCGTAAAACCTCAAGTTGGTGGTTATGATGTTGAGGTGACAGAGATGGTTCAGCTTTAAAAGTGAAATGTGAATGGTTAATGGTTAATTTTGCTTCGCAAGTGAATTTTTAAGATTCTAAAATTGACAAATGAAGTAGATTGATTGCAAAGAAAATTCACAATTGATATATAAAAAATGGCTTGATTTACTCAAGCCATTTTTATTTCGTCGAAATTCCTAAATCCGTTTAGGAAATCTTTGATATTCATTCTTTTTTTTCCTTCCAGCTGTAATTCTAAAGGATAATAAATGCCGTCTTTGGTATAGATTTTAAAATCATTTTTAGAAATTTCTAAACTTCCGACAGGTTTTTCATGGTCTGAAAGTTCAAATTTACCGCCAAATATTTTTAAACCTTTTTCTTCTTCTCCAATTTTTATAGTGGTGAAAGCTGCAGGATAGGGCGACATTCCTAAAATAAATTGATGTACTTCTTTTGAAGTTTTAGCCCAGTCGATTCTGGTGTCTTCTTTAAATATTTTAAACGCATTTTTTGGATGTTCTACTTCCGGCTGAGGTTTTTCTATAATTGAATTTTCGGCTAATTCATCTAAAGTTTTCACTACTAGTTTTGAACCCATTTCCATTAACCTATCGTGAAGATGTCCTGCATTTTCATCTTCCAAAACCGGAATTTCTTCCTGTAACAAAATATTTCCTTCGTCAATTTTTTCGTTGATAAAAAACGTAGTTGCACCTGTTTTTTCTTCGCCATTAATCACTGCATAATTGATTGGAGCAGCTCCTCTATAGTCTGGAAGTAATGAAGCGTGAAGGTTGAAAGTTCCCATTTTAGGCATTTCAAACAAAACTTTAGGCATCATTCTGAAAGCTACGACCACAAAAATATCGGCGTCAAGTTTTCTTAATTCTTCTAAAAATTCTGGATTTCTTAATTTTTCGGGCTGAAAAACGGGAAGATTATTTTCTACAGCAAAAACCTTTACAGGAGACTGATTGATTTTCTGTCCGCGTCCGCTTGCTTTATCGGCAACGGTGACAACGCCTACAATTTCATGATGAGATTGATGAATAGCTTCCAACGCAGTCTTTGCAAACTCCGGAGTGCCTAAAAAAACGACTTTCAATGATTTCATGATGCAAAGATAAAACTCTTGAGTTATAAGTGAGAAATTAAGAGTTATGAATTTTTAGAATGCAATTACTTATTACCAATTATTCATTATTTATGTCAATGCGTAGGTTCTAAAATTCAGCATCTTTACTTTTCCTGAATCCAGTAAGTAAATTAAATTTTCTAAAATATTTTCTTTGGTATGAAATTGCAGCTGTATCGAAATTTCTTCGATGGTTGCTGGCTTTTTATTTAAAACTTTGATGATTTCTAAAGAAACATTTTTTCCGAAAATCGATTGTTTATTTTTTTCGCAAACCGTACATTGTCCGCAGGTTTTGGTGTTTTTTTCGCCGAAATAGGAGAGTATCAATTTCATTTTGCAATATTGATTGTCCTCGATGAAAAATTTCATTTCTTCCCACTTCTGGATTTTGTTTTTCTGAATATGTTCGAAGAGTTTCCAGTAGATTCCGTTGATGGTTCTTTCGTCGCGTGGTTTTAAAAATTTCACACTGGCTAAAGCTCCGTCAATATATTCAAGATAGTTTTTTTGCTGCAGTTCTTTCAGTCGCTCTTTAATCAGATGAATGCTTACGCCTATTTTATTGCTTACATTCTGCTCGCTAAACATCACTTTGTGTGTAGTAATCCCAGAAATGCTGCGCAAAAGAAGTTCGATAAAATAAGCATCTTTCTGTGGAAGCTGGTTTATTTCATCGGGTTTAATGAGAAGCTCGATAGAAGATAAACTTTTATTACTGTTGTGAAAAATAATTTCCTGAGTATGAAGGAAATTTAAAACATTTTTGATTTTTGCATTTGAAAGTTTCGTGAAACTTTGGATTCCTGAGGTATTTAATTGAAAAACCTTTTCGGGAAGTTCAAATTCAGCCACCTGAAATTTAGAATACAGATAAGAAATGATTTTTAGAAACTCAGCTTTATTGGGAATCTGATTTTTTAGAATCTGGTCGAAATTTGAAATTTCCTGCTTATTCCAAAGCATAAAGGCATAACTTTTTTTGCCGTCTCTTCCTGCACGACCGATTTCCTGATAATAGTTTTCAATCGACTGAGAAGGGGAGAAGTGAATGACGAAACGCACATTGTCTTTGTCAATCCCCATCCCAAAAGCATTGGTTGAGATTAATACATTTTGATTACTGTTGTTCCAAAAATTCTGTCTTTCATTTTTTTCTTTTGTTGACAATCCAGCATGGAAATAATCTACATTTTGAATTTTGTGTCGGTGAAGAAATTCGGTGAGTAATTCTGCGTCTTTTCGGGTTCTCACATAGATGATTCCTGATTCTTTAGCATATTTCAGAATATTAAAAACCTTTTGAAATTTATCTGAAATCTCTTCTGAGAATATTTTAATATTATCTCTGCTGAAACTTTTCTGAAATATTTTCGGATTTTTGAGCTCTAGCTTAGTTTTAATTTCTTCTAAAACTTTAGGTGTCGCTGTCGCTGTCAATGCAAGGCACGTAATTTCAGGATTATTTTTTCTAAAATCTTTAATGTTTTGATAGCTTGGTCTGAAATCTTGCCCCCATTCTGAAATACAGTGTGCTTCATCCACCGCAATAAAAGATAACTGAATCTCCTCAATCTGTTGAAGAAATATTTTGTTGGTTAATCTTTCGGGCGAAACATAGAGTAGTTTTGTTAAACCATCTTTGCATCTGTTGTAAATAACTTCAGCATCAAACTCATCCAATTCTGAGCTGAGATACTCTGCTTCAATACCTCTGAATTTTAATTGATTTACCTGGTCTTTCATCAATGCTAATAATGGTGAAATGACAAGACAGGTTCCTTCCTGTAATAAAGCAGGAAGTTGGTAACATAATGATTTTCCGGCACCGGTGGGAAGTAGAACTAACGTGTCATTTCTGTTGATAACAGAATCAATAATCTGTTCTTGTGCATCTCTAAAATGGTCATAGCCCCAAAAATGCTTAAGAGTTGATTTTTTAAGTTCATTAAAATACTGCGGAAGAATCATAAGGTAAATGTAAGAAAAGTATTGAGACAAAAAAAGCCACGCAATGCATGGCTTTAATTTATAATAAGATTTTTTTTATTATTTAGCTTCGAAGTATACTCTTCTGTTTGCTCTGTTTTTCCATTCAGGGCATTTTTCAGCAGGGTCACATTCTGGGTATTTTAGGTCTTTTTCACCTCTACCTACAGCATTGATTTTGTCTTTACCCACACCATTTTTGATAAGGTAATTTTTCACACTGTTTGCTCTTCTTTCAGATAATTTTTGGTTATACTCATCTGTACCTTTTGTATCAGTAGCTCCAATTACAGTATATGTTGCATTTGAAGAGTTGATATAGTTAACGGCGTTGTTAAGAATAGGAGTGTTGTTAGGTAAAATTCTGTCTGAATTAAAATCAAACTCAATTCCTTCCATATTGGTAGTTATTTCTTTTACCGGTCCACTTGGTTCAGTAGGAGCTAAAGGACAACCTTGGTTTTCTACTGGTCCAGGAACTGTTACACACTTATCGTAAAGATCGATTACTCCATCTAAATCTGCATCAAGAGCTACACCAGCACCATCAACTCTTGCACCAGCAGGAGTATCAAGCTGTCTGTCCCAATCGTCACAAACTCCGTCATTATCAGCATCTCCTTTTTTACACACTTCAATATCTTGGTTTTTATTTGCCAAAACATCTAGTTTGTAATAAATTTCCTGCAATGGATCGTGCCACATTAGGTGAGATTCATGTTTTCCTAATTTTAAAGATAAACCAACGGTTGCGTTGAAGAAATTGTCAGAAACCTGTTCTTCTCTTTGGTTAATAGCACTATATTGTGCACCACCACCATCAAACTCATCAGAACCTGAGTAAACATACATTAGTCTTGTTTCAATGTCTAATCTTCTGTTTACTTTAAATTTAACCCCCGCTCCAGCTTGGCCGAAAAGTGAATTAAGTTTAAAAGGTTTTACTTCAGACACTAAGCTTTGTCCGGTTGCATCTTTTTGATATGCTCTAAAGGCTAAAGCACCAACACCTGCATATCCGTGTATTGCCCATCTGTAAGTAGACTTGTTATCAACCCTTCTTAAAAGGTTTGAGAAATTGATGTCTCCTAGTAATGAGATTGCGTCGTATTGTGTTCTTGCACCTACTGCATTTGCGTCAGGAGCAGAGTCTTTTGTATTAAACCAACCTTGTCTTGTTTCTCCTCTGTCATATTGTACCTTAAGACCGAAAGCATGAGTAATTGCTTTATCGATACTTACATATGCAGAGTAACCGAAAAGATTTTTACCGTTACCGTTTTTAATGGAAGTTAAATCTGCTGATTGTATCAAAGGTACACCTGCTCCAAATGACACCGCCCAATCATTAAATCTTTTAGATTTTTGAGTGAAAGGTGAAATATTGGCAGAACCAGAAGAAAATGTATTTGGATATTCGTCGGTAGAAACTACGGCTATTGAATCTTGTGCATAGCTTACTGTGGGAACAGCTAGTGCTAAGGCAACAATTGCTAAACTTAATTTCATAGTATGTATTTTTATTTATTTAGTTAATTAAATGAGTTTTTTACTGTATGCTTAGTTGATAGGGCAACCATTATTGTCTGGTGACCCAGGAACGGTAACACATTTGTCGTATAAATCGATGACACCGTCAAGATCCATATCCAATGCTACACCAGCACCATCTACTCTCGCTCCTGCAGGAGTATTCAATTCTCTGTCCCAGTCATCACAAACACCATCGTTGTCATTGTCTCCTTTTTCGCATACCACAAGCTCATTTGCCGTGTTGTCTAGTACATTTGTTCTATAATAAACTTCTTGTAAAGGATCGTGCCAAGCTAAATGAGACAATTGCTTACCTAATTTAAACGATACCCCTAAATTAACAGTTAGCATATTGTCTGATCTTTTGTCGTTGATCATATTATATTTAGAAACGGCACTGGTTATTTCATAATCTGCAGGACCTGCCCATCCACCGCCATCGAATTCATCATCACCACTGATAATGTACATTGCTCTGGCTTCGATATCGATCAATTTTGAAACATTATATTTTAAACCTGCACCCACTTGATAGTAAAATGAACTAAGATCCATTTTTTGATCTATAAATAAAGGTACTCTTTTAGGTGAATTACTCCATCTAAATTCGTCATTATCATGTAAAGAAGTATTGAAACTCATGAAACCAATTCCTCCATACCCATGTAATGCCCATCTGTAATGGGAGTAATTGTCAACTCTTCTTAAAAGATTAGAGAAATTAACATCTCCTATTAGAGCAATTTGATCGTATTTTGTCTTTGCTTCTCCTACACCGGCTGTTTTTCCACGAGGGCCTAGCTGTACTCCTTTTTGATTAGTTTCTCCTTTTTGGTAAGCAAGGCTTAGCCCAAAAGTGTGCGAGATTTGTTTGTCTAAGCTTACATAGCTGTTGTATCCCAAGTTTATCTTTTTACCATAAAAAGAAGTAAGATCTGAGGTAGCCATAAAAGCGGCACCTCCACCTACGGAAACGGACCAATCTCTGAATCTTCTTGCTTTGTTGTCAAATTTTTGAACATTTGCAGAACCAGAAGAAAACGTATTGGGGTATGCGTTTGGTGAGTTTATGGAAATACTGTCTTGAGCATAAGTAGCAATAGGCAAAGTGGCCAATAATAATAAACCTAATTTCATACAATATGTTTTATGTGTTTGTATTTTTTTAAATAAAATCTTTTAATAATATCTTAGAAAATTCTCTTTTAAAAAGATGTTTGTTATGAGGGATTTCTAATCTTTCTGATAAAAATTTTAACTCATCATACTTCACAATATCAATATCAATAATTCTGTCTGTATAAACTTTAGAGAGAGTAGAATCAGTAAGTCGACCCATCTCAATCTCTATTTTTTTCACATAATCAAGCAGTTGAATAGGTGATAGGTGAGTAGATATTATTATTGCAATATTACAAAAAATATTAGAACTGACAAATTCTACGGGTTCTGATGTTAAATATTCACTTTTTTTTAATATGGAACTGGCTTCGCTTATTTTGAGTAAAGCCGTGTCGATATTATTTTTTTGATTACCAATGTTACTTCCTAGTAACAAAACCACCTTATGTTGCGACATATAGAAAAAAGATTATTTATGAAGAGTTTCTTTAAAAATGTATTAGCAAATATAGTGGCTATAGTCATATTATGCTTCGTGTTTTTCTTCTTTTTTATTATCATGATAGTTGTCGGCTCTATGAGTGGTGAGAAATCTGTTGATGTAAAAAAGAATTCTGTTTTAACAATCAATCTGAAGACCTCTATTATTGATAGTCCCACAGAAGAAGAGCAGAGTATTTTTAATATCAAAAATAAAAATACAAACATCCTTATTTATGATGCTGTAGAAGCTATTCATAAAGCTAAAGATGATGATAATATTAAAGGAATAAGTATAGAGACTGATCATATTAGTGCAGGAACTACTCAGATTGATGATTTGAGAAATGCTATTGAAGACTTTAAAAAGAGCGGGAAATTTGTTTATGCATATGGAAATTCTGTTTCTCAGTCTTCATATTATCTAGGTTCTGTTGCAGATCAATATTATCTTAATCCATCTGGAGGTATTGAGCTTAAAGGATTGGCTACTGAAGTTACCTTTTTCAAAGATTTTGCCGAAAAATATGGTATTGGGATTGAAGTAATCCGTCACGGAAAGTTCAAATCTGCGGTAGAGCCGTTTTTAAGAAATGATATCTCGCCAGAAAATCAGGAGCAGTTGAGTACCTTATTAAATGATATTTGGGGAAATACTTCATCAAAAATGGCTGCTTCAAGAAAAATGAAAGCTGAGGAATTCAAAACTGTAGTAGATAGTTTATATGGAATGATTCCAGATTTAACGGTAAAATATAAATTGGCTGATCAACTGATTCAGAAAACTGAGTATGATCAAATTATCAAAACAAAGTTGAGTATTGCTGATAAAGATAAACTTAACAAAGTTTCGCTTCAAAAATATATCGCTTCATTTAATGATAACGATAGCTCAGGTGAAAAAGTAGCGGTTTTATATGCATCAGGTTCTATTAATAATGGAGATGGATACAACGATATTTATTCTGAAAAATATATTAAATACATCAAAGATCTTCAGGAAGATGACAACGTGAAAGCTGTTGTTTTAAGAATTAATTCTCCGGGAGGAAGTGCCAATGCTTCTGACGAGATTTTATTCGAGCTTCAACAATTAAAAAAGAAGAAGCCTCTTGTAGTATCTTTTGGTGATTATGCGGCTTCAGGTGGTTATTATATTGCAATGGGGGCTGATAAAATTTATTCTGAACCGAATACCTTAACAGGGTCTATCGGAGTTTTCGGAGTATTGCCTTACTTTAAAGATATTGCCAATAAAAACGGAGTGCGTTCTGATATTGTTGCTACCAATGCCAATTCTGCTTATTATTCTTCATTGCACGGTCTTACGCCTTATGGAGTAAACTTAATGACGAGAAGTGTAGAAGGTACGTACAAAAGATTTGTTCATTTTGTGACTCAAAACAGAAAGAAAACTTTCGAGCAGATTGATAATGTTGGTGGTGGAAGAGTTTGGAGTGGAGTTCGTGCAAAAGAAATAGGTTTGGTAGACGAATTAGGAACTTTAAATGATGCTGTGAAATTTGCGGCACAGAAAGCAAACTTAAAATCTTACAATGTTGCTTCGTATCCTAAAAAGATGACGGCTTTTCAGCAGATTTTTGAAGATATGAATGAAGATGATATTTCTGCAAGAGTGATTAAAAATAAAATTGGTAAAGCCAACTATGAAATTTTAGAACAGCTTACCAGTGAGAAATTAAAATCTGAGGTAAAAATGGAAATGCCTTACAGAATCAAAATCGACTAAATTATATTGTTCATAAAAAATCCCGATTTGAAATTTTCAAATCGGGATTTTGCTTTTTAAATAAAACTATGTTTTATTTTCTGGTAGCCATTCGATAGATTGCTAGAAGTAAAACAGATCCTCCAATAGCAACAAGAAAACTAGAAAAGTTAAATCCTGTTACGTCTACTCCGAAAATCATAGAACCAAGCCATCCTCCCAGCATAGCTCCTAAAATGCCAATAATTATTGTTATAATCCATCCTCCAGGGTCTTTTCCAGGGTGTAAAGCTTTTGCAATTGCACCTGCAATAAGTCCGAAGATAATCCATGTTAAAATTCCCATGATTTTAATTTTTTAATGTTAATAAATTTGAATGATTTGTTTTCAAAAAAAGAATTTATCTCTTCTTGAAGAACGAATCTACAAACTCTGTACCATTAAAAAGTTGAAGGTCTTGCATTTTTTCTCCAACACCTATATATTTTACCGGAATCTGAAATTGATCTGAAATACCAATAACAACCCCGCCTTTTGCTGTTCCGTCTAATTTTGTTACGGCTAAAGCATTCACTTCAGTAGCTGCTGTAAACTGTTTTGCCTGTTCAAAAGCATTTTGACCTGTAGAACCATCAAGAACCAACAAAATCTCGTGAGGAGCATCAGGAATTACTTTCTGCATCACTCTCTTGATTTTAGAAAGCTCATTCATCAGGTTTATTTTATTGTGAAGTCTTCCTGCGGTGTCTATAATTACGACATCGGCATCTTGAGCAACTGCACTTTGTACAGTATCAAAAGCCACAGAAGCAGGATCTGAACCCATTTCCTGTTTTACAATCGTAACACCCACTCTTTCACTCCAAATGACAAGCTGATCTACAGCGGCAGCTCTGAAAGTATCTGCAGCTCCTAACACTACTTTTTTACCTTCAGATTTAAACTGATGTGCCAATTTTCCGATGGTGGTAGTTTTTCCTACACCATTTACACCGACAACCATGATAACGTATGGTTTTTTACTCGTATCAATGTTTCCACTTCCTGCATGAGGGTTTTCCAAAAGAAGTCCAGAGATCTCTTCACGTAGAATTTCGTCTAATTCGTTTACGCCGACATATTTGTCTCTGGCAACACGTTCTTCAATTCTCTCAATGATTTTAATGGTTGTAGAAGCGCCAACATCAGAAGCAATCAATATTTCTTCTAGATTATCTAGAACTTCATCATCTACTTTGCTTTTGCCGACTACGGCTTTAGTCATTTTTTCAAAGAAACCCTGATTAGATTTTTCCAAACCTTTATCTAAAGTTTCTTTTTCTTCTTTTTTGAAAATATTTTTAAACCAACTCATTGTATGAATTCTGGAATTTTATTGATTAATCTTGCAGGCTGGGTGATGGAAGTGGGATGTTTGCAATTCTACAGTTTAGGTATGAGTGCTACATTTAGCTTCTGGCTTCCAGCTTAGAAGAACAAAGATAACAAAAAAACTACCCAAAATATGAGTAGTTTTTGTATTGTAAATAAAGTTCTGAATTATTTTTTCAAATAACCTTCAACTTCGTCTGCATTCATTACTTTTTCTTCGAAAACGTAAGCTCCTGATTTAGAAGACTTCACCATTTTCACGACTTTAGTCATTTTCTTAGACTGTCCGCTTTGTAGGGTTGCTACTACTTTCTTTGCCATGGTAAATTATATTTATAAATTACTTGATTTCTTTGTGAAGGGTAGATCTCTTAAGAACCGGATTGTATTTTTTCAATTCCAATCTTTCTGTAGTGTTCTTTTTATTTTTTGTAGAAATGTATCTAGACATTCCTGGCATACCGCTTTCTTTGTGCTCTGTACATTCAAGTATTACTTGAACTCTATTTCCTTTTTTTGCCATGATTTTAGTTCTTTTTAATCAATCCTTCTCTGATGCCTCTTTCGATAGCCTCTTCGATTCCAATCTTGTTAATGATTCTCAATCCATGAGCTGAAACTTTAAGCGTAACGTGCTTGTCTTGCTCTGGAAGGTAAAATTTCTTTTCCAATAAGTTAATTTCAAAACGACGCTTCGTTTTGTTATTAGCGTGGGAAACGTTGTTACCAACCATTGCACGCTTTCCTGTTATCTGGCAAATTCTTGACATATCTCGATGTTCTTATTTGTATAATATTTGAGGTTGCAAAATAACGAAGATTTTTTTAGATAGACAAGTCTTTGTGTAAATTTTATAATAAATATTTATCATTTTTAATGACTTACCAATTCATTTACATTCTTTAAAGTCTCTCAGATGCGGGCATGTGATAAATATCAGTCTCCATTTTATACCTGAAATAATATTTGATAGTATCTTTGTTTTTAATTAATCTAAATAAAAATAAAATGAAAAGATTATTTATTTTTGCCTTTCTTCTTCCCATGATGTTCCAGGCTCAAACTTTTTCTGAAGTTCCCAGCAACATCAAAAATTTCTATTACGGGTCTAGTGATATTGGAGATTTTAACAATGACGGAAAGCCGGATGTAATATATAATGGAGCGATAGATACTGATGCTGATGGTTCTGCTGATCTTACCTTCAATGAGGTTTATACCAATAATAACGGTGTTTTTTCAGAGTATGGATATTTAGGGATTGATGCTACTCATTTAGGAGATATTAAATTTATAGATTATAATAATGATGGCTTACTCGATATTGTTTCTACAGGATTGAGTTATCAAGATATTGTTAATTATAAGCATTATCGTTTTTTGAATAACGGAACAGGTTTTTCTAAAGTGGAAGATACTGCCGGAAAAACTTTTGGTTCAATAGAAGTTTTTGATTTAAATCACGACGGTAAACAAGATTATGCAATCAACGGACCTCAATATGTGAATGGAACTGGTTTTGTTTATGATTTAAGCCTTTATGAAAACTCAGGAAACGGTTTTCAATTGACTCAATCTTGGCTTCCCGGAACTCAAAACGGAAGTTTTAAAGTTTTAGACCTGAATAATGACCAATTGTTGGATGTCGTCATTTTTGGATATGATAAAAATACAGATCCGGTTTTTAAAACGTATCTCAATTCAAGTACAGGACTTCACGAATCTCAAACTCTTTTACCTTTAGCGAGCGGGAAATTGGCTTATGCAGATTTCAATGCAGATGGGTTTTTAGATTTGGTGGCGATTGGTCAGGATGGAAACTATGATGAATATCTTGGTGTCTTTATGAATGACGGAACCGGTCAGTTTATCACTCAGGAAATTTCCGGAGAAGGGCTTTCTGCTTCAAGTGTAGATGTAGGTGACCTTAATAATGATGGGTATTACGATTTTGTAGTCATTGGTGATGATAAAAATAATGACGGATTGGTGAATGTTTTTCTTTACAATCCGGCTTCTCAATCTTTTACAAAAGCGAGCAATACTTCTTTATATAATTTAGGCGGATCAGGAAATATAAAGCTCTTCGATTATGACGGAAACAATCATTTGGATGTTTTAATGACCGGTTTCGATTGGGCAGATCCAGACTTAAATTCATTCACCAAATTGTATAAAAATACATCTACCGAAATCAATTTAAAACCAACGGCTCCAACCAACTTGAATGTAAGTAAAACAGGAAATACATTCAATTTTACATGGAATGGTGCTGCAGACGATAAAACTCCTGCGAATGCTTTACAGTATGAAATTAAAGTAGGAACAAGTCCGGGAGCGCAAGATGTCGCAAAATATATTGTGACCACACCTTCCTGGTTTTTAACGCTTGATTCATCTATTCAAAATGTGTATTGGAATGTAAGGTCAATCGATGCTTCAAAAGTTTATTCTGATCCGTCTGTGGAAAATACATTAAACGTAACTGATTTCTCTTCAAAAACTCAATTGTCAATATATCCAAATCCGGCATCTGAAAAAGTTTTTATTAAAGGCGAAAAAGCCTCTGCAATAGAAATGTACTCAATGGAAGGTAAAAAACTCAATGTACAACTCAACAGTGATCAATCTATCATTGTTTCGGATTTTCCAAAAGGAATGTACATCCTGAAAATTAAAATTAAAGACAACTGGATAACCCAAAAACTAATCATC
Organism: Chryseobacterium turcicum; assembly: GCF_021010565.1. Lineage (NCBI taxonomy): Bacteria > Pseudomonadati > Bacteroidota > Flavobacteriia > Flavobacteriales > Weeksellaceae > Chryseobacterium > Chryseobacterium turcicum. Next base: position 1,024,266 of record NZ_JAJNAY010000001.1, read on the forward strand.
AAGTAAATAGTAGTTTGATTTTGATTTTAAACTTAAATTAAACAGAGAAAACCAGCCTTTTGGCTGGTTTTTGTATATAAAATAGTTTAGTACAGGACATTTTTTTAACTGCAAAAGTGACAAAAGATTTTATAGTGGATAAGTCATCCAAAAGCTAACAAACAAGTGATAAAGTTTTAAAAAAACATTTTGTAAACTTTTGAATTTCTCTTTTTCCAATCATTTTTTTGATGCTTTTGCGGTTAAAAAGAGATTTTAAGTTTTTGTCATGTACTAAAATAAAATAGAGTCAGATTATCTTGGAGATTTATTTTCCGTTTTCTTTCTTCATTTTATTCTGAACTGTTTTAATCAAAAAATAAAACAGCAAAAATCCTAAAGCAAAAATCGAAACTCGCGAAAGGAAATCTCCCGCTCTTACATAGAAAGTTTCACCTTCATAAAGATTCACTTTAGCAAAAAGCGCAGTCTGATCGCCATAAAAAGTATCTTCTAAAATTTCACCTTTTGCATTAATATGTGCCGAAATTCCACTGTTTGCAGATCGTACAATTTCTCTTCGGGTTTCAATCGCTCTTAGTTTTGCATAAGAAAGCAATTGTTTGTGACCTTGGGTGACGCCCCACCAAGAATCATTCGTCATAATTCCGAGGAAATTGGCTCCCTTTTTTACATAATCGGTTACAAATTCACCATAAATACTTTCGTAACAGATAATTGGGGCAATTTTTCCTTTATTGTAAGGGTTTGAAAAAGCAACACGTTCTTTATCGGTTCCCAGCGAAACAACGCTTCCTCCCAAATCAAGCATTACATCGCCCAAAATTGGTTTTAAAACATTGACATACGGGAAAATTTCAGCTCCAGGAACGAGTTTTCCTTTATGATAAACTTCCACTTTTTGATTCGGAATAATCTGCACTGCCGAATTGTAGCTTTCTACCCAAACTCTGTCATTGATAGGGTAGGCGTCTTTTGGTAAATTATTTTTATCTAAAAAATATTTGTGAGAAGAAATTCCTGTTGTAAAAACAGACCCTGGATGTTTAGCAAGAAAAGCTTTTACATTGTTGAGCAATTCACTTTTTTCAAAAGCCGTTTCTGAAATAGAACCTCTTCCCGGAATTGCAGTTTCCGGAGCGATGTAATAATCAATTTTTCCTTTGGTATTGTTTTCAGCGAGCTCTAAAAGCTCTTTCTGGATGGTAATGCTGTCTTTAGAATATTTTTCCCCATAAGGATCAAGGTCAGGCTGCAACATTAAAACACTGACTTCACCAATCGGTTTTTCATTAAATTGATTAAATTTTATCAATGAAATAATCATCGGAAGACCAATTAATAGTGCAGTTGCCGAAATATTTATGATTAAATCTTTTCTTTTCCTTCCTGCTTGCCAAATTCTGATGGTATAGAATATCAATAAATTAACAATCAAAATCCAGAAACTTCCGCCGGTTGCACCCAACGTATCATACCATTGTATCAGTTTTGGATAATCTGAAAAAGCATTTCCCAGATTCAGCCAAGGCCAGGTTAGTTCCCAATTCAGATGAAATTTTTCAAAACTCATCCAGATTGCTACCAAAAAAGCCATTCCCCAATACGTCCCCTGAGCATTTTTATACCAATGATAGCATTGAAAAACAAGAGAATATAAAAGAGAATTAACCAAAACAGGAAATACAACGGCAAGCAGCGAATGACTTCCATCCGGATTTTTTGCGCCATACAGCCAACCTGTTGTTACAATATTCCAAATTACAAAACATAGATAAGAAAGACCAAAAACGACCCAGCTTTTTCTTTTGTATTTTGAAAATTTAGAAACATCGTGTTCCATCATTAAAAGCGGAACGAGGGCAAAGAATATAAAAAACGGAACTCCGTAAGTCGGCCACGAAACCGAGAGCAACATCGCTGAAATGAGCGTAAGTAAGACGTATTTCATTAAATTAGTTTAACACACAAATTTAATGCTTTTGAAATGAATAACTTTGCAAATGATGTTAAAGAAATTTTATAAAATTATCATTCTTCCTTTTACGGTATTTCTTCTCTATTTAATGTTTTTTGGAATGGGAAGAATGCAGTTTGAGGATCATATTGTAAGAATTAAGCCAATTATTTCAACAGTTTGGTTTATTCAAGATACAATAAGTTGGTTTGATATTGTTAAAATTGTCTTGGGAAATGTGGTGATGTTTATTCCCTTTGGTTTTTTAGGTTGGGTTTTTCCTAAGTTAAATAATTTGAAAAGTCTCATCATAACTTTTGTTTCCACCATTGTGATTATAGAAGCACTGCAGTATTTTTCAAGATTAGGAGTTTTTGATGTTGATGATGTTATTCTGAATACGTTTGGTGTTTTTTTAGGATGGCAAATGAAAAGAATGCTTGAAACTAAATTTAGGAAATTTGTAGTTGAATAATTTAACGTCAAGTTTGTCATTCCGCAGGAATCCCAATGAGGTTTTTAGAATTGTTTACTTTAAAAAATTTCACAGATTATACAGATTTCGCAGATTTAAAATATTCAATAAAATCTGCTTCATCAGCGAAATCTGCGTGCGACCATATTTTAAATTTAACCATTCAATTCTTTAGCGCGTTTTTCAGCATTCAAAATTCCTTGTTGCAGAATTTTTTTGAAATCATTTTCTTCAAAGGTTTTCAATGCGGCTTCGGTTGTTCCACCTTTTGAGGCTACATCTTTTATCAAGTCTTCAAGACTTTTATCAGAATTATTGATGAGATGATAAGCACCCAACATGGTTTGTTTTACAAAAAGTTTAGAAAGATTTTCATCGATTCCCATTGCTGTTCCGGCTTTAATCATCGCATCTACAATATAATAAAAATAGGCAGGTCCGCTTCCTGAAAGGGCAGTAACTCCATCGAGTAAATCTTCATTTTCCAAATAGACCGATCTTCCGGTGCTGTTTAGAAGTCTTTCGATATTCATGAGTTGATGAAAAGAAATACCTTCTGCAGAAGTGTAACCTGTAATTCCCATTCCTAAAAGAGTAGGAGCGTTAGGCATGGCTCTTACAACGAATTTATGATTGAGTAAAGTCTGGATTTTTTCAATTTTAATTCCCGCCATAATCGATAATATCATCTGATTTTCATTTAAAGAAAACTGAAAACTTTCCGCTGCTTTTTGAAAATCCTGAGGTTTTACAGCAATGATGATAAGATCGGCATCCAAATTTTTCACGTCTTCAAACACAGAAATTTGGGATTTGGGAAACTCTTCTTTTATTTTTAAAACGTTCGATTGGCTTCTTGTAATAAGGTGTAGGTTTTCAGGTTTGATGAGGTCATATTTCAAAAAAGATTTTGAAAAAGATAAACCCATATTTCCGGCTCCGATGATGGCGATTTTCATATTTGTGTTGGTTGTTTATTCGATTAAATATTTTCTGAATGTCAAAGAATAAAGGTCATTAAAAGTTATGAAATTAATGTTTTTAAATAGAATTTTGTCAGGTGTTTTTTCAATTTTTCCGGTAGCATCATAATTTTTAATGACTACTGATTTTTCATTTATTTCTAAAATTTCACCAATTGAAAATAAATTTTTCTTTTTTGTGGAACTTTCGATAATGCAGTGGAATTTTTGCTTTTTTAGAGATTTAAATAATAATTCGAAATTCTTTAATGAAGTATTATTGGTAATTTTTTGATTAAATTTTATCAAACCTTCTTCTGAAAATATTTTCTCAGAAGTTTTTTCAAACTTTTTGTGACGGGTTCCTTCAATTCTGTTGTAAGGAATAATTTTTATTCCATCTAAAGTAAAATTATGAGATTCCTGAATCATCAAAAAATGATCTGAAATATTCAGAATGAAGCCTGATGTGAGTTTTTCAGGACATTGTTCGGAGAAGTAAACTTTTACGTAATGCGTTTTATTAATATGATTCTGAATCGTTTGTTTTAACTCTTTATCAGAAGATTTTTTACCAGCCATAGCTTTTTAGAAAATTTGAACTAAAATAAGCTATTCTGTTAAAACGAACGAAGAATTGGTTTTAAAAAGAAATTAATTTATTCCACAGGAAACTCCGGTCTTCTCATTTTATATTTTGTACCTGAGAGAGATTCAAGGAAAGAAACCAAAGCTTTTATTTCTTCTTTATTTAGATCTAATTTCTGCAATAAAGGATCTGTAGACGGATGAAGCGGATCTGCCAATTTTTTCTCTGCGTTTGGGTCTAGTTGGTGCATTCCGCTGTTGTACATATTGACAACGCCTTCTAGGTCATCAAAAAGACCGTTATGCATCCAAGGTTGAGTTAATGCTAAATCTCTTAATTGTGGAGTTTTAAATTTACCTACGTCTTCTGCTTTTTTGGTGATATTGTACAAGCCAAGATCTTCATATTTTCTTTTGTAATACGTTAAACCAATATTATGGAAAGATTCGTCAGTCAAATATTTTCCGCTGTGGCAATTCATACAACGTGCTTTGGTACGGAAAATATGCATCCCGTAGATTTCTTCGTCAGTTAACGAACTGTATTTTCCTTCCAAAAATTTATCAAAACGACTAGGCTGGCTTTTGATGGTTTTCTGAAAATCGGCAATAGCTTTTACAATTTTATCGTAGGTTACTTTTTCGGTTCCGTACGCGTTTTTGAAAAGCGGTTTGTATCCTTTTATATTTTGGATTTTTGCAGGCAGTGTTTTCACATCCATTGCCATTTCGTGGTGCGCTCCAAGTGGTCCGGAAGCTTGCTCTTCAAGAGTTTTTGCTCTTCCGTCCCAGAAAAAAGAAGTTCTTTCGGCAATATTGTAAAGAGAGATGGTATTTCTGTTTCCTAAAAGATGATCGTTTCCAACGGCAACACGTCTTCGGTCTTGCCATCCCATTTCGGGGTCGTGGCAAGTGCTGCATGAAATCTGATTGGATTTTGATAATTTAGGATCGAAAAAAAGCATTTTCCCTAAAATAACATTCGGTTTATCCTGTTCTGTGAAATAAGCAGAATCTGTTTTAATAGCGGCAAATTCCTGCCACTTTACACCGTGATCAATATTCGGTTTTGGCCATTCTACAATCGCCTTTTTGTAACTTTTTACAATATCCTCAATAGATGGATCCTGAATGTTGGAAAGGTCGGTGCTTACTTTTGAAGTAAAACTCCACAGAAAAATGATCATTAACCCTAAACCCCAATAAATACCTTTTTTCATTTTAAAATGTAATTCCTAAACTTGCGCCGACAAAATTATTGTTTTTTTTCTGAATTTTCTGTGATTGATATTCTGCACTTACAAAAAATGCCGGAAGTTTCTCCAATTTGATGTCATATCTTAAAGACGCTCCGAAAGTACTGATGTCGCTTGCCTGGAAGTTGTAGTCATGCAATATCCACTCATTAATTTCCTTGCTTTCCATAAGGCTCAATGCATTGATTGACTTATTGACCATTCTTTTAGAAAAATAAGGTTGAAATGAAATCGTTTGATTGGTACTAATTGACTGACGGTAATCTGCAGTAAGACCAAAATACGAATATTCAAATTTCTGCCCTGAATTAGGATAAAGATTTCTTTCTTTAATTTCTTCATACCCAAAAAATGGCGAAGCGCTCACTGTAAAATTATCAGTATTGTACTGATACAAAACTTTTACTAAGCTTACAAAATTTTCTGAACGGTAAGATTTTCTTTTAAATATTTGTTGGGTAGCATTGGTGTTTGCAGAATATCCAAATTCTGACCCCGTTCTTACAATAGCTTTGTAGTTGGCTGAAACTCCGATTCTGTGTTTTTCTTTAAGAGTGAAAAACTTTGCTCCTTCTAGCTCAAGATTTTTATTTTCAAGTTCTGAAATTTCAAAAGTTGTACCTGAGCCACTATCACGATGACTCTTGGTGTTGTTTGAGCGTCCTGCTGAAGCACGAAGGTAAAAGTCTTTTCCTTGTCGATTGCTTATTTGAGCTCCTCCTTTATAGCCAAACTCCTCAAAAGTTTGGGTAGGATTTACACCACCGCTGAAAAAGTAATTTGAAATACCCAATCCTACCATTTGGTAGACAAAAGGTTTTCCTAAAACACTTTGGAAATTTAAAGAACTGTTTTGAGTATATTTATTGAATGATCCAAAAACTCCCAATTCATATTCTCTGAAAATTGTATAGTTTACTCCTGCATTTACCGATAAATCTGATGTTGTACTTTTTAATCTCGGATCGCGACTGCGGTACCCTAATTGTGCAAGATAACTTATTTCACCACCTACAGTCCATTTATTGATTTTCTGAGATAAACCTCCAGCAAAATAGTAGCGTTCCAAATTTAAACTTCCACCGAGAGAGTCTGCGGTTGTATAGGGTGCAATGCGTTCATAATCTAAATTTTCATTCCATCGGAAAGGTCTTTTTTTCAAATTTTGATAACTTGCATTTCCCCAGACTGTACGATTTGGATTGAGTTTTAAAAAAGATTTTGCATTGACAGTTAAACCTTTTTCACCTGCACCAAGCTGCTGGCGATATACTTTTTGATTATCATTATGATAGCCGACATTAAATTCTGAGAATGAAGAAGAACTATAATCCGACTTATTTGCCGGATTATAGTAAAATTGACTTCTAAAATTTCTTTCGATACTGTATTGATTATTGATTTTCTGATAAAGCTGAATGCTGTCCTGCGCTTTTACAGAAAGCGAAGCAAGAGCTATAATCATCAGTGAAAAAGAATGTTTTAAATTGAGCATAGTTTTAAGTATTATTCAAATACTAATTTTTATTAATGTTGAATACCGTCTTTTAAACTTGGTACTGCATCTTTGGTAAAATCGTTGGTAGAATTGTTGGTATCCATGTAGAGATTTTTACCGTTGGTCATGGTTCCTGCAGTTTTACGCCTTACTGATTTTCCAAAACGATTGGCATCGCTATCGGTGGCTCCAACAGAAGTCCACCCTGAGTCAATACCTGGAGCAGTTAATGTATGAATGAATTTTGTCGGCACAGAATTGTTTTCAGCATCAATGATCCATGAATTAGGGATGGCATAAGTACTTTCAGGCTTTACAGCACCAGCACTATTCACATAAGTATAATCGTATTTGTATTTGCTAAGGAAGCTGTCTTTATTTTCTCCAACTGGGAATCTTGCAATTACATAACTTTCAAAACCTCTGTTGTGAAGGTAAAACATATCGTCAAAACCCATTTTTGTAAAAATGATATCTGCATTTGGTACACTTGGGTTATCTACCTGTCCCAAAGATGTGTTTTTTGTTGATGGAAATTCAAAATCTGCGTTGTGCAAATCGTAGGCTGTACTTGTATTCTGTTTGTGATTAATCGCATTGTCTGCAATCACAATAAAATCTCCCGGCTGTACTGGATATTGGTTTCCGCTTCCAGGCAATACCATTACTCCTTTTACGGGAAAAGATAAATTTTTGTTGTAAGGAGTTGGGTTTTTGTCATCTGTTGTCAAAAATTCAGACTGTCCGATGATTAATTGGTCCGCAAAAAGAATCTTATTGGTATTGTTAGTAATTTTAAAATAACGGCTGGAATTGTAATTTTTGTTGTCGGATGTTTTTACCCCTGCGAAAAAAACTTCTTCAATGATAAAATCTTCATGGAATTTTTTTACAAACAAAGGAATTGTAAGATTTTTAACAGCTGAAGTAACATCTGTTTGTCCGGTACCTGCAGCTCTTACTTCTTCGTTGCTGGCAATTACAACACCGTTTACTGTAATTTTATATGAACCATAAGCAACTTCAAAAGAATGCGCATTTTCTTTATTTAGTGTTTTTTTAATTATGGTTTTGGTATTGATTTCCATAATTTCTACCTCCAAATTGATGTATTCTGTAATATTTTCACCTGTAAAATTAAGTGTCAATACACCGTTTTGTTTTGCGGTTACTCCAAAATCATCATCACTTGAGCATGATGTAACGGTAAATCCTGTTGCCATCGCTGCTACTAAGCTTATTAGTATAACTCTTTTTTTCATGTCGTTTTCTATTTGCTATGTATTACTATTTATTTTAAAAATTATAATTCAGCTCCATTCCGAAATAAGGAGTATTAGCACCTTTTCGGTATACCGTAACATTGTTGAAAGTATAAGGTGCGCTATAGTTGAAAATTCGCGTCACAAACATTGATGTACGAAGAGCTTTGTAAATACTTTTAGTGATTTTCAAGTTTCCTATAATCGTAAAGGTGTAATCTGTCGGCATATTATCGGTTACAGAAACGTTTCTTACCAGCCATTGTTTGTACGTATCTGTTTTGTCTGCTTCGGTAAAAGGGTGAATAATACCGTCGATTCCGTAATAAGAGATAGGTTCTGCAATACGCTGGTCTTTCCTTTGATGATCAAATATACTTCCTTGGAATGATGCAGAGATTGTTAAATCTAAACTAGGAAGATAAGTGTCGATAAAAAGATTGTAATTCATATTAGAATTCACATAACCGTCATCATTCTGGTAAATTCCATAGTAAGGAAATCCGTCTGAACCAATAGATGCATTTGGTCTGAATACAATAGGAACTGAGTTTCTTAATTGTGTTTTAAAATAGGCTCCACTTAAAGTAAATCTTGTGTTAATCGCTTTAAAACGTGGTGATGTATATCCGAATTCAATACCGTTTTTAATGGTTTCACTTCCATTTTCTGTGACTGTATATTCGGCATTAGTTTTTCGGTCAGTGTAAGGAGTGTCGGCCAAATTAGGCCCGTTATTCCATTGTGAAAGATCTACTTGTGATGCATCATATTGTTTGTAGGTGTGAAGAACAGTCTGTTTCATCGGGCGGAAACCATTCGCCATATTTTCTTTGAAATAGGTGAAGAAAAAATTGTGATTTTTATAAGAAAGATCAAGTCTTATTTCTTTTTTGATGCTTTTAGCGGCTTCAAGATTTTTGTTTTCAAGATTTTGTACATACGTCATAAAATTGACGTAACGATATTGAGCATCATTGTGATAATAATTCAATTGAGTATAATCCCAGTATTTTCTGTTGGGGTATAGCATCAAAAGAGTAGGTTGCTTGTAAAATTGTCCGTATCCAATAGTAACATCCGTTTTTAAAGGAGCGTTATCAATCATTACATGGGGAAGATTGTACTGAAGATTTAGTCTAGGTTCTACAAAAACTTTTTTGCTGATGGCGTAAGAATTGTCTATTCCCATTTGTTTTGAAAATCGGAATCCGGTGTATAAAGTAAATTTATGCTGATCGATCGCATAGCTCATCTGATCTCCTAAAAATGCAGCCATTAAATTTGAGGCAGGAATATCATTAAACGGTCTTGGTCTAGAATTACTTAAGTCAGCGGTATAAGGTGAGTTCATATCGTAAATCAAACCTCTTCCGTTGTTTTTAGAAAACCTCCAGTCTAAACCGGCTTCATATTGATGGTTGATTCCAAAAGTATTTCTTGTTCCTGTAGTTTGAAGTAAGGCTGTAATGTCAAGTGGTTTACCTTCTGTGCTGTATTCACTGATGTATCGCAGCACCGGAAAAACACCCACGTTTTCTCCTTGCTCAGTTGCCAAAGAAAAAGACCTAGGCCCAGATAATTGCACCAGTTTGGTCTGATCTATTCTTTCAAATCCTTGTCTGATGGCGGTATTAAAAATAATTTTATCAAAAAATGAGGCCTTATTTAAATTATAAATAAAATTATTGGTAAAGCTTATTCTCGTTCTGGTTTGTTTGTATCGGTCAATGTCTGGAACACCATTATCAGGGTCATTTTTTTTAGAATCGATATTGGATGAAAAATCGATGTTTGAGCGCCATTCTAGAGGATTAGACCAAAGCGTGCTTTTCTTTTTCGACCGAATAGAAGCGGTCATTCTTTGGTAGTTTTCAAAATTATCGGTAGGGTCGGCTTTAGAGTCTAAAAAATCTGCTCCTGCACTTATTTGCCAGTTTTCATTGATTTTAAATCCTTTCCCTACGTAATATTGCTTGCTGAAACCGTCTGCTTTAAATCTTGCCTGCAAAGGAGATTCTCCAATTTTTCTTTCAATTTTTATCACTCCGGAAGTTAAATCTCCATATGATGCAGAAGGAATTCCTCGGATGATTTCTACTTTTTCGATATCATTGGTTGAGATGGTTCTCATATCAACTCCGGTGGTTGCAGTTTCTCTTGCTTCAGGTGAATAACCAAATTGTGATTTATCCAAAGAAACCTGCATATCTGCATTAGAGTTGATTACATTTCCGTCAATCATGAATTGAGTTCCCAGAGCACTCGTGTTGTATTCTGTGGTTCTGTATGAAAGATTGCCTCTGTTTTCACGAAGGGCAGGTCTGTTGTTAACGCTTAAATTCGGGGTTTTTGCCAATCCACCCGGTAAAAGCTCCATCAAATCTGTAAAGCTTGAGGGTTGCAAATGTTCCATCGCTTTTCGGTCGATGATGGTTTTTGTTACTAAGCCCTTACCTTCTTTAGAAAAAATAACGATTTCTTCAAGTTTATCTACAGGCTGAAGCTGAAAATTAAGTGTTTTTGAATTGTTTAAAGTAACATCAAACTCTTTTTCCTGATAATTGGTGTGAATGATTTTTATGTGATGCTTCCCTTCGCTTAAAACTAGTGTCGCATGACCATTTTCATCGGTAGTCGCTGAGGTTTGAGAACTTTTTATAGAAACACCTTTTAGTTTTTGTTGGTTTTCACCCGAAATACTAATGTTTAATTGTAATTTCTCGTTTTGAGCTAATAAAAGTTGAGAGCCCGAGAAAAAAAGTAGTATAAATGTTAAAAGCCTGATCGTCATTATTTTAGTTTATCGAAAGCAAAATCGACCGCAAAAATATGAATTAAATCAGCGGATATGAAATTTATTTAGAACAAATTAAAATAACTGATAAATGTCAGATGAAAAATATGAAAGAATGAGGGTTTAAAGAATATTGACTTCTCGCTCTAGTTCAATCCCGAATTTTTCTTTTACGGAATCAATAATTAGGGTTGAAAAATCAAAAATTTCTTTTCCAGTCGCATTTCCTGTGGCATTAATAATTACTAAAGACTGTAATTGATGAGACGCTACATTTTCGATTTGTTTTCCTTTCCAGCCACATTGTTCGATGAGCCAGCCAGCAGGAACTTTTACAAAATTTCCGTTCGGATATCCTTGAATGTTTTCAAATTTTAATTTTAAATCTTCAAACTGTGCTAAAGGAATGGTAGGGTTTTTAAAAAAACTTCCTGCATTACCAATCTTTTTAGGGTCTGGAAGTTTGCTTTGTCTGATGTTAATTACTGCTTTTGAAACATCCTGAATTGTTGGGTTGGTAATATTTAAATTTTCCAATTCAGATTGTATAGCACCGTATTCGGTTTTGATGGTATGGTTTTGAGTGGTTAATGTAAAACTTACTTCCAAAATCACATATTGGTTTTTTCCTTCCTGCTTAAAAATAGAATCTCTGTACCCGAATCTGCATTTTTCTAAATCAAAAGTTTCTACTTCCAATGTTTGTAGGTTTAAAACTTTACAACTTACAAAATGGTCTTTTATTTCCGTTCCGTAAGCTCCGATATTCTGCATCGGTGAAGTTCCTACATTTCCGGGAATTAAAGAAAGATTTTCAAGTCCGCCATAATTTTTGCTCAGGCAATACATCACAAATTCGTGCCAGTTTTCTCCTGCTTTTGAGGTTACTAAAACTTCGTTATCATTTAAAAATTCTTCAGAAATTCCTTTTAAGTTTAATTTTATCGCTAGGCCTTCAAAATCTTTAGTAAACAAAATATTGCTGCCGCCACCTAAGAATAGAAGTGGGAGAGCTTGAGAGTTTGAGGGTTTGAGGGTTTCTATTAATTCTTCTACAGAATTTACCTCAACGAAATATTTTGCGTTGGCTTCTACACCAAAAGTATTAAAAGGTTTTAATGAAAAATTTTCCAGCATTAGATTGGGTAAATATTAGAATTTAAATAAAATGTTTATTGATATTCTTTTGGGAGAATTCTGTTGAGTTGTAATTTAAAATCAGCAAATTGTTTATAGTTGATATCGCTGTATGCATTAACGTAAACGTGAGATTTTTTGTTGGTTTTAATCTGAAAACTTTCGTCAATCCCATCAATAGGCTGAATGCTTGGTGAGCTTTTGATGCTGTCTAATTTTTTGATTTTAAAAGAAGAAACTAAGCTTTTCCAGGTTTCAGGTTTTATAGCCGAATGCCATTCGTTGTGCTTTTTTGTTGAGGTTGTTCCGGTTTCGAAATGAATGGAGTCTTTTGTTGCTTTTATAACTTTATAATGTCCCAATTGACCACCAATCTCCGCCAAACTAATGGATGTGATGTGTTCGGTTTCTGCATCCGAACTTTTATCAACAGTTTTATCACTGCATGAAAAAAAAATCAGCAGTAAAAACATTGAAACGAAAATTTTCAAATCACTTATTTTTACTGCCGACATCTTTGTAATATTAAAGATTAAACTCTAATTTGTATTTTACAAGTGCATGTTTTAAAATCTCTGCACTTTTTCTTAAATCTTCTTCTTTCAAAACGTAAGCAATTCTAACTTGCTTTTTTCCTAGCTCAGGATTGCTGTAAAAACCTCCTGCTGGCGCAACCATAATGGTTTCGTTATTCAGGGTGTATTTTTCAAGAAGCCATTGAGCGAATTTTTCAGTATCGTCTACCGGAAGTTCTGCAACACAGTAAAAAGCTCCTTTTGGTTTAGGGCAAATAACTCCCGGAATTGCATTCAGTAAATCAACCAAAACATTTCTTCTGTGAGTATATTCTTCTCTTACCGCTCTGATGTAGGCTCCGTCATTTTGGTGAGCAGCAGTTGCAGCAATCTGTCCCAAAAGTACCGGGCTCAGTCTTGCCTGTGCAAAAAGCATTGCAGCATCGTGTATTTTTTTTGAACGGGTAATTAGACATCCGATTCTTACACCACACATCGAATAACGCTTAGATTCAGAATCGATAATGATACAGTTTTCTGCCAATTCAGGAAAAGCAAACATTGAAACCTGTTGTTTCCCATCATACACATATTCTCTGTAAACCTCATCAGAAATGATAACAATATCATATTTTAAAGCAATTTCGGCTAATTTCTGAAGTTCTTCACGAGTGTAAAGATATCCTGTAGGATTTCCAGGGTTGCAGATAACAATCGCTCTTGTTTTTGCAGTAATTTTTTTCTCAAATTCTTCAATCGGAGGAAGGGCAAAACCAGTGTCAATAGAAGATGTAACAGGAACTACGTTTACATTGAATGTACTTGTAAATCCGTTATAATTTGCATAGTAAGGTTCTGGGATAATTACCTCATCACCATCATCACAAAGCGTAGAAATGGCAAAATTTAAAGCTTCAGAGCCACCATTAGTCACAATGAAATTATCTGGAGTAAGGTCTGTAAAATCTAAAGAATGATAATATTCTGTCAATGCTTTTCTGTATTCAATATTTCCTTCTGAAAGGGCATATTCTAATACTTTTAAATCAATGTTTTTTAAAGCATTCAGAGCTGTTTCTGGAGTTTCAATATCAGGTTGTCCGATATTAAGGTGATATACTTTTGTACCTCTTTGTTTAGCTTGTAAAGCAAAAGGAACCAGTTTTCTTACTGGCGAAGGCGGCATCTGTTGTGCTCTGTTTGAAATGTTTGGCATTATCTAAAATTTGTATGCACAAAAATAACAAAATATTTCGGCTCATGAGAAAATATGTGACTCTATATTGATAATATTATGTAGTGAATTGTAATTATGTATTTAGTGTTAATGTTTTTTAAATTGTATAATTCGAAACGTAATAAGTCTTTTGTTATTAATTATAATTCGTTAATTTTATTAATTTGTTAAAAATACTGTAAAATAAATGTGGTGTTTTTGGATTTAATTCTTAGTTTTACGCCGAACTAAATAAAAATAATTATGAAAAGAAAAAAACTCTTTGGGTTTGTCAATCTCTGTGCGCTTTTCTATGCGCCTATGGTATTCAGCCAATATTATCACCCAGTTACTGTAAGTGGATTCACACATGACGTTATTGCTAATGGAATAGGAAATGCAACAGCAAGCACAACTGCTCCTGTAGATGCCGTGGACTATGCTTATTTAGCGAAAGATTTTCAAGCTACAGCAACAAGTCCTTTACTTACTTATGGTCTTCCTGCGTCGGGGCAATTTATGGGTGTTGTAGGGACAACTCCTGGATTGACTTATCAATTGGCATCATACAGTGGCAATAATGCTTTAAAACTGAATGCAGTATCTGATGCGGGAACATTAACTTTTAGTACTCCTACTGCAGCATTTAATTTATATATTTTAGCAACTGGCGGTTCCGGATCTGGAGTTGTAACAGCTGTTGTAAACTTTACAGATAGCACAAGCCAAACGTTTACAGGTTTATCAATTGGTGACTGGTATGATCAGTCAAATTTTGCCATACAAGGTATAGGAAGAGTAAAAATTACGTCCAACGCCTTGGAAGACGGAGGAGGTACAAACCCAAGAATTTATCAAGTTCCATTAGCGATATCAGCTGCGAATCAGTCTAAAACGGTACAAAGTATCAGTTTTACTAAAAATTCGGGTGGCGGTTTTGTAAATATTTTTGGTGTTTCAGCAAATAGATATACCACTTGTTTGGCACCAACAGCGATGACAGCTTCCGCAGTTGCTGTGAGCTCTGTTACTCTTGGTTGGACGGCTCCTGCTACAGTTCCTACAAGTTATGATATTTATTATACTTCGTCTACAGTTGCTCCTAATAGCAGTACGACACCTACGGTTTCTGCTGTTACTGGTATTGCTGCAAACATTACAACGGGAATCAATCCGATGACTAAATATCATGTTTGGATAAGATCAAACTGTGGCGGATCTTTGGGAGAATGGGCTTATGGTACAACATTTACAACGCCTTGTTCTACGTTTACCGTTCCTTATTCAGAGAATTTTGATACTACAGCTGCTGGCTCTAGTTCAAATACCAATGCACCAATGTGTTGGTCGTATTTAGAGAACAGTGGGTTTACGGGATCAGGTTATGTAAACAATAATAATTCAAATTCTCCTGCGAATAGCTATTATTTAACTAATGGTTCGGCAAGTACAGGAAATCAAATGTTGGTGTCTCCTCAAACTGTAGCATTGTCTGATGGTACAAAAAGAGTGAGATTTTTTGCAAAAGGTAGCACAAACTATACTTTGCAAGTTGGAACTTTAACTAATCCTTCAGATCCTTCTACATTTGTTTCATTCAATACAACAATTATAACATCAAATTACGCTCAATATACAGTTAATATTCCATCTGGTGGAGGTTCTTATTTAGCCTTCAGACATAATTTAGGTGGAACCTATAGATCAATTTATCTTGATGATATCACTGTGGAAAGCATGCCAACTTGTTTGGAGCCAACTGCACTTGCTACATCAGCTGTTACTGCTAATTCTGCAACATTAAGCTGGACCGCACCTACAAACGCACCAGCAAATGGTTATGAATATGCGTATACAACAGCGAATACTGCTCCTACTGGAGCTGGAACATCTAATGCTGGAACATCGGTTACAGTATCTCTGCCGTCTGGAAGTACAACGTATTATTTATGGGTAAGATCAAAATGTACGACCACTGATTTAAGTGCTTGGGTAAGTGTTGCTGTAAGTACTAAAGCGATTAATGATGAATGTTCTACTCCGATTATTCTTACTGCTGGAGGAACTTTCGCAACAAATCCTGTTATTGCTTCAACAGTAGGAGCGTCTACAACGACTGATACTACCGCTACTCATACATGTCAAACTACAGGTTATAACGATACTTGGTATTCTGTCGTAGTTCCTGCAAGTGGAAATATTAAAATAGAGACACAATCTGTTACTGATTCTTCTGTTTCAGATACTGTTTTAGGAGTTTATTCAGGGGCTTGTGGTAGCTTAACGCAGATTGGTTGTGATGATGACGCCTCAAGTGACGGAAATTTTTCTCTTGTTACTTTAACTGGTCAAACTCCGGGAGCTACTTTGTTGATTGGTGTATGGAACTATTCATCTTCTTCAAACGGACAGTTTAAGGTTTCTGCTTATGATGCCTCATTATTGTCAACTTCAGAAGTTGGGGCGAAAGCTAAGGAAATTTCTATTTATCCAAATCCTTTCAATGATGTAGTACATCTTTCTGAAACTAAAGATTTGAAAACAGTAAAAGTATTCGACTTAGCAGGAAGAGCAGTAAAAGTTATTGAAAATCCTACTAAAGAAATCAATTTAGGCTCACTAAAATCAGGGCTGTATTTGATTACGACTTATTTCAAAGATGGTTCTCAAGCTACAGTGAAAGCCATCAAAAAGTAAATTATTTTTGAATTATTTTTTTTAACAGTCTTACATTTTTTGTAAGGCTGTTTTTATTTTTAATAAGATTTCAGCTTCGTAAAGTCTTTTATTTTAAATTTGATAAAAATTAAAACAATGCAAATTCCCGCAATATCGGTAGAAGATTATATCTCAAAAATTCCGGAAGAAAGACAAGAGGTTTTCAAGAAAATGTTTGATACGGTTACAGACAATTTACCTCAAGGTTTTAAAACTGGGGTCAGTTACGGAATGGTCGGTTGGGATGTTCCTTTAGAAACTTATCCTTCGGGTTATCATTGTACACCGGGATCGGCGCTTCCTTTTATGGGAATGGCTTCTCAGAAAAATTTTATCGCCTTGTATCACATGGGAATGTATGCAAAACCTGAACTTTTAGACTTGTTTGTAGCAGAATTTCCTAAACATTCAAAAAGAAAATTAGATATGGGGAAATCTTGCATCCGTTTCAAAAAAATGGATGACATTCCTTTTGAATTAATTGCCGAACTGAGTAAAAAAATGACTGTAGATGAATGGATCAATATTTATGAAAACAATCTTAAAAAATAGAATATTCTTACGGTTGACTTTCTTCTTTCCAATTTTGATTTGCTTCTTAAGTTGTAAAAATTCTCAGAATTTAGGTTTAAAAAATGGAGATTTATTATTTGTCACCGCTAAAGAAACTGGTTTGTCGGGAGCAATTAATAATGTCACTCAAAAGCAGAAAAATGCATCTTTTGATCATATCGGAATTTTACAGAAAGATAAAAGCGGCGTCTTTGTGCTGCATGCTGCTCCAAAAGGAGGTTCGCAAAAACAGAATTTTAATGAATTTCTAAAAGATCAAGCTAATGATGGGCAAAAAGTTGTTGTGTATCGATTAAAACCTCAGTTTCAGAAAAATATTCCTGGGGCGATTGAAAAAGCGAATTCAATGTTGGGGAAGCCGTATAATTTCAATTATATTTTAGATGAAAATTCCTATTACTGCTCAGATTATATCGAAAGAGCATTTAGAAAAGATAAAATCTTTACGCTAGAACCAATGACTTTCATTGATCCTAAAACAGGGAAGATAAACGTGTTTTGGGAAGAGTTTTATGCTAAAAAAAATCTTAAAGTTCCGGAAGGTGAATTGGGGTGCAATCCGAATGGTTTAGCCGCATCAGAAAAAATCGAGAGAATAAAAGAATTATAATGCCTTTTTTCTAATCATTTGTAATGACTAACACTAGAGAAACTGAAAAGTTTCTCTTTTTTTGATAAATTTTAAAAATACTACCCTACTAATTTGGTAGACTAATATTTTTTTATACTTTTGTGAAAGAATTAATGAGTAAATATTTAAAAATATGTAATTCAGAAAGTATTATTTAATCAAAAATGTTTTAGTTATGATTACACCCAACGCGCAGGCTTTGCCTAAAAATGTAAACCTTACCAGAAAAGAATTAATTCTTGAAGTAGAACTGAACGGGAAAATGAAATTTGATCATCTTTTAAATGCTATTTATCAGCAGATGGGGATTTGTTACAAAGTATTAAGCGCAAATGTGGAGTATATGAACGGAAACAATTTTGGCTCATTTCAATTGTACATCAATGCCACTCAGGAAGAATCTCAGGAACTGGAATTTTTTCTGAATCATAATAAACTTTTGAATACCACTGTAGAATATACCTGTAGAAAGTATTCATAGAGCTGTACGTCCATATAGTTTGAGGAGCGTTCAATTTATTGAGCGCTTTTTTTGGTTCTACATTTCCCTGCATTTAAACGGTAATGCTTTTTTGACTTAGGAAGCTGTAGCGTTAAGAAAATTGAAATTTAATCCGTTAAAAAATTCCCACTGTTTGAGTGCGGGAGAAGACTTTAAAACAAAAGAAATAATTTAATCCGCACGAGTTTTGGGGATTTTAGGAGTGAATTTCAATTTTTAGCGAAAGGTTCCAGTCTTGAATTTTTGCTACCTTTTGTTTCAAGTTAAAAGTAGAAGATATATTTTATTCAATTTTCCGAGAAAAAGATTATTTTTAATATAAATTAAATTACAAAATTATGATCGCACTTATTATTGGTGGTGTTTTGGTTATTGCATTACTTTATGGGGTTTCCATTTACAATCGTCTTGTGAAATTGAGAAATCTTGTTCAGGAGGCTTGGAGCAGTATTGATGTAATGCTTAAGAAACGTCACGACTTAATCCCTAATTTGGTTGAAACCGTAAAAGGATACGCGACTCACGAGCGTGAAACTTTAGAAAATGTTACAAAAGCTAGAAATTTAGCAGTAAGTGCAGATTCTGTAGAAGGTAAAGAAGCAGCAGAAAAAAATCTGAATCAGGCGATGATGAATTTATTTGCGGTAGCAGAACAATACCCCGACTTGAAAGCGAATGCAAACTTCCAGCAATTACAAGCAGAGTTGACATCAATAGAAAGCGATATAGAAAAATCCAGAAGATATTACAACGGAACGGTGAGAGAAAACAATACTTTGGTAGAGTCTTTCCCAAGCAATATTGTCGCCAATATGTACAAATTTGAGAAGTCTAAATTCTTTGAGCTTGAAAACATTGCCGACAGAGAAGTTCCTAACGTAAAATTCTAAGGAATGAAAAAGATTTTCGCTTTTCTTTTTCTTATTTTCTTTTCACTGGGCTTTGCACAGGAAGCAGAAGGTGCTGTAGCTGTTGGTGAAGAATCGAACGGTTTTGTGAGCGGTTCCGAAAGGATTTTGTCTTTTCATGCAGATATTAATGTTGACAAAAACTCAGCATTGAATATTACGGAGAACATAAAAGTGCATAGTCTCGGGCAAGAAATTAAACGTGGGATTTTTCGTACCCTTCCTGTGGTGAGAAATCTCAATAATCATACTCAAAAAGTAAAATACAATATCATTTCTGTAAAGAAAAATGGTGTTGATGAAGATTATCACGAGGAAATTGAAGATGGTTTTCTTAAAATTTATATAGGAAATAAAGATATTATCCTATCTCCGGGAGATTATGATTACGAAATAAAATATACTACAGAAAAGCAAATCGGCTTTTTTGAAAAATATGACGAACTGTATTGGAACGTCAATGGAACAGAATGGGATTTTCCGGTTGACAGTATTTCTGCTACGGTAAATCTTCCGCAAGGAGCCGGAATTATTCAGAATTCTTGTTATAAAGGTGTTTATGGAAGTAACTCTCAGGATTGTTTGGCTAAAATTCTTTCAGAGCATTCGATAGAGTGGAGTGCGAAAGATTTAGGTTCAGGTGAAGGTTTGACAATTGCGGTTGGTTTTAAAAAAGGGATTATGGTTCCGCCACCACCGCCTACATTTCTGGAAAAATTCGGAGTTTTAATTGCCGGAATTATCATCTTTTTAGGATTGTTATTTTATTATTACTCGACGTGGAAAAAATACGGAATCGACCCTGAAACTCCTACAGTGTATCCGCAGTTTAACTCGCCAGATGATTTGTCGCCGGCTTCGTTAGGGTATATTCACAGTGAAAGTTTTAAAAATAAATATCTCACAGCTTCTTTGGTCAATTTGGCGATAAAAGGATACGTGCAGATTGTTGAAAATGAAGATTCCGGAATTTTCGGTTTGTTTAAATCGAAACAGTTTACCGTTAAAAAACTAAAAAATGCAAATCAGGATTTGCCAAAAGAGGAAATTAACCTGATGAACAGCTTATTTTCTAATATTTCAGACAGCATAAAATTTGACGGAAAATATGATTCTAAAATCGAACAGACGGTTCGAAGTTTTCAATCAGCCTTGAAATTTCAGCATGATAAAATGTTAAACGAAGGTAATAATTCTAAAAAACTGATTGTACCCATCTTAGTCATTTTAGGAGTCTATTTTCTTGGTCTTTTTATAAGTTTTACAATCTTTCCAGAATTTGAAAAAGTATTTTTAGGAATTTTCCTTCTTGTTGTTTTAACGATAGCCTTTGTGGTTGCGATTGTTTTGTTTAAATTTTTTCCAGGTTTATTTAAGATTTTCCTGATTTTTCCGGTCATTGCCTTCGTGCTTTTAGGAATGCTTATTTATAAAGGAAGTGATTTTACGATTGACAATAATTTTAATGTTTGTTATATTTTTATTGTCTTAGGTTTTATGTCGCTGGTTATTTATCAGTTTTTAATTCAGCGTCCATCAGAAGAAAAGCTGAGGAAAAAATCTTTGATTGAAGGATTCAAAATGTACATGGGAGCTGCCGAAAATCAACAAATCAAATTTCACAATCCACCAGAAATGACACCACAGTCTTTCGAGAAATTATTGCCTTTTTCAATGGTTTTGGGAGTTGATGAAATTTGGGGCAAGAAATTCGATGATTTGCTCAAAAAAATGTCTTACGAATATCAAAGCAATTGGTATGTTGGTTCATCAATGAATCATTTTGCGATGGCAAGTGTACTTAATTCCAGCTTAACACAATCAATACAGTCTTCAGCGACACAACCTTCAAGCTCTGGAAGCAGTTCTGGCTCCGGATCTGGCGGTGGTGGATTTTCCGGCGGCGGTGGTGGTGGTGGTGGTGGCGGCGGTTGGTAAACCATTGCCATAAGCAGACTTTTAAAACTTATCATTCTTAATGGTTTAATAAATTTAAACAATTAAGAATGATAAGATTAAAGAAAAATTAAGTTGAGCTTCGCTTTAAGTGCTGAGCTAAATAAAATCATTGATTTTTCGCTTAAAAAACCTTAAAAATTAAAATTCCTTAATGTTTAAAATTATTTAGAACTCTTTTGAATTTGCTTCATAGGAGTATGTTTTAAAAATATTCAATTAATTAAAAGCTCATAAAGATGCTTTGATAATAATTGAAATAAAAACAAAAGCGTTCAGGAAATAAATTCTGAACGCTTTTTATATTGAATAATAGAGATTAATTTTCCTAATTTCTAAAATTAAATTCTCTCAATATCTGCACCAATAGCTTTCAATCTTCCGTCGATATTTTCATAACCACGGTCGATTTGTTCAATATTGTGGATGATTGATTTTCCTTCTGCTGAAAGTGCTGCAATTAAAAGTGCATTTCCTGCTCTGATGTCTGGAGAAACCATTGTCGTCCCACGAAGTGGAGATTCTTGGTTTAAACCGATAACGGTTGCTCTGTGCGGATCACATAAAATAATTTGTGCGCCCATGTCTATTAATTTATCAACAAAGAATAGTCTCGATTCAAACATTTTTTGATGTACCAAAAGACTTCCTTTTGCCTGAGTAGCGACAACCAAAATAATTGAAAGCAAATCTGGTGTAAATCCTGGCCAAGGTGCATCTGAAACCGTAAGAATAGACCCGTCGATGAATTTTTGGATTTTATAATGTTCCTGAGAAGGAATGTAAATGTCGTCACCGCTTTGTTCTAGTTGAATCCCCAACTTTCTGAATGTGTTTGGAATAACACCTAGTTGATTCCAGTTTACATTTTTAATGGTGATTTCAGATTTTGTCATGGCAGCAAGCCCAATCCAAGAACCTATTTCTACCATATCCGGAAGCATAGTGTGCTCAGTTCCGTTTAGATGAGTTACTCCTTCAATCGTTAATAAATTTGAACCGATTCCTGAAATATTAGCCCCCATTCTGTTAAGCATTTTGCAAAGTTGCTGTAAGTAAGGTTCGCAAGCTGCGTTGTAGATTCTGGTTTTACCTTTTGCTAAAGCTGCAGCCATTACAATGTTTGCGGTTCCGGTTACAGAAGCTTCTTCCAAAAGGATAAATTTTCCGTTCAGCTCTTTTGCTTTTAATGAATAGAAGCACTCTTCGTCATCATAATTAAATTCTGCCCCAAGTTCTACTAAACCCTGAAAGTGAGTGTCTAATCTTCTTCTTCCGATTTTGTCACCTCCCGGAGTCGGCATATACGCTTCACCGTAACGAGCCAACATCGGTCCCATCAACATGATTGAGCCTCTTAGTTTAGCACCGTCTTTTTTAAATTCGTTAGATTTAATATAATCAAAATTGACATTGTCTGCCTTGAAAGTATAATCGCCATGAGCGTTTTTGGTCACTTTTACACCGAAGTCGCCCAAAATCTCAATCAGTCTGTTGACATCGTGGATGTCTGGAATATTTTTAATTCTTACCTCTTCATCCGTTAGCAAAACTGCACATAAAATTTGAAGCGCTTCATTTTTTGCCCCTTGTGGAGTAATTTCTCCATGCAGCCTTTTTCCTCCTCTTATTTGAAATGTTCCACTCATTATCTTCTGTTGTGATTATTGTTGTTGTTATTATTGTTAAATCTTCTTTTTGCGGGTTGATTTCTGTTGTTAGTGTTTTTATTGTTATTGTTATTATTCCTGTTAGCATTGTTGGCGTAGTAAATTTTACTTTTATCTAAGCTCTCAATATTAGTAAGGTCTAATCTGTTTGCTGAAAGTTCTTTCAAATGACGGAAAATTACATCATCGGTTACATGTTCTTTATTGTAAACATTGTAAGACTTTTTCATATTGTTGGCAATCACCTCGATTAGGGCTTCTTTTTCGTCGCCTGGTTCTAGCTCGATTGCTTTTTCAATTAACTGAAGAATACTTTTCCCGTAGAATTTAAAATCACCCTGAAGTTTCGGGTATTCCATTCTTTTGGGCTTTTCTTCAAGCTGTTCTTTTGTAGGGAAAGGGTATGGGGAATCTACATCCAGGCTATGATTGGCAAGAATGTAAAGATGATCCCAAAGTTTATGTTTATAATTTTCTTCGTCGCGGAGCTGTGGGTTTCTCTGACCCATAAAATCAATGATTGCCATTGCCATTTCGTTTCTTTCTTCTCTATCTGAAACTTCTTTGCAACGCTCAACCAACTGTTGTATAATTCTGCCATATTCTGGCATATTGAGATGAGTTTTTTGGGTATTGTATTCCATAGTCTGCAAATATATGGATTAATAAAAATAATGTTTCGAAAAACTTAAATGTTTATAAAAATTTAACGAGATAATTTAATAATTCTTAATAGTAATCTGATACCAAAATCTAAACCAAATCAGACTTCTATAAATTTCTTTTTTTGTTGTTGGTCGGGTAGGAAGCACTTTTGAGCGGAAAGTTTCATTCTGTTTTCAGAGATTTTATCGTAAACTTTATCACTTATAAATGTGGGAATTAATTTACCAATAACCAACGTTTTATAAATTCCTCCTAAGAGACTGGCGATTTTTAAAACGGCTTTAGATTTTACAAGATAGTATTGATGAGGTTTCCAAAGATAAAGTGTATTAAATTGTTTAGTTTCTAGTTTTCTTTCGGATAAAAACTTTTGGCCAAAATCTGATTGCAGAGAAGCAAACATAAATTGGTTTTTTTTATCTCTTTCCAAAATCCATTGTACCCAAAAATTACAAACACCGCATTCACCGTCAAAAAATACAATATGTTTTTGTTCCCAGATTTCTTGCATGATTTCTATTATTCAGTTTTAAATTTTGTTTCTTCAATCTCTCTTTTAAAATAAGTAATCAACTTTTTTCTTTGAGGGTCTGTTAATTTTGCTTCCTGATGTCCCAAATAATAAGATTCTAAAGGCATTTCATGCTTTTCAAGCATTTCCACACATTCTTCCATTTTATGAATCTGCCTTTTGGGTTCGTAAGTAGCAAATGTAGAAAAATTAAGATGCTTTCTTCCTTCATCAATATGATTTTTTATCCACCACGAAGCCGGAGCAATACTTGTATACCAAGGATATTTCGTTTCATCAGAATGACAGTCGTAGCATGATGTGGTAATCATCTCAGCTATTTCAGGACTAACGTTTTTTATTTTTAAAAAATCCATTCCTGCATTCAGCGGTTTGTTGGTTTTATCAATAGGAAAAAACTGAATAATCACAAAAGCAACCAAAATTATAAATAGTATTTTTTTCATAGTGAAGTTTTTGAAAGCCTTCAGTGTAGAACAAATCAAATGCCTAAAAGATTAAAAATAAGAAAAAAATATTAAGTATGGGTTTGCGAATGAGGTAATTATATTAATGATTTTTAAAATACTAAATAATAAAGCCTTACCTTTGCAAAAAATTGAGCTCCAAAAGTTGGAGTAACTCATTGATAATCTTATCCTATCGCTTTGTCGAAGGATTATTAAACATTTTTTATGTCAAATATTGTTGCTATTGTTGGGCGTCCCAACGTAGGAAAATCCACGTTATTTAATCGTTTATTAGAAAGAAGAGAGGCTATTGTAGACTCTACTTCAGGGGTAACCAGAGACCGTCATTACGGAAAATCTGACTGGAATGGTGTAGATTTTACTGTAATCGATACAGGAGGTTATGATGTAAATAACGATGACGTTTTTCAGGGTGAAATTTCTAAGCAGGTGCAGTTGGCAATTGATGAAGCTACATCAATTATCTTTATGCTGAATGTAGAAGAAGGTCTTACCGATACAGATCATGAGATTCATGAGATGTTGAGAAGATCAAATAAACCTACTTATATTGTTATTAATAAAGTAGACTCTGCAAAAGAGGAAATTGATGCTACAGAATTTTACCAGTTAGGAATCGATAAATATTATACTATTTCTTCTGCAACCGGATCAGGAACAGGAGAAATATTAGATGATATCGTAAGAGATTTCCCAACTACAGATTATAAAGATCCTTTTGAAGGGTTGCCAAAAATCACCATTGCAGGTCGTCCAAACGTAGGGAAATCTACGATGACTAATGCGTTGCTTGATACGGAAAGAAATATTGTAACTGATGTTGCAGGAACGACGAGAGACAGTATTCAGACGTTGTATAATAAATTCGGACACGAGTTTGTGTTGGTAGATACAGCGGGTATGCGTCGTAAATCTAAAGTAAACGAAGATTTAGAATTCTATTCTGTAATGAGATCTATTCGTTCAATCGAATATTCTGATGTAGTTATCATCATGGTTGATGCTACTCAAGGATGGGAATCTCAGGACATGAATATTTTCGGTTTGGCTCAGAAAAACAGAAAAGGTATTGTAATTGTAATCAATAAATGGGATTTGGTGGAAGATAAGCATACCAATACAATTAGAGATTTCGAAAAATCAATCAGAGATAAAATCGGGCAGTTCAGTGATATTCCAATTTTGTTTGTTTCGGCATTAACGAAGCAGAGAATTTTGAAAGCTGTAGAAATGGCAATGACTGTTTACGAAGACCGTAAGAAGAAAATTAAAACGTCTAAGTTAAACGAAATTATGCTACCGATTTTCGAATCAACTCCACCGCCGGCAAACAAAGGAAAGTATATCAAAATCAAATATTGTGTGCAGCTTCCAACGCCGTCACCACAGTTTGTGTTTTTCTGTAATTTACCGCAATACGTAAAAGAACCATACAAAAGATTTACTGAAAATCAATTGAGAAAACAATTCGGATTTACCGGAGTTCCAATTGAAGTATATTTCAGACAGAAATAAATTAATTTGAGAATTTGGAAATGGGTTAATTTGAAAATTAATTTCATTATCTCATTTTCAAATTCACAAATTTTCAAATTCAAATCATGACAGTAATACTTTCACAACAATTTTCTTTAGTTAATACCTGGATCAACGAACTTCGAAATGTAGAAATTCAGCATGACCGAATGAGATTCCGTAGAAATATGGAAAGAATCGGTGAAATCGCAGCATTTGAAATCAGCAAAAGTTTAGAGCAGGTAGAAGTTGAAATTCAGACACCTTTAGATAAGATTACAGTAAAAGAAATTGCTGTTCAACCCGTAATTACTACAATTTTGAGAGCAGGAGTTCCTTTATTTGAAGGGATTTTAAATTATTTAGACAAAGCAGATTGTGGTTTTGTAGCTGCATATAGAAAACACGATGCCAACGATTATTTTTCAATCAAACAAGATTATTTAACCTGTCCTAGTATCGATGGAAGACCTTTAATCGTTGCAGATCCTATGTTGGCAACCGGAGCTTCTTTAATTGAAGCAATCAAAGATTTGCTGACTAATGGTACGCCAACTCAACTTCACATCGTTGCAGCAATTGCCTCAAGACAAGGAGTAGAAACTATTGAAAAAGCTTATCCCGATGCAAAAATATGGGTCGGAGCAATTGATGAAGATTTAACTTCCAAAGGGTATATTACGCCAGGTTTAGGTGATGCCGGAGATTTAAGTTATGGAGAAAAACTTCAGAGATAAGTTTTTATCGAGAGTTACATTTAACAAAAATATATATAAGAATCCGTCTCAGGTGTGAGATGGATTTTTTTTTCTTTTTTTTGAAGTTAAATTTACTCATCCATTGCCATCACCAAAATATTTACCTTATTATTTCCGGTTTTCAAAATTTCCCAGGCAATAGAAGAAAGTGTGTTCCCGGTAGTGAAAACATCATCAATCAATAAAATGTTTTTCCCTGAAATATTTTTGGTGATAGAAAACGTGTTTTCGATTTCTAAACGATGTTGTCTGTTTTTCAAAGCTTGCGCTTTTGAATAATAGTTTCTTTTAATTAAATCATGACTAAAAGGAATTTCGTAAAACTTCGATAATATTTCCGTAAATAAATGAAGCTGATTATAGCCTCTTTCCTTTAGTTTCTTCGGATGTAATGGGACTGAAACTAATAAATCAGGCTTTTCATTTTTAAAATCTAGTCGTTCCGTCGTCCATTCTGCTAAAATCTTTCCAACTTTTTCTCGACTTTTATATTTTAATTCGTGAATAATTTTTCGGCTTAAATTTTCCTTTTCAAACTGCATTAATGCAAAAGCATTTTCAATAGGAAAGAGAAGTTTACATTTCTCCAGAATATAATTGTTCTCGAAAAAGTTGAAATGGGTAAAGTGAATTTGCTCAAAACAAACATTACAGACAAGCAAGTCGCCGTCAATAATTCGGTTGCAGTGAATGCAGCGATTGGGAAAGAAAATATCTAAAATCATTTGTGTGTTTTATGAAACTAAGATAGTGATTTTGGCTGGAAGATGTAGGCTTGAAGTTGGATGTTTTATATGAAGTTTGACTGAATGCTCTTAATTTAAATAAACAAAGTTTATTTTTCAAAAATGTAGAGGTGCTTTATCGAGTAATAAACTATCAAATAGTTGATATTAAATTTTTGCGAAAATTTATTAAGTTTAAAAATATTCTCAATATATTAAGCTTCCATCATCCAGCTTCAAACTCCCAGCCTAAAAATCTTTGCGAATTTTCTCAATTGCATTTTTCATGCTCGAATTAAAATATTCTTTTTCCAGACGAATCGGTGGCGACTGTCTCACTTCGCAGTCGGCAATACTGCAAGATTCACAAGTTACACCAACATTGACGGTTTTTAATGTCTCAGATTTAATAAAATTGATTTTCTTGATGGTCTGCGAATTCAGTAAAATTCCCAAGCAATAGCTTCTGTTGCTTCCATCAGAGAACGGGTTTTTCTGCGAGGTTGAAATAACCAAATAACTTACACCTTGGTCTTTGTAATGAGAAATTTGTGCATCGGTCAAAGTCTCGTTTTCAGTTAAATCGTGCAGGTTTTTAATCGCAATCCATCTTCTGCAATAATGTTCGTTCGTTGCATTGGCGTGAGGAGCTTGTTGATGATTAAGATGTAATTCCTTTAAAATATGTATTTTATCTGAATTTTTCTTTTTTACCAAACACAAATAAAACAAATCTTTAATTCCTAGTTCTGAAGAAAGTACATTGGTTAATCGATAGTAAAAAGTTTCAGGTGAATGGGTGAAATTCTCAATTAAACTTTCGAAGTTCTTTGGCTTCCAATCATTTTGAAGGAAAAATTCAGAAGTTTTTTCAATCGTTTTCTGTTTTGAAATTAATAAAGCTCCGGCAAAATAAGAAGCATAAAAATTATTTAAAATTTCTTCAAAGCTTCCAAAATCAAGCCATGAATAAGTGTTTGGACGATTTTTTAATTCTAAAACATTAAAAGCTATTTCTTTTGAAAGTATAAAAGTCTTTTGATCTTTTTCTAATTTTTGATTTAAAAGCAACAATTTTTTTTCAGGAATAAATAGTGAACGGAGATTATCCAACGTTCCATATTGTTCGAAATCTTCTGATTGAATTTTATAATTAAATTTTTCAGCTAAAATATTTTCTAAAATATCAGGCTGTAGATTTTTGCCAATTTCTAATTGGTTTTTGTCTGCAAATTGCAAAGCTTTGTCTTCAATCTCAGGGAAATAATTATCATACAATTCCTGAAAAGATCGCAGAACAGCGAAGTAAAATCGTTCTTTTCCCAGATTGTAATTCTGTGAAATTTCAATCAAAGCGTTGATAAAAGCAGTCACTTTTTTGGGAGCATCGCTGATGATACTGATGAGATTGTTCTTGTTGATTCCGAAAAGATCCAAAGGAATTTCTTTAAAAAAATCAGACTGTAAAATTTCGTTAAAAGGAGCTAAACTTTTATCCAGTTTTGTAGAAACCAAATCATCAAATGTGCAATTCAGAGATTCTGAAAGCTGAATGATTTTATCATGTTTCGGATATTTTTTTCCGTTTTCAATTTCGTTGAGGTAAGATTTAGATAAACCAGTTTTCAACGCAAGAGCCTGCAAAGACCAATTTTTCCGTTGTCTTTGCTGTTTTAGTTTTAGTCCGAAAACTGTTTTGATAAAATCACTGTCCGAATTCATAATTCAAATATAAGATTTAGAAGCGATTTTTCGCATAATAATTTTTAAAATAAATTTAGCGAACGTTCGCTGTGTGTGAAAATTTTTATTTAGGTTTGTAATGTCGAATCACAAAATCAACACGTTATGGAAACTAAAACTCAATTAAAAATAAATGCACAGCAACAATTTGAAGAAATTTTCACCAATGATTTGGTAGATTTTCTGGTTGAGCTTCATCAGAATTTTAATCCTAAAAGATTAGAACTTTTAGAAGAAAGAAAAAAAACGCAACAGGAGTTTAATCAAGGAATTCTTCCAAGATTTTTATCTGAAACAGAAAAAATCAGAACTGGAAATTGGGTTTGCGCACCACTTCCTGAAGATTTGCTCGACAGAAGAGTAGAAATTACCGGACCTGTTGATAGGAAAATGATTATCAATGCTTTGAATTCTGGTGCTTCAACCTTTATGGCAGATTTTGAAGACAGTAATTCTCCAACTTGGAAAAATTGTATGGAAGGGCAAATCAATTTGTCAGATGCAATCAGTCGACAAATTGATTTTACAAATGAACAAGGAAAATCATATCGATTAAATGAGAAGATTGCTGTTTTGTTGGTTCGTCCGAGAGGTTTGCATTTGAATGAAAAGCATATTGAAATTAATGATGAGCAGGCTTCAGCTTCATTAATTGATTTTGGAATTTATTTTTTCAGAAACATAAAAAAGTTGATGGAAAACGGTAGTGTAACCTATTTTTATCTTCCAAAATTAGAGCATTACAAAGAAGCCCGTTGGTGGAATGAAGTTTTTGTTTTTGCTCAAAATTATCTTGAAATTCCAGAAGGAACAATCAAAGCAACTGTTTTAATTGAAACAATTACGGCTTCTTTTCAGATTGATGAAATTTTATTTGAATTAAAAAAGCACAGCTCCGGTTTGAATTGCGGACGATGGGATTATATTTTTTCGTTCATTAAAAAATTCAGAAATCTTCCTGAATTTATCGTTCCAGATAGAGATCAGGTAACGATGATTTCACCTTTTATGAATGCGTATTCAAAAAGGGTAATTGAAATTTGCCACAAAAGAAATGTTCACGCAATTGGTGGTATGGCGGCACAAATTCCTATTAAAAATGATTATGAAGCGAATAGCGTAGCCTTCGGAAAAGTAAGAGCTGATAAAGAAAGAGAAGTGAAAAATGGTCACGATGGAACTTGGGTGGCACATCCTGCTTTAGTTTCTGTAGCGAAAGATATTTTTGATCAATTTATGCCAGAAAAAAATCAAATCGATAAAAAGTTTTATTATAAAATTACCGAAAAAGATTTACTGGAAATTCCAAAAGGTGAAATTACTGAAAAGGGTGTCCGTAAAAATATCAACGTTGGGATTCTCTATATTGAATCATGGCTAATGGGAACGGGAGCTGCAGCTATTTACAATTTGATGGAAGATGCAGCGACTGCAGAAATTTCTAGAACCCAAATTTGGCAATGGCTGAAAAATGATGCTGTTCTCAATGATGAGCGAACATTGACAAGAGAAATGATTCTTCAATGGGAATTTGAAGAATTAGAAAGAATCGAAAAATATATCGGAGCAGATCGTTTCAAAAACGGAAAATTCAGTTTGGCAAAAGAACTTTTTAACGAACTCATTTTTTGTGAGAATTTTGAAGAATTTTTAACCTTAAAAGCATATCCTTTTATTTAAATGGGAGCTGGAGGTTTTCCGTTACTTCAAGTAGATTTTTGAAAAAAATCATATCGAGAAGTTGTTGAGCATAGGACAAATTTTGTTTGAACTTCACTGGTTCTCGATACATTTTTCTCCGCTTTGCTACGAAAAACACTAGAACTGACGAAGCGACTCTAAAACCCCAAATTTTGCAACTCGAATCCCGAACCCCGCAACTCAAAACAAAATTTTAAAATCCAAATATTATGAAAACAAAACAAGATCAAATTCAGGAAATAGAAAAAGACTGGTTGGGAAATCCACGTTGGAAAGGTGTGAAAAGACCTTATACAGCAGAAGATGTTTTAAAACTTCGTGGTTCTTACCAATTAGAGTACACGATTGCGACCGAAATGTCAAAGAAATTTTGGAATAAACTAAATTCTCAAGATTTCGTTGCAGGATTAGGAGCTTTAACCGGCAATCAGGCAGTACAGGAAGTTGATGCGGGATTGGAAGCGATTTATCTTTCAGGATGGCAGGTTGCGGCCGATGCCAATTTGTCTGGTGAAATGTATCCTGATCAGTCTTTGTATCCTGCGAATTCAGTGCCTTCTGTGGTGAAAAAAATAAATAATGCTTTGTTGAGAGCCGATCAAATACAATCGGTAAACGGAGGTGGAGAGAAAGAATATTTGGTTCCGATTATTGCAGATGCAGAAGCAGGTTTTGGTGGAAATCTGAATGCTTATGAATTAATGAAGCAGATGATAGAAGCTGGAGCGGCGGCGGTTCATTTTGAAGATCAGCTGTCTTCCGCAAAAAAATGTGGTCATTTAGGAGGAAAAGTTTTGGTTCCAACTCAGGAAGCGATTAATAAGTTGATTTCGGCTCGTTTGGCAGCGGATGTTTTAGGTGTTCCGAGCTTAATTATCGCAAGAACAGATGCTGATGCTGCAGATTTGTTGACTTCAGATATTGATGACAGGGATAAGAAATTTGTGAC
Organism: Chryseobacterium turcicum; assembly: GCF_021010565.1. Classification (NCBI taxonomy): domain Bacteria; kingdom Pseudomonadati; phylum Bacteroidota; class Flavobacteriia; order Flavobacteriales; family Weeksellaceae; genus Chryseobacterium; species Chryseobacterium turcicum. The sequence continues at coordinate 1,055,946 of NZ_JAJNAY010000001.1, forward strand.
AGGGGAGAGAACTTCCGAAGGTTTTTATGTCGTGAAAAATGGAGTAGAGCAAGGAATTGACAGAGGCTTGTCTTATGCTCCTTATGCAGATTTAATTTGGATGGAAACTTCAAATCCTGATTTGGAACAGGCAAAACAATTTGCAGAAGGAATTCATGCGAAGTTTCCGGGAAAAATGCTTGCTTATAATTGTTCGCCGTCTTTCAACTGGGCAGCAAGACTTTCGGTAGATGAGATGCTGAATTTCAGAGAAGAATTGGCAAAAATGGGTTATAAATTTCAATTTATCACATTGGCTGGTTTCCATGCATTGAATACGGCAATGTTTGAACTGGCTTTAGCATATAAAGAAAAAGGAATGGCAGGTTATTCTGAACTGCAGGAAAGAGAGTTTGCTTTGCAACAAAAAGGTTTCAGGGCAGTGAAACATCAATCTTTTGTTGGAACAGGATATTTTGATGAGATTCAGAATATTGTTACAGGAGGTTCTTCGGCGACTGTTGCGATGAAAGATTCTACGGAAACAGCGCAGTTTCATTAAAATAATTTGTTGGAAAACGCTAAGAAGCAAAGATTAATGAAATTTATAATGTTTTAAGGCGCAAGAAAATCAAAGATTTTCAATATTAAAAGTCGTAAATTTTATCAAAGATAAAATCTTTGCGCCTTAAAAACATATAATTTGTAAATTTCCTAGCGCCTTTGCCTTTTTCTAACAGAAAAAAATATTAAAAAGATCATTTTAACTCAATTTAATTGTTAAGAACCTTCTCAATTTTGGGAAGGTTCTGCTTTTATGTTTTATTTTTGAGTAAATATTTGAAGAAGATGAGTTTGATTTTTGAAAAGCAGATAAAGATTACAGAGCAACATATTGATGTAAACAATCACGTAAACAATGTGCAGTATGTAAAGTGGGTAGAAGAAATTGCTGGTGAACATTGGGATTCCGTAAAAAATCAATTAGGTTTTCCAAATGACATCTGGATGCTTCTCGATCATCATATTCAATATAAAAAGCAGGTTTATTTGGGAGATGTAATTACGGTGAAAACCTATCCTAAATCTCCTGAGGGAATTCGACAACCAAGAAAAGTAGAGTTTTATTGCAATGATATTTTGGTGGTAGATTCGCTTACGCTTTGGGTTTTTATTGATAAAGAAACACAGAAAATTAAAAGACTAGATGAGAATTGGCTTAATTTGCTTTGATTTTTAATAAAAATATTTATTTTCGTGGTTCAAAAAAAACTACATGGAAACGAAAAACACAGAAGATCAATTTGCAGAGTTTGAAAAATACGAAGCACTTTCTGATCAGGATATTTTTACAAAAATCTGGACAGAGCCAAGAAGGATTTTTAGATTTATCAATGATACCCGATACGATAAATATTTGTACTTACTTATGTTTCTTGCGGGTGTAGCGAGTGCTTTTCAGCGCTCCAGCTCTAAAAATATGGGTGATCATTCATCATTGTTTTTAATTGTTTTCGGATGCGTTATTCTTGGCGGCGCTTTGGGATGGATTTCTTATTACATTTATGCAGCACTTTTAAGTTGGTCGGGAAAATGGCTGAATGGCGTTGGAGATACATCTTCAATTTTTAGAATGATGGCTTATGCAGTGATTCCTTCAATTTTAGGTTTGTTTTTTCTGTTTTTGCAGATCGCAGTTTACGGTGTTGATTATTTTACAGATTTTGCAGGATATTTAGAAAAAAGTGTACTCATAAACGTTATTTTCTGGATTTCATTCGTCATAGAAAATCTATTATCACTTGCAACTTTGGTTTTTATGGTAATTGGGCTTTCTGAAGTGCAGAAAATTTCGATAGGAAAAGCAATTATCAATCTTCTTTTACCAATTGCAATCATTGTTGTACCAATACTTATTATAGTTTTAATAGCATTTCTAGTTAAAGTCTAAGTTAGGGTTTTCTTTTGCAAAATGAATTTCCCTATCTTTGTCCTATGATACGTATTACAAAAATTTTTACATTCGAAACGGCCCATGTTTTATATAACTATGACGGGAAATGTAAAAATATGCACGGGCATTCTTATAAACTTTTCGTTACGGTAAAAGGAAAACCTGTTAATGATCTTGAAAATCCTAAAAATGGAATGGTGGTAGACTTTGGCGATATTAAAGATATTGTAAAGTCTGAAATTGTTGATGTTTGGGATCATTCTGTTTTGATTAATGGAGTTTCTCCACATAGAGAATTGGGTGAAAGTTTAGAAAATCAGGGTCATAAAGTGATTTACTGTACTTTTCAGCCAACTTGTGAAAATATGTTGTACGCCATTGCCGCAAAAGTAAAATCAAAACTTCCTGAAGGAATTTCTTTAGCCTATCTTAAACTTCACGAAACCGAAAACTCTTACGGAGAATGGTTCGCAGAAGATAATTAATATTTTTACTGAAAATTAAAATACAAAAGGTGCTTAAAACAACCATTAATTTAGAGCCAGGGAAAAAAGTATACTTTGCTTCAGATCAGCATTTTGGTGCTCCAAATCCTAAAGAGAGCAAAATACGTGAAGAAAAATTTATCCGATGGATGAATGAAATCAAAGAAGATGCTCAGGTTTTATTTTTGATGGGCGATTTGTTTGATTTTTGGCATGAATGGAATCATGTGATTCCGAAAGGCTACGTGCGTGTTCTCGGAAAAATTGCCGAATTGAAAGATCATGGCGTTCAGGTTTATTTTTTTGTAGGAAACCACGATTTGTGGATGAAAGATTATCTGGAAGAAGAGATTGGCTGCACTGTTTTTTACAAGAAACAATATTTTGAAATCGCCGGAAAGCAGTTTCTTTTAGCGCATGGTGACGGATTAGGTCCTGGAGACAAAGGATATAAAAGAATGAAAAAAGTCTTTACAAATCCTATTGCACAATGGTTTTTCAAATGGTTGCATCCCGATATTGCCATGAAAATCGCTTTGTACATGTCTCAGAAAAATAAAATGATTTCGGGAGATGAAGACAAGGCATTTTTGGGAGAAGACAAAGAGTTTTTAATTATCTATTCTAAAAAGAAGTTGGAAACCGAAAAAATAGACTACTTTATTTATGGTCATCGACATTTGCCGATGGTTTTAGATTTAGGGAAAAATTCTAAATACATCAATCTGGGAGACTGGATTTCCTATTTTACATACGGAGTTTTCGAACACGATTTTGAATTGAAAACTTTTGAGAAAAAGGAATAAAAAAAATTACCCCATAAATGAGGTAATTCTTGTAAAAAGATTTTACAATCTTTATTACTAATCCATATTCCGAGAATGAAGTTACAAAAACTTGACCAAATTTTTAATTTTAATATTAAAAAATAATTAAAAGTTATATTTGTTATAATAAATGCTTCGTTTTGAGCTAATAACAAGTTTTAAAATATTTATATCATTGGAAAATATATTCGACATAAAGACAGAAGATGACTTTTTGGCTGCATCACTCAAGACATTTCGTTATCAATATGACAACATCGAAGTGTATAGAAAATTTGTTGATTATCTGAAAATAGATCCGAAAGAAGTTTGTAGTTTAGATAATATTCCGTTTTTGCCTATCGAAATGTTTAAAAATCATCAGATTTTAAATAAAAATATTTCAACCGATTTGTTTTTTCAGAGCTCAGGAACAACGCAGATGAATTTGTCTAAACATTTCATTGCTGATGAGAATATTTATCAAGAAAGTATTTACAAAAGTTTTGAGCAGTTTATAGGAAAGCCTGAAGACTTTATTTTCTTAGGATTGCTACCGAGTTATCTTGAAAAACAAAATTCATCTTTAATCTACATGGTCGATTATTTGATGAAAAAGTCTGGAAGACCTGAAAATGGATATTTTCTTTACAATCATGAAGATTTATTTAAACTTTTAAATGAGTTGAAAGATAAAAAAGTTATTCTCTTTGGAGTTTCTTTTGCGCTTTTAGATTTTCTGGATTTCTTCAACGCAAACTCTCAAACCCTCCAATTCTCTGACTCTCTGACTGTCATAGAAACAGGCGGAATGAAAGGCAGAAAAGAGGAAATGACAAAAGATGAATTATTGAAGATTTTACAGTCAGGTTTTAAAACCGATAAAATTTATTCAGAATATTCAATGACCGAATTACTTTCGCAGGCATATTCTTTAGGACAAAACGAGTATAAATCTCCAAATTGGATGCGGATTTTAATAAGAAATGTAGAAGATCCTTTCAGTTATGAAAAAGAAGGTAAAACCGGAGCGATTAATATTATTGATTTAGCAAATATTCATTCATGTTCATTTATTGCTACTCAGGATTTAGGGAAGATTGTTGGAGATAAATTCCAGGTTTTAGGAAGGATTGATCATTCTGATATTCGAGGATGTAGCTTGTTGGTGAGTTGATTGGTTTGGAGAGTTTTAGAATGGGAGAATTTTAGAGTTTAATAAGTCGTTTCTTAAAAATACTAATGTTAAAAATAGAAGAACTTATTCATGCATACATTCATTCTCAATGTGATTTTGAGAAAGAAATTGTGCTGACTAACCATTTTCAAGCAGATTGGGAAGCTGATATTTTAATTATAGATTCTGAAGGTTTCAGTCATGAAATAGAAATTAAACTTTCTAAAAGTGATTTTAAAAGTGATTTTAAAAAATCTTATGTTAATACTTCAACAGGTGAGAAGTTTCTGAAACACGATAAAATTTGCTGTGGTGATTATATCTGTAATTCTTTCAGTTTTTTGTTACCGATGGGAATGATTGAGCATTCTGAAATTCCTGAACATTGCGGGATTATTGAGTTTTATCACAATGTAGATTCTTGGGAAACAGAATTTTATTTAATAAGAAAGCCTAAAAAAGTACACGAAGATTCTTATTGGAAATTGGCAGATAAAGATTTGTTCATAAGAAAAATGGCACTTAATCTTCTGTATAAAAAAATGGAAGTGAAAGGAAAACATGAAGAACTCATCTTTAAAAATCCTTTTGAAATAAAGAAAACAAAATAAAAATTCCTGCCTAAAAAGACAGGAATTCATTTTTATATAAAGCATTAATTATTTTACTTCGGGTTTTTCTATCAACAGATTGTACGTCAATGCTGCAAAAATTCCACCTAAAATAGGAGCTGTAATAAATAGCCATAGCTGAGAAAGAGCTTCGCCGCCTGCAAAAATTGCAGGGCCAATACTTCTTGCTGGGTTTACTGAAACTCCGGTTATTTTAATGCCAACAATATGAATTAAAACCAGAGAGAAGCCAATTGCTAAGCCTGCAAAACCACCATTGATGTTTTTTGTAGAAGTTGATCCCAAAATAACCATCAAAAAGATGAAGGTGAAAATGAATTCAGCCACAAACGCGGCAACAGTATTGTATTGATCGAGGTATCCTGTTCCCCAGCCGTTAGATCCCAAAGCCCATGGTTTTATTTCTGCGCCCGGATGGTTGGTGAAAATTAGATAAAGAATGCCGGCTCCGATAATGGCTCCGATAATCTGTGCAATAACGTAGCGAACGGCTTCGTCCATCTTCATTCTTCCTGCTGCAACCATGGCAATAGAAATCGCAGGATTGATATGGCATCCTGAAATGTGACCAATAGCGTAAGCCATTGCAACTACACTCAGACCAAATGCGAAAGAAATTCCTAAAAGTCCTACTCCTGTAGTTCCGTCTGCGCCTGCAATTACGGCGCTTCCACAGCCAATTAAAACTAAGACCATAGTGCCGAACATTTCGGCTACGAATTTTGAGGTTTTTGAAATCATCTCTTATTGTATTTTTTAATTAGAAAGCTAATTTACAAAAATTAATAATTCAACATTTATTTATTTTTAATATTTATTTTACTATAATTGTGGTTTTATTTTTAAAAATAATTATTATAATTAACTGTTTTTAAGTAAAAGTTTTTAAAAGTAAATTATTATGTTTTTGCTTTAAATTAATACCTTTGAACGTAAGAAAATCAATATTTATTCGTTTTACAGTTTAAATGGTATTTAATGAGGAAATATCTTTTTATAATCACTTTATTTGTTTATCATAGTTTTTGTGGGCAACAATCTAAAAAAGCATTGCCTTGCTATGATCTTGCAGAAGTTTTAAAAGTGGAAGCAACGCCACTTTATAAATCACATTTGGATGCTTCGAAAAGTTTTAATGTAAAAATTCTGAAAACAACAAGTACCGTTCAAAAATATATCAACAGCGGAAAATTTCATTCCATCAAAAAGTCTGGAAAAGGCTATAAGGTTCAAAAATTAGATTACAGCAGAGCCTGGATGGTTTCTAAAGGGAAATCGACTTTAGAAAAAATGGGCGCGAGGTTTAGTAAAGAAACCAAAGGTCATACTTTTACTGTTTCATCAATTACAAGAACGTTAGAGGATCAATGCCGATTGAGAAAGGTAAATTCTAATGCGAGTTTAGGAATCAGTTCACACAATTACGGTAATTCTTTTGATATTTCTTATGTAAGATTTAATGGTGTTTTAAAGAATAATCCAAAAATGGAGGCTGCTTTAGAAAAGGTGTTGAAATATTATGCCGATGCAGGGCAAATTTATTATATTAAAGAAAAGCAACAGAGCTGTTTTCATGTGACTGTGAGAAATTATTAAATAATTATTATTTATTCATGGGATGTTTGTGTAGTTTATGGATTATCAATAATTTTATGCACCGAATTAAAAACTATTTTTATGAATAATTTAAACAGAGAAGAATATTCCATGGCCGTAGAAGGCTGGATTATGGCAAAGCAAGACATTCAACGAGTTGCAGAGCTTTTTCCTCCCAATTACGTATTCAATTTATCACCTGAGCAAGTGCAATGGCTTAAGAAAAATAACTCTAACAAAGAATTTTGTGTAGAAATAGGAGTTGTTAAAGATCAATTGTCAATAATTTTATGCCCATTAAACGAAAAAGGGACTAAAGTTGAAGTTGGTGAAGCTCCTTATTCTTCTTTTGAAGCTTTAGACCGTGACTTGAAATTAACCGAAATTCAAACGTATACAATTGTTAAAAATGCATTGCTATCAAAAGATATGCGCAAAATTGATAATGATGCTGATATGTTTTTTCCCATTACCAGCCAACCTGTAATGGAGCAGGATAAAGCGGTAGATTCTATCGAATCATGGCAGAGTAACGGGCAAGACTGGTTTTATGCCCAATACAAACAAGATAAAGGGAGAGGTATTTTTAATAAGTTTTATGTGCCTTCAGATAAAATTTGTCATGCAGATGAAGGGCTTAGTTTTGTTTGTTCTTTTGGATTGAAATATTCAGAAATTTATCAAAAACAATTACCTGCATTAATCTTTATTTCTTTTCATAACTATTTAGGTAACGGAAGTGCACAAACCATCTCAAATACTTATGACTATGCAAAGCCATGTCCTCCAATCTGTAAAATACCAGATCTTGGGACAGATGATTAATTACTAAAAATGGTAGAATTTTACAAAACATTTTTATTTATAAATTATGGGCTGCTTTCAGTCCTCATTTTCCTGATATTTTGGAAATATACCATTCTTAATAAAATAGAAAAGCAATATACATATTATATTGTTTTTCTGTTTTTAATAGAATTGTGCAGTTTTGTATTGCCTTATCTATTAGAATTAAAAGATACCTCTTTTTTATATCATTTCTTTATCGCAGGTGAATTTTTACTTTTAACGGGGATTTTTATAAGAAAGCTGAATCTAAATAAACTATTCTTAATTTTTTCGGCACTTTTGTCGATTGGGTTTTTGTTTGTGATTTATGGCTTAAAGATTAGTTTTAATTATGATTTGGCGAAAATAGTTTCCAATCTGATTATTATATGTCTTGTTGCCGTATTTTTGATTCAGCAAATTAAAAACGGGAAAAATATTGATCGATTTATTTTGGTAGATGCAAGTATCTTTTTTTATTATTCAGTTTCTGTTCTTATTTTTGTAGTCTTATCACAATTCGTTAATCTGTCTACAGAAAGTGTTTACTTAATAATGGGCGTCAATAATGTTTTGTCAACTTTTCTTTATTGTTCAATCTTATATACCTTTTTAAAATTAAAGAAGTAACCTTAAATATCAATCTGCTTATTCTGATAATTGTAACGCTTGCAATTATCGTGTTTTTTATATTGGTGGCGTACAAAACTTTTGTAGACCGTATTATAAAAGAAAAAGAAGTGCAGAGTTTAGCAGAAATTCAGCATCAAAAAAAGCTGATTTTAGAAAGTACCAAGGTACAGGAAGAAGAGCGTAAAAGAATTGCTATATCCGTGCATGATGATATTGGTAACAGATTAAACATCCTTTCTTTATGGCTTAATAACCTTGATATTGAAGATGAATCTACTTCTAATGTAATTTCAGGTCAGATCTCAGAATTAATTGACAGTACAAGAAATATCTCACATTCACTTTATCCTGTCAACTTAGAAAAATTAGGTTTGATTTTGTATATCGAAGAACTTATTACCAATTTGTCGGCAAGAATCAATATTTCACTTTTTGTTTCTTCAAAATATATACAAAAAGATCTCTTTACAGAAGTTCAGATTTACAGGATTATACAGGAGTTTACCACCAATGTGATTAAGCATTCAAATGCCGATAAAATAGACATCGTCATCAAAGATTTTAATGATTTTACAGGAATTATTATCTTTGATAATGGGCAAGGATTTGATTATGAAAAGGTTAAAAAAGGGATGGGAATCAAGAATATAGAATCAAGACTACAGTCGATGGATGCCCAATTCAAATGGAAAAGTATTATAAATAAAGGAAGTCGATTAATATTTAAAATTCAGAAAAAACAATGAGTGAGCAAATAAAAATTGCCTTGGTTGATGACGAGCAGTTAATACTTGAAGGAGTAAAAATGCTGTTGTCAAAAGAAAAAAACTTTTCGGTAACCATGATGGCCAATGCGGGAAACGTTTTTCTTGAGAATCTTGAGAAATGTACAGAAAAAGACTTCCCAGATATTGCTCTGGTTGACGTTCAGATGCACCCAATGAATGGTTTTGAATTGGTAGAAATTTTAAAAGATAAATATCCAGATTTAAAAATTATTATTCTTTCATCCCATTACAAAACATCGGTTTTAGGGTATATGGTTAAATTGGGAGTTGCTGCATTTCTTCCGAAAAATTCAGATAAAAAACTGTTTATAGAAGCTATATTTAAAGTATCTGAAAACGGTATTTTCTTTACCAATGAAGATCATGAGATGCTTCTTTCTTATATGAATAATAGTTCCAAGAAAAAATCACTCTTTAGTATGGATGATGATCTGTCTGAGAGAGAAAAAGACGTTGTGAAGCTAATCTGCCAGGAATGCACCAATAATGAAATTGCAGAAAAACTTTTTATCAGCCCAAGAACGGTAGAAAGCCATCGACAAAGAGCCATCGAAAAAATAGGCGCTAAAAATACGGTGGGAATTGTAATTTATGCCATTGTAAACAATATTTATTCTCCAGCTTAAAAATGCGAAGTCCGTATAAATACGGATTTTTTTATTTACGTGTTTTTACGGAATGAATTTATTTTTTTATGACGTTATTTTGTTATGTTCATTGAGAAGTGCTTTGTAAATCTTGGGAATGAATAATAAAACCGGCTGAATTTCTTAAATAAATTCTAGGCAAATGTTTTTAAAAATTTAGCAGGGAGCTGTCATTTGAGACCGCTCTTTTTTTTATTTCCTTGTCATTCATTTCTTTTTATTATTTTTCTGAAATAAAATTGATACTATCGTCGTAATTTTAACACATATTTTAAAGAATGAAGATATACAGATTTTATGTGAGTTCAGAGAATGGTTTTCAAGCAGTTACTGACTTACCTCCTCGAGAGTTATTAGAAAGAAATTTATATACTGAATATCCATTTAACAATATTGATAGTATTAGATTGGATATGGATGAAGGTACCGAGATGGCAGATGTATTAAAAGTAGGTACAACAATGCTACATGGTTTTCCAATACGGAATAAATTTTATGATATTTTAAAAAATTTCAATTTATTTAAAATTCAATTTGTTGACATCATTGACCGAGATTTAAAGGATTATAAGTTTATGTTTTTCAATAGTGATTTAACCTATGATTTTGATTATCAAAAAAGTGATTTTATTTTAATTGAAGATATCCTGGGTAATATAACTGAACTTGATGAAAAAATAGATCCAAGCAGAGATACTGTAGTAAGGGCTTATGATGATTTTTGTATTGAAGATATATTCAATAGAGTAGTACCTCGAAATGGTTATCATTTTTTACCCGACTTTAATATCTGGGAGCATGATGTTTTTAGAATCGGTCATTTTGATATGTCTTTTTATGTTTCAGAAAAAGTGAAAAATGCATTAGAAAGTAATAATATTACAGGTGTAGAGTTTATAGAGGAGTCTCTTTTTAATGTAGAACAATAGATGCTTTTTTGGGTTAAGCACTATAGAATCTTTTCTTAGAGAATGTTTAAATTTAAATGAAAATAATTTATCTCGCAGATTTTGCTGATTAAGCAGATTGATTCCTCTGTTTTTAATCTGCTAAATCTGTGAAATCTGCGAGAACTATATAAAAAATGATTTAAAAAAATCAAAAACTAATCATACAGAATTTAAATTAATAAAACTTAAACAGGCTCTAAATATATCACCTTAATTTTACATATTTTCCTTTTAGAGAATTCTCTGCCACATACTTTAGTGGCTCATCGTTTGAGTGCATACATTCTTCCAAAAAAGGCTTGACATTTTTGGCGTTCCATCCGGCACATGCGGCTGCAAGTCCATAACGAGGATCTGTTAGTCCCTTCTCCCTATTTTTGCCAAAATCTTTACAAAGATCAATAATTTGCTCTTGTTCCGTAATCGATGGGGTCATTTTATCATACCCTAAAACTTCTAGAGCTCCTTCAGACATAGAATATATATTTTGCATTATTAAATCTAAAATTACAGTAACATCATTATTGTTTTCTCTTTCAAGCCTACAATAAGCCATTACAGCAGTTCGTAAAAAGAATCCTTTATCTATATAGTTTTCTTTGATATATACTTTTGCGTCCTTGTTATCACCCAATTCCCCAATTGCCCTGATGAGTTCCATCTCTGTTTCATTATGCTTTTTCAAGTACTCCAATTTTAAAGCATCTAACAAAACCGATTTATACTCAAAAAGGCATTTCTTTCGTATTTCTATAGCCGCTTTTCTTCTCTTGACAGTTGATGTTCCTAATAAATCTTCAATCATTATAAATCTTTAATTTTCCAGTTATTAAATTTTTCTTTTTTAAAAGTCCTTTTGTTTCATGGTAAAGATAAAATTTCTTTAAGTGAACTTGTTGTGCTTAGTAATTTGTTTTGATGGCAAAACCTGCGCATTCGAATAACGATATTTGTTCCTTGCAGACAACTCTCAGCCTCATTCATATTTGTGGGAACATCTTTTTATGATTAAAAAAGCTTGATGTTCTTTCGATAATTCAAAAATAGAAGTTTTTTCCAGCATATTTATAATTCCTTGAAAATTTTCCACTAATTTTCCCAAACAGAAATAGTGAATCATAATCCGTTATTAAAAATTATCCAATAATTATTCTTTTGAGAAGATTCATTTCTTTTCCGTATTTTTGCACCCGAAAAAGATTCATATTCATTATTCACTTTTAATATTCATTTCAAATGCTTTCTGTTCAAGGTTTAGGATTACATCATTCAGGTAATTATTTATTTCAAAACGTAAATTTCACCATCAAAAAGGATGATAAAATTGGGTTGGTTGGTAAAAATGGAGCGGGGAAATCTACGCTTCTTAAGATGCTTTCCGGCGAAATTACTTTCTATGAAGGAAATGTAGTTCCTGAAGGAAGTATTACCATAGGTTTTCTAAAACAAGATCTTGATTTTGTGAAAGGTAGAACCGTTTGGAACGAAACAATGCAGGCTTTTGAGCAGATTAATGCTTGGAAAGAAGAATTAGAAGAAATTAATCATCAATTGACCGTAAGAACCGATTACGAAAGTGATTCTTATACCGATTTGATTAATAGAATGACTGATCTGAATGATCTTTTGATGCATCATGATGCATATAACTTAGAAGGTGATATCGAAAAAGTATTATTTGGATTAGGTTTTAAAGCAGATGATTTCCAAAAAATTACCGACGAATTTTCTGGAGGTTGGAGAATGAGAATCGAACTGGCAAAACTATTACTTCAGAAAAATGATTTAATGCTTCTCGATGAGCCTACCAATCACTTGGATATGGAATCTATCATTTGGCTTGAAAACTTCTTGAAAGATTATCCTGGAGGAATTCTTCTCGTAAGTCACGATAAACAGTTTATGACTGCCGTTTGTAACCGTACTTTTGATGTAAACAACAGAAAAGTAGACGATTATAAAGCCAATTATACTAAATATTTAATCATGCGCGAAGACCGTCGTGAAAAACTGATTCAGGCTAAAAAGAATCAGGATGCGGAAATCAAGCAGATGGAAGATAACATCAACAAGTTCCGTGCGAGTGCAACAAAAGCTTCTTTTGCACAGTCTTTGATTAAAAAATTAGATAAAATTGAGCGTATTGAAGTGGATAACGACGATGTTTCAAAATTCAATATCCGTTTTGTACAGTCTGTAGTTCCCGGAAAAGTTATTTTTGAAGCCGAAAAATTAGGTAAAGCCTACGGAAATAAACAGATTTTTGATGATGTAGATTTTATCGTTCAGAGAGGTGACAGAATTTCACTTTTAGGACAAAACGGACAAGGGAAAACGACGTTAGCCAAAATTCTTGCCGGTGATATCAAAGAATTTTCAGGAAACTGGAATTTAGGACACAATGTTAATATCGGATATTTTGCTCAAAATCAGGAGGAAGTTCTAACGCCAAATAAAACCGTGCAGGAAGAAGCCGAAGATGCTGCAACTGAAGAAACGAGACCGAGAGTACGTGATTTGTTAGGATCTTTCCTTTTCCAGGGTGAAGCCGTAAATAAAAAGACAAAAGTGCTTTCAGGAGGAGAAAGAAACCGTTTAGCGCTATGTAAATTGCTTTTACGTCCGTTCAATGTTTTGATTATGGATGAGCCTACCAATCACTTAGATATTCAGTCTAAAGAGATTATCAAATTGGCTTTACAGAGGTTTGAAGGTACACTAATTGTAATTTCTCACGATAGAGAATTTTTACAAGGGTTAAGTGATAAAATCTACGAATTCCGTGATGGTAAAATGAAAGAATTCTTAGGCGACATCAACGAATATCTTGATTTCAGACAAAAAGAATCAATCAGAGAAATTTCTGCTGAAAAAGCTAAACTTCACAGTGATGAGCCTAAAGTTGAGGTTAAAAAAGTTGAAGAAAAACCTGCTGTTAGCCAATCAATAATTGTAAGTAAAGAACAGAAAAGTATTCAGAATAAATTAAAAAAAGTAGAAGAAAAAATTTCTGAACTGGAAACAGCAATCGAAACTTTTGAAGCTACGTTCACCAAAGAAAACCCTTCTGAAGAAACATTAGAAAAATACAATAAAACCAAAGAAGAGCTCGACCTTGCTCTGCAGGAATGGGAACATTTGGGAGCTCAGTTAGATTAATTTTTTTTTTAATATAAACAATGAAAGATGAGCTTTGGTTCATCTTTTTTTGTGAAGTATGGTTTGATACTTATCTGTGTAGAAAATAAAATTGTCGCCAAATAATGCATTTTATAAGAAGGTTATCTTTTAAAAATTTCTATTCTAACACAAAAATTAACATTTAAACAAAACGCTTTCATTTATTTTTTATAATTTTGCCCAATGATTTTTAAGGAAAGTCGACAATTAAAGAATTTTATCTCAAAGCTGATGCTTGGGATTTACTTCTTTGCGCTCTTTTCTTCAAGCTTTCACAGTCATGAGTCTACAGATTTTAAGCATTTTAACCTTAAAAAAATAGAAAACTCTATTTCTAAAACTGAGGCTAAAGAAAAAGCAGGCGACTGTCTGGCTTGTCACTTTTTAGCAACAGCAAACACGCTCGTACCAGACGAATTTAGTTTTATGGTGATTAAGCATACCCATGAGGTAGAGCAGGTTTTTGCTGTACAGGAAAAAATCTGGTCACAAACTAAATTTTCTTTTCAACTTCGGGGCCCGCCCGCAATTTCATAATCAATAGATTCTTTTTCGGATTTTTTTGCTTTAAATTTTTCAAAATTTGAATAATTTTAAATGCATGGTGTATTTTAATTAAACTAGCTCTGTTTTTAACCATGAAGGTAAATTTAGGAGTTGAGTTTCATTAACAAAAAGCATATGCATTTTAGGTGCTTCTTAAAAAGCGTAGCTAAACTTAATTATTCTAAACTGCTTAAAACAAAATCTTAATGATTTAAAATTAAGCGGAACGGTTTATCGTTTTAAATATAAAAAATCCAATTTAAATTTTAACGAAAGTATGTTTTAAGTTAAACCTCCAAAGGGATAATTAACTTAAAGTATACGCAATCAATCTATTTACAATGAAATTGATATATAGTTTATTGCTTATCCTTTCCGGATTTGCATTTACAAACGCACAGAAAACTTATGCGGTAGAAGGAACTGTTCAGGATTTTCATGATAAAACCATGCTTGAAAATGCAGTGGTGAAAATTGGAAATTTTACAGCCAATACCAATAAAAAAGGTGAGTTTTCATTTAAAAATATTCCTGCAGGAAATTATCAGCTCATTGCTAAACATTCTTTGTGCGATGATTATACTGAAAATGTGGGAGTCAACAAAGATTTGCATTTAGCAATTACTTTAGAGCATCATACCGGTGATATCGAAACCGTAACCATTCATGGAAGCCACAAAACAAAAGGTTCTGTGATTATGCGAACACTTGATAAAACGGAAATCGAAAGAAATTCTACAGAAAATCTGGGGAATTTGTTATCAAGAATTTCAGGAGTTACGGCATTGAAAACGGGGAATAATATTTCAAAACCGGTCATTCGTGGTTTATATGGAAGCCGAATTTCTATTCTGAATAATGGAGTGAAAATGGCTGAGCAGGAATGGGGAGTAGAGCACGCTCCGAATGTTGATGTCAATGATTTTGAACACATTGATGTCATTAAAGGTGCATCCGCATTGAAGTATGGAAATGAAGGCGTTGGTGGAGTGGTCGTTTTAGAACCTGCAATTTTACCAAAGAAAGATACCATTATGGGAAGTCTGAAACTTTCTGGTATTTCCAATGGAAGAGGAGGTGAAATTGCCATGAACGTCGCTAAAACCTGGGAAAACCAATGGTTTGTAAAAACCGGTGGAAGTTATAGGAAAACGGGCGACCAATATGTTCCACATCATACATTACAGAATACGGGTCAGGAATTTAATTCTTTCAACTTCGCATTTGGAAAACATAGCTTTTTACAGGGTTTTGATGTTTCATACAGTGGAATCAATCAGGAATTCGGGATTTACAAAGGTGCACATTTGTCGAGCCCTGAAGATTTTTATAATGCGGTGAATTTCGGACAACCATTTTATCTTGATCAGTTTACACGCAATATCGAAAATCCGAAGCAGAAAGTAGAGCATCATATCGCAAAACTTTCAGCGTATAAACGTTTTGCTGATTTTGGTAAATTTACTTTTCAATATAGTTTTCAATTAAATAGAAGACAAGAATATGATATCAGAAGGGGAGAATTGAGTGATGTACCTTCAATGGATTTACGATTAATTACTCATTCTGCAAGCCTGGTTCATTTAATTGAGCGTACAAACTGGAGTTTGGAAAGTGGAATTTCTGCTGCTTTTCAGGATAATTTTCCTGATCCTGCAACCAAAGCTAGACGTTTAATTCCTGATTATTATCGATATGATGGCGGTGCTTTTTCTGTTTTTAAATACCGTTTTAGTTCAAAATTAAATGCTGAAGCTGCAGTAAGATATGATTTCAGCAGATATGATGCTTATAAATATTATGATTCTGATAAATGGAATACTAACTATGCTGACCTTTTTCCACAATTTTTTGTGAGTGAATCGGGAAGCAGAATTTTAACACGTCCAATTTTAGATTATCATAATTTTTCAGCAAATGTAGGATTAGATTATAAACCAACTCAAAATTTTGAGTTTAAGCTCAATGTATCCAGAGCAGATAGAAGCCCGAATGCAGCAGAACTGTTTTCAGATGGTTTACATCATTCGGCAGCTGTGATGGAAGAAGGGAATCTAAACATTCAAAAAGAAACAGTTTACAATATTAATCTTTCATTGGCGGGACAGTTTGATGTGTTGAAAGGTCTTCACATCGAGGCAAATCCTTATCTGATGATGTCTGATAATTTTGTAAATCAGATTCCGACAAGTGTTTTAAATACCAACAGAGGGGTTTTCCCGGTTTGGTCTTATCAACAGATTAAAGCGAGAATTTATGGGATTGATGCAGATGCAGAGTTATCAATTTTAGATAATCTAAAATGGAAATCAGGATTCAGTATCTTGAGAGGTGACGATCTTTCGAATAATGAGCCACTGATTTTAATGATGCCTGCAAAATTGAGAAATTCAATAGAGCTTAATCTTAATCAGCCTAAAAATTTCTATATAACGATTGAAAACGAAAATACATTTAAACAAAATCGTTTTCCGATAAGAAATTTGCCGGTTACATTTATTAAAGACGGAGTGGAAAGAAACGAAACCGTTGATTTTAGTTCTACACCAGCCGCGTTTACCTTATTTAATGTTTCTGTGGGAGCAGACTTATTTAAAAATCTGAATCTAAATTTCAGAATCAATAACGTATTTAACGTAGAGTATCGCGAATATCTGAACAGACTCAGATATTATATGTACGAGCCCGGAAGGAACTTCGTCGTGACTCTTAAATACAATTTCTAATTATTTACAACTTAAAATTTAAAATTAAAATGAAAAAATTTATCAATATTACACTCGTTCTTTTAGCTGCATTTTTAGTATTTTCTTGTCGATCAGATGATGACAGTGTTCCTGAAGATGTACATGAGCACGATGAGATTGGAAAAGTGGTTTTAACATTGACAAATAAAGCAGACGCAGCAGATGTACAGACGGTAAGTGTTATTGCTGGTGAAGCAGTGGGGCACTTGCACCTAACTGTAGGAAGTACTTATTTAGCAGAATTAGACTTTCAGATTAAGCACGATGATCATTATCATTCTTCAGATGAAATTGAGGAAGAAAAAGATCATCATTTCATTACTTATGGTCCAGCAAATGCAGATATTACTATTTTGAGAGCGGCAAATGACATTGTAAGAACGGACGGTCAAAAATTAGGCTTAAGAACAGAATGGAAAATCAATTCTACCCAACCAACAGGAAAAATGAATATCAAATTGATTCATGGTCCTGCAACGGTTAACCAGAATTACCCTTCTGCAACCAATCAGTTGGGGCAAACGACTGGCGGTGAAACAGATGTTGATATTACGGTTGACGCACACTAAAAGTTAGTTCAGACAAATTTTAATATTACAAAAAGACATTATTTCGGTAATGTCTTTTTATTTTAACGTATTATAACAAAAGGAATGTCTTGTTTTAATAAAAAATTCATATTTTTGCAACCTAAAATTTTAATCAATAATGAAGGTTACCGCAAAAAACCATGATGATGTAAGTGCATTGCTTACAGTAACATTGGAGAAATCTGACTACAAAGAAAAAGTAGAAAAGCAATTGATTAATTATGCTAAAAATGCACAAGTTCCTGGTTTCAGAAAAGGAAAAGTGCCTTTGAGTATGGTTAGAAAGCAATATGAAGCAGGAATTGCATTCGAAGAAATCAACAAACAAGTTTCTGATGCTTTAAATAACTATATCAACGAAAACAAACTAAGATTAGTTGGTCAGCCGGTTCCACAGCCTGTGAATGATTTTAATCATAATGCAGAGAAGTTGGAAGTAGCTTTTGAAGTAGGATATGAGCCTGATTTTACAATCGACTTGGCTAAATATGAAGCACCACACTACAAAGTTTCGGCTTCAGAAAAAGAAATCAACAAGAGCATAGAAAATATGCAGAAGCGTTTTGCTGAGCAGGTTCCGCAAGACAAAATCACTAAAGATTCTTACATCAACTTCGAGGTTACTCAGGTTGTAGAAGATGATGCTGAAGGTGAGCACAATCATGCACCAAAAATGGCTACCATTACTGCTGAAAACAAAGCAGCTTTCAAATTGCTTAAAGGTTTGAAGATGGACGAGTCTGTAAAAGTGTCTAAAGAAACTCTTGCTGCTGACGAAGATTTGGCTAAAGAATTAGGTTTCGCTCCAGAAGAAGTTGAGCATTTACACCACGCTGAAGTAGAAGTTAAAGTAAAAGATTTCTATAGCTTAAACTTGGCAGAACTTAATCAAGAATTATTTGATAAAGTTTACGGTGAAGGAAACATCACAACTGAAGAAGAGCTTAAAGATAAAGTAAAAGCTGAGTTGGATGAGTATTTCCAGCAGAATGCAGACGTACACTTCGTAAACAAAGTGTTGGAGCAGGTTTCTGAAAAAGAAGAAGTAAAACTTCCTGAGTCATTCTTGACGAAGTGGTTGGTATTCTCTAACCAGAACATCCAGAATGAAGAGCAAGCTCAATCTATTCTTGAAGCTGAAAAAAATCAATTAAAATACCAAATCATCGAAGGTAAATTGATGTCTGAAAACAACATCCAATTAGAGTACGGTGATGTTTTGGCTCAGGCTGAGCAGTTGGTAAAAAATCAACTGGCAATCTACGGAATTCACCATTTAGGTGACGAAGAAATTCAAAAATATGCTGCTGAAATGTTGAAAGACCAAGAGCAGGTAAGACAAATTTCTTCTGAAGTAGCAATGGCTAAGTTGAAAGACGTTATCCTTGAAAAAGCAACTAAAAAAGCAACTGAAATCTCTCACGACGAGTTTTTAGAAGAATTGAAGAAGTAATTCTGATATAAATAATTAAATAACTCCCCTCTAATTAATTAGAGGGGAGTTGTTATATAAATAGGTTTGTGAGAATGTATAAACTAGAGAAGATTAGAAAAGTTTTTATTTACATTCCCATTAAAGTTTCGCTAAATCTTCAGCATATCTTCCCATGATAGGATATGCTTTTCCGTCTTTTATAGTGTAATATTTTTCAGGAAATCTGTTTTTTATAAATTGAGCCATGTGTTCATCAGATAAATTTTCAGGTAAATCGAAACTTACCGACTTATCAAAAATTATTTTGTCATATAAATTTTTTTCAGATTTATCATAACTGCTTCTGTACGTCTCGACAGGAGTTGCCCATCTTCCATCTTTTGTTTTATAAACAGGATAAAATTTATACCTTTTATGAATCAATTCACCACAGCTTTCTTCTACAAAAAGCAACACATTTGCATTATAATTTTCAAACAAGAACCGATGTGAAAAATCATGGTCATACGCAGTAAATGTTATTGTAGAATCTGGAAAATGGTCGCCAAATTCCTGCTCAATTTTGTAAGTGGCATCATATTTAGAATCCATCGGCATATAGCAATAATCTGATGTATCTACATATGATATATCTATTTTTTCGCCAACAAATACATATGATTTTGATGGGATTTTCTGTTCGCATTCCTTGGGGGTGATGCAAGGTTTAGATTCAAGTTCTATAACGAGTTTCTTTTTATTCATCAAGTCTGAGACTGCGTATTTTTTAGGATAGTACAATCTTGGATTATTTTTAAAAAACAATGTATCACCCAATTTTGCATTGATTGAAAAATATCCAGTATTATCAGTGCATTTGAAAACATCTTTATTCGCTGTTACCTTATTTCTTATGATAACATCTTTTACTCCTAATTTATCAAGCTTATTAATAGTATCATTTAAGATAATACAGCTAATTGCCCATCCGTTTTTATCCGGAAGCTTTATAAATCCTTCTATTTTAACTTTTTGTGCATTCAATAGAAAGGGTACAAAACAAATTATAAAATAAATTAAAGTTTTTTTCATGATTGTGTTTTTTATTGCTTGGTAAATATCAAATCTTTTGTTATCGGAAGATAAACTTTTTTATCTACACTTGGTGGGCAGGTTGCATCATCTATTACTAAATTATTCGGACGATAATCCCAAGAGAATTGCGTTGTATTGAGTTTTTTTAGGATTATTTTTCCCCAACCAATACCACAATTGGTACCATCATAACCTAATGAGACAATTCCTAATGATGGTATTGTTCCTATACTTACAATATTAAAATACGTTTGATCATTCAAAATCATATTTTGAGTATTCTGTAAAATATTTCCTGCTGAATTTTTCACAATATATTTAACCACTAATGCATCTCTATAAAAATCTTTATTCATTCGCCTTGTAGGCTTATTTTCTTCTTTATTGATAATTAAAATAATTTCATTTCCTTGATAATTTGTCTTATACGTACCTACATAAGAATTTAATTCATTATTCGTATCTTTTATATATCCATTTGCTGGAATATCTTTCATTAAAGTATTTAAAGGAAGTTGTTGTGCCTTGCAAGAAAGTACAACAAACAATCCATAAAATATTATTATACTTTTCATTATTGCTTGGTAAATATCAAATCCTTTGTTACAGGAAGATAAACCGTTTTATCTGTACTTGGGGGACAGGTGGCAGAATCTATCATCAGACTATTTGGGCGGTATTCCCAAGTGATTTGAGTTGTATTGAGTTTTTTTAGTATTATTTTTCCCCAACCAATACCACAATTCGTACCCTCATAGTAAAATATTACAGTTCCTGATATTGGTCTAGTTCCCATACTTACAATATTAAAAAAAGTTTGGTTATTCAAAATCATATTTTGGGTGTCCTGAAGAATCACACCAGACGGATTTTTTACAATGTACTTTATTATTAAAGCATCAGTGTAATAATTTTTATTCGTACTTTTTTCTAACTTGTCTTCTACCTTCGTTATATATAAGTAAATGTCGTTTCCTTGAAAATTAGTTTTATAATTTCCTACATAGGTTAAAAGTTCATTATTTAAATCTTTTAAATGTGCATTTGCAGGAATATCATCAAGAGGTGTGTTCAAAGGAAGAATTTGTGCTTTACAAGAAATTACACATGTAATTATAAATAGTATAACAGATGTTTTAAAAAAAAATGTTTTCATAATATATTTAATTTTAAGGGCATGGTGTTGCTGTTGGCTGATTATTATTGTCTAGTGTTATATTTTGTATTATTCCTTCATTATCAACTCTTTGTAGATTAACTTTTCCATCCATATTCATACCTTTAAGAGTGTCAAAAAAAAGTTTTTCTAATCCTTTTTGATTAAGTGATTTTCCATCATTATCTGTATAAGCACTATTATTTGATAAACTATTTTCTCTTTTTTGGTAATCTTTGCTCAAAGCGACTTTATCCCAAGTCGTTTGAAATAAATACTTCTCAAGTTCCTGTGATGTTCCATTAAATCGAATAATATAATTATGATATTTATAGCCATCGGGGCAGGTGCTGCATTCTTCAGAGCCAAACATTCCGAAAAAAGCATCGCCAAAATCTCCGTTGGGCTGTGCTAATGCGTAATTTAGCAATTTTAAAGAAAGCATTTTTATTCCGGTAGGGGTATGATTATGATATCCTCCTTGCCATCCTGCTTCACTTCCCAGATCTACTTGGTGTTCTCCTCCATTAATAATACTAGAAGTAGTGCCGTCAGCTTTTATATTAAACCCTTTTTCACCACCAATTTTAGATTGTGCTTTAAGAGTTTCTACTTTCTCCATCACAGCAGGATCTTCCAGTAAAGCTTTTGTTTTCGCACAAGGGTTTTGCGGTGGCTCAGGATATTCAAAGCCTGTATCTCCGCCGCCGCTGCCATCACCGTTGGGGTCGCCAATAGGGTTTAGTCCTTTAGGTGGGGTGCCTGTGGTTTTCCATTCGCAGATTTATTGGCTAGAAAACACTTTTTTTACGGATTATAACAATAAATAAAAACCTGCAATTGCAGGCTTTTATTTATTGTTTTGTTAATACAATTTCTTTCGGCAAAGCCTCAGGGAAAGGCACAGTATTATAATAAGGACACTCGTCAGTAATCATATTACTACCTAAATATAAATTCCAGTTTAGTTTAGTTTAGTTTAGTTTAGTTTAGTTTTCGTGGAATCTGTAAAACTAATTCTTATATTTCCGGAGGTAAAACACAAATCTGGATCAACATAGCTAAGAGAATATTTATCATCTACTTTTCTGAATTTCCCCCCTCATATCTTTGCTTTATCATCTGATATATTTGTGTTATCGAAAAGTATATTACCATTACTATCTAATACTTTAAATTTTCCAATTAAATTATCTTTATAGTATTTCAATACATTATCATAGATATAGGAATTCTTTTTAAAAGTAATAAAGATAGTTCTATTATTCCACGTTCCTTTCCATACACCCTCATAGCCTTGAAGTTCATTATTAGTATCTTTTAAGTAGGTGTTTTCAGGTATCTCTGTAAATGTTCTTAAAGGATATGTTTGTGCTGTACAGGCAATTGCTGAGCTGAGTAATATAATTAAAAGTATATTTTTCATAAGTTTTCAAATTAAAATATTATTATGGACATGGTATAGAGTGTACAGGATTGTCTTTTCCGTTGTATTCAAGTTTATACTTGGGTTTCCGGTAGTTTTATCGATTTTATAAACCTCCAAACCGCTTATATTGATCGTTTCTTTTAAAAACTGTGTAAAAATTTTTTCTATATTTTCTTGTGTTAACTTATTGTTTTCAATGAGTTCTAAATACTTTCTATCATATGACTCTTTCCAAGTACTATACTGACCAGCCAAAGTGTATCCTCCGTTACCCGAGTATTTCAGCATATAATTTCCCTGAGATGTTATTACCATAGCATAAGCATCGCTCATATTTCCTTTTTCTTTGGCATTTCTTACGCATTTGAGAAGAAAGGTATGTACATCGGCAGGTGAAAATATTTTTATTGCTCCTTCTTTATCAAGGTGGACGTGGATATACGCAAAATATTTATTTCCTTCCGGCATTTTTAGTTTATCATCAGTGATAATTTTAAGACGTTCATAATTGGTTTGGGGTCCATATGCCGCTGCAAAGCCTGTTTCTGTATTCTTTTGAAAAATAGAATCATGATCCAGCTCAGAAACCTTATCCTTATACCCTTGGTCTGTTTTCTGTGCTTTTATTTTCTCGCAAGGGTTTTGCGGTGGCTCAGGATATTCAAAGCCTGTATCTCCGCCGCCGCTGCCATCACCGTTGGGGTCGCCAATAGGGTTTAGTCCTTTAGGTGGGGTGCCAGAAGTTTTCCATTCGCAGATTTGTTGGCTAGAAAATACTTTTTTTACGGATTATAACAATAAATAAAAACCTGCAATTGCAGGCTTTTATTTATTGTTTTGTTAATACAATTTCTTTCGGCAAAGCCTCAGGGAAAGGCACAGTATTATAATAAGGACACTCGTCAGTAATCATATTACTACCTAAATATAAATTCCAGTTTAGTTTAGTTTTCGTGGAATCTGTAAAACTAATTCTTATATTTCCGGAGGTAAAACACAAATCTGGATCAACATAGCTAAGAGAATATTTATCATCTACTTTTCTGAATTTCCCCCCCCATATCTTTGCTTTATCATCTGATATATTTGTGTTATCGAAAAGTATATTACCATTACTATCTAATACTTTAAATTTTCCAATTAAATTATCTTTATAGTATTTCAATACATTATCATAGATATAGTAATTCTTTTTAAAAGTAATAAAGATAGTTCTATTATTCCACGTTCCTTTCCATACACCCTCATAGCCTTGAAGTTCATTATTAGTATCTTTTAAGTAGGTGTTTTCAGGTATCTCTGTAAATGTTCTTAAAGGATATGTTTGTGCTGTACAGGCAATTGCTGAGCTGAGTAATATAATTAAAAGTATATTTTTCATAAGTTTTCAAATTAAAATATTATTATGGACATGGTATAGAGTGTACAGGATTGTCTTTTCCGTTGTATTCAAGTTTATACTTGGGTTTCCGGTAGTTTTATCGATTTTATAAACCTCCAAACCGCTTATATTGATCGTTTCTTTTAAAAACTGTGTAAAAATTTTTTCTATATTTTCTTGTGTTAACTTATTGTTTTCAATGAGTTCTAAATACTTTCTATCATATGACTCTTTCCAAGTACTATACTGACCAGCCAAAGTGTATCCTCCGTTACCCGAGTATTTCAGCATATAATTTCCCTGAGATGTTATTACCATAGCATAAGCATCGCTCATATTTCCTTTTTCTTTGGCATTTCTTACGCATTTGAGAAGAAAGGTATGTACATCGGCAGGTGAAAATATTTTTATTGCTCCTTCTTTATCAAGGTGGACGTGGATATACGCAAAATATTTATTTCCTTCCGGCATTTTTAGTTTATCATCAGTGATAATTTTAAGACGTTCATAATTGGTTTGGGGTCCATATGCCGCTGCAAAGCCTGTTTCTGTATTCTTTTGAAAAATAGAATCATGATCCAGCTCAGAAACCTTATCCTTATACCCTTGGTCTGTTTTCTGTGCTTTTATTTTCTCGCAAGGGTTTTGCGGTGGCTCAGGATATTCAAAGCCTGTATCTCCGCCGCCGCTGCCATCACCGTTGGGGTCTCCAATAGGGTTTAGTCCTTTAGGTGGGGTGCCAGAAGTTTTCCATTCGCAGATTTGTTGGCTAGAAAATACTTTTTTATGGATTATAATGATAGATAAAACCTGCAATTGCAGGTTTTTATTTATTGTTTTGTTAATAGAATTTCTTTCGGCAAAGCCTCAGGGAAAGGTACAGTATTATAATAAGGACACTCGTCAGTAATCATATTACTATCTAAATATAAATTCCAGTTTAGTTTAGTTTTTGTGGAATCTGTAAAGTTAATTCTTATATTACCGGAGGTAAAGCACAGATCATTATCAATGTATATTAATGAATATTTATCATCAGTTTTTCGAAACCCACTTCCATAGATTTTTGCTTTATCATCAGTTAAATTTGTATTATCAAATAGAAGATTTCCATTACTATCTAATACTTTAAATTTTCCGATTAAATAATCTCTATAATATTTAAAATGCTGATCATATTTATTAGTAATTTTTTTGAAATTAATAAAAATTGTTTTATTACCCCAAACCCCTTTCCATATTCCTTCATAGGCAGGAAGTTCATTGCTTATGTCTTTTTCATAAGCATTTTCAGGAATATCTGTAAAGGTTCTTAAAGAATAAATTTGTGCTGTACAAGAAATAGTTGTATTAAGTAATATAATTAAAAATATGTTTTTCATAATGATAATAATTTATTAAATTAAGGGCAGGGTGTCAATTTTATTGGATTATTTTTCCCATCATATTCAAACTTAATTGCTTGTCCTGAAGTTTTGTCAACTTTATATAATTCTAAACCGTTTATATTAACTGTTTCTTTTAAAAATTGTGTAAATAATTTTTCTACATTAGATTGAGCCATTTGGTCATTTTTTAATAATTTATCATACTCTTACATGAAATTGCAATGACTGAAAGTAGTATTAAAAATATATATTTCATAAGTTTAATTTTTTTAATTACAGTTAGTTGAACTTACCACAGCATTGGGAGTGTTGGATGCTATTTCGAGTTTACTAAATCCGGTTAAATTACTTCTTTTACATATTAAACAATAAATAAAAACATCTGCCTCAAATTGGTGCAGATGTTTTTATTTATTATTTAATCATTATAAACTCGCCTAAAGGTAATGAAAAGTCTTCAGGTGGACTTTCTGTGTCTACATTATAAGAAACGGTATTTACGTTGTTAATTTTTACCTGCATCACTTGTTGTCCGTTTATTACTGTTCTGCGCATCAATATATTTGCGTATCTGTCAGTTACTCTATCTCTAATTCTTAAAACTGCCCTTTTTTCATTTGGGTTACACTGTGGGCATTTCCATAGTCTATTATTAATATTAGATATAATTGAATTTCCTGCAATTCCGTGTTTTAAAAATTGATCAGAATAGCTGATATTTAAATTTGAAAGTGTATTTATTTTCTCTACACCATTTTTTATATATTGATATTCTCCAATAATCAAGTCTTCGAAATGTAATCCTACGTTTTGTTTTATTTTCTTTTCTAACACTATTTTAAAGCTAGTGTTTCCGCTGGTATATAAATACGTTCCTTGAAATAGTTCTAAGAGGCTATTCAAATCTTTTTTATAATAATCAGAGTAAGTATTATTCCAAGTGGAATATGTTGTATCATCTATGTCAATTATGGTTTGTGACTTTACAGTAGTTGATAATAGTAGAATCAGTATTAGATATATATATATCATAAGTTTAATTTTTTTAATTACAGTTAGTTGAGCTTACCACAGCATTTGGAGTGTTGGATGCTATTTCGAGTTTACTAAATCCGGTTAAATTACTTCTTTTACATATTAAATTTTAATAAAAACATCTGCCTCAAATTGGGGCAGATGTTTTTATTTATTGTTTAATCATTATAAACTCGCCTAAAGGTAATGAAAAGTCTGCTGGTGGACTTTCTGTGTCTACATTATAAGAAACGGTATTTACGTTGTTAATTTTTACCTGTATCACTTGTTGTCCGTTTATTACTGTCCTTCGCATCAATATATTTGCATATCTATTTGTTAATTTATCTGTAATCGTTAGGTCTGCTCTTTTTTCATTTGGCTTGCATTGTGGACATTTCCAAAGTCGAGAATTATTCCAGAGAATACCATTTCCTGCTATGTTATGTTTTAAATACTGATCAGAATACATAATGTTTAAATTAGATAAAGTATTGACTTTTTCTATACCATTTTCCATATATTGATATTCACCAATAATTAAATCTTCATAATGAGAGTCAACAGGTTGCTTAATCATTTTTTGCAATACTATTTTAAAGGTGGAAGTTCCATTCGTATAAATATAAGTACCTTCAAATGGGTTTAATAAATTATTAAAATCTTTTTGGTAATAGCCATTAGGCTTTCCAAAACCAGGTTCTTCAATATCAATTGTTACGCTTTGAGACTTTAACTCCGCCGAAAATATTAAAATAAATAAAAAGAATATATTTTTCATAAGTTTAATTTTTTTAATTACAGTTAGTTGAACTTACTACAGCATTGGGAGTGTTGGATGCTATTTCGAGTTTACTAAATCCGGTTAAATTACTGTTTGCTTTATATAAGCCAATATTTGTTCCGAAATTTAATTGAAGAAAAGCGCTTTCATAATTTGGAGAACTTTTTTTAGCTTCAGCTTTATATTGTTCACCCAATTTTTCATCCATTCTTTTTATTATCTCCTGATGAGTACATCCAATATTATCAGGATTATTAAAAATGTCTTCCATATAAGTTCCAATATCTTCAAACATGATCATATAGGTTTGTTTTACTCCATTATCATCTTCGCATACCAATATAAAACTAGATTGTCCGTTATTGTATGTCGCAGCATTCATTTCTAATCCATATAATACATAGATATCTGCCCAGGTAAACATTGGATAAGTGTCTTTGGGATGGGTATGTATGGCAGCATAATAAGCACCGCCTGTCATTATTTTAATATTATTAGTCGCAGTGGATGGTGCAATTACTAGAGTAATATTTCCAACTGCATCTTTTTTCAGCCATACTCCTGCTTCTCCAGAACTACTGTTATTGATATAATCGTACATACCACCAGTAATAAGAGGTTTGATATTAGCTTTGGTGGGATCTATCAATGCATTAGCTTTCTCGCAAGGGTTTTGCGGTGGCTCAGGATATTCAAAGCCTGTATCTCCGCCGCCGCTGCCATCACCGTTGGGGTCGCCAATAGGGTTTAGTCCTTTAGGTGGGGTGCCTGTGTTTTTCCATTCGCAGATTTGTTGGCTAGAAGTCATTGGCTCACAGCCGGGATGATGGTCGTCACAGCCTACAGTAAAGATGCGCGTAAAACAAATGTAAGACATAGCCTTGGCAGAAAAATCGCCCACCTCACTGCTATACTCCTCTGTCTTGATAATAGGTGAATAGATAGCATGCTGAAAAAAAGCTAAAAGCTCAGGGTCTTTTTTTTCGTAAAAGTATACCTTGTTGCCTTCTCTTACGGTTTCCATTAAAATAATTACTCTGTTTTTTTTCACGATCGGTACCAATGCATATTTTTCTCCATACTGGCCAAAAGACATCGCATAATCCCAATAAAGCTCACCATACGTCTCATTGAAGCGTGGGAGATTGGCATGTTTCAGGAAGACCTGCTGTGTTTTTTTAATGTACATCTGGTCTTCATTCCAAGGAGATTTAGAGACGTATTCTGTGTTTGAAGGGGCAGAAGCAGTGTACACTTCATCGTGAATACAGGAGTTGAAAGATAGCAAAGCTATCATCATCAGACAAAGTCTGAAAAATAAACTTTTCTTCATAAATATTGTGTGGTTTAATGGGTTAAATATATACTTTTTTATTAACTCTACAAATAGGTGACAAAAATCAAAAAAAGAAACAGAAGAAAATTACTGGTTTCCGTAGTGTTTTTATAAAAGAAAATTTATGTACTTTTGGTAAAGATAGTTTACACCCCGACAAGGTGTAATGCACTGGAAATAAAAACATATTGGAATAGCCAGATAAAGGGCAGCAATTGCTTTCTGCCTTCCCCGAAAACCTCCTGCACGCAGCAGCGGGTTTTCAATATCCTCCGAAAGTCTCCTGCAGTGTGCAGCGTACTTCCGGAGAACTCCGAAACCTTCCTGCAGCCTGCGGGAGACTTTCGGAAGATCCCGAAATTAATTTTCAGCCCCTCCTGGAACTTTCGGGTAAAGTAATAGAATAAAACCGCATGAGGCGGCTTTTATAATAATAAACACAATAAACAATGATGAATTCCATCGATTTACCAAAACTTCGGAATGCAGAATACCTGCAGTACATGAAAGATTTTTCAAGTATCATTAATCTCAACAACGCTGGGCAGTTTGATATTGAGACAAAATTGAATGCCTTTACGACCAAAATAGGAGAGCTTGAGGCGCTTTACAAAAAGGCCCTTGCCAGTGAAAAAACTCAGGCGGTTCTTGCACTCGACGAGAGAAGAGATGCGGCAATGAACGGGATTAATTATTTTCTGCTTTCTCAGACTTATCATTTTCAAACCGAAAACCGAAAAAATGCCCAATTGCTTCTGGATAGTATCAATATGTATGGAAGCAGTATTGCAAGGCTCAATTATCAGGCAGAAACTGCTACCCTCAATAATCTTATCCGCGACTGGGAAAACAAACCCGAGCTTACAAATGCCCTCATGGCATTTAACCTTTTATCATGGGTCAATGAAATGAAAGCTGCCAATGATGAGTTTAATACACAATATCTTTCGCGCACTCAGGAATACGGTGATGCCAATCCGGAAACCATTAAAATCAAAAGAGAAGAAGTGAATCTTGCTTATTATGCACTGAGAAACAGAATCGATGCACTGCATCTTTTGGTAGAGACACCGCCGTCACCATATGTTACAGTAATCAATCAGCTCAATGCATTGACAGACCAGTATAACGTATTGCTGTTTAACAGAAAACCAGACTTGCCAGATTCTATAAATCCTGAAGAGCAGACTAAATAATGATCGGTCTTTAATAAGCCTTGTCAAGGTTCAAAACCTTGACAAGGCTCTTTTTTTGATGTTTTTCTACGGCAAAAGAATCAAAAGAAATGATTGAAAAAATAGAAATTCAAAAGTTTACAATAGGTAAGAAGCGTACTTTAAGACTTGTTTTGTTAGCTTTTGAAAAGCTTATATCAGAGTGAAATCTTTTGTTTATTTTGCGGTTAAAAACATACCATATCCTAAAGAAAGTTAAAATTTAAACTCATGAAACCTCCGTACTTACTGAGGTTTTTTTGATGCCTCACTCTTCATATCGTACAATATGATTATCTTTATCGCTTTAAATTTAATAATGAAATCGAATGCCCTTTAAACGGAGTAAATAGGGTTTCACAAGCTTTAAACAATAAATATTTTAATATGAAAAAGATCATCATTCCGTTTTTCTGTGCGGTATTATTTACTACTTCTGCTCAAGCGCAGACGGCAACGGCAGAGGTAACAGCAGCAACTGCTTCTGTAAAATCTAAACTTTCACCACAACAGGTTATTGACAGCTATCTCAACGCATTGGGCGGGAAAAGTAAACTAGAGGCTGTAAAAACCACTATTACAGATAACACAATGTCTATTCAGGGGATGGAAATTGCAATGTCTACTAAAAAAATGGGCAATAAATTCAAATCGGTACAGTCGGTAATGGGGCAAGAGGTTACTCAGATGTTTGATGGCGAAAAAGGATACATCAACCAAATGGGGACTAAAAGTGACTTGCCGGCAACGGCAATTCCTGAATTGAAAAAAGGAAAAACAATCGATGCTCTAGGGTATGATGCTGCTAATTTCAACGCAGTAACTGTAGAAAAACTTGACGGTAAAGATTATAATGTATTGGCTTCAGATAAAGGTAAATTTTATTTTGATGTGGCTACCGGTCTTTTGTATAAATCGAACTCAGCAGTGG
Organism: Chryseobacterium turcicum; assembly: GCF_021010565.1. Classification (NCBI taxonomy): domain Bacteria; kingdom Pseudomonadati; phylum Bacteroidota; class Flavobacteriia; order Flavobacteriales; family Weeksellaceae; genus Chryseobacterium; species Chryseobacterium turcicum. Next base: position 1,086,626 of record NZ_JAJNAY010000001.1, read on the forward strand.
GTGATGCTTTGATAAAATCTTATATGACGGTAGACGGAATCAAGTTTCCTAGCGATATCGAAGCTGAAGGTAACGGACAAAAAGTAGTTATTAAAACAACAAAAGTAACCGTAAACTCTGGTGTTACTGATGCAGATTTTAAATAATCATTATTAAATAGATATTTAAAACCGGTTTTTATCGGTTTTTTTTGTTTTTAAACTTTAACGCAAGTTTAACTAAATCAGTAGTGATTAAATTTCTTCGGGTTGTGATAAATATTTAAATTTATCTCCGCAAAAAGATTTAAAAATCAAATAATATGAAAAGAAATTTGTGGTCAGTAGCGGCAGTTGTTTTAATGTCGTCTATGGCTTTTGCACAGAATATCCCAATGGATCCTTCTGTGAAAACAGGTACTCTTCCAAATGGAATGAAATACTACATCAAAAAAAACACGCTTCCTGAGAAAAAAGTAGACTTCAGACTGGCTATTAACGCCGGATCTATCTTAGAAGACGAAAACCAAAGAGGTCTTGCTCACTTTATGGAGCATATGAACTTCAACGGAACCAAAAACTTCCCAGACAATAAATTAGTTGACTTTCTACAGTCTATCGGAGTAAAATTTGGACAGCACCTTAATGCCTACACAAGTTTTGACGAAACTGTATATATGCTTCCTGTACCATTAGACAAACCTGGTAATCTAGATTCTGGTTTGAAGGTAATGGAAGATTGGGCATTCAACGCAACTTTGACTGATGCACAGATTAACAAAGAAAGAGGAGTCGTTTTAGAAGAACTAAGATTAGGGTTAGGAGCAGACAAAAGAATGTCTGACAAATACCTTCCGAAGCTTCTTTACAAATCTCAATATGCCGACAGATTGCCCATTGGTAAAAAAGAAGTGTTAGAAAACTTTAAACCTGAAGTTATAAGACAGTTTCATAAAGACTGGTACAGACCAGATTTGATGGCAATTGTAGTAGTAGGAGATATTAATGTAGATGAGGTAGAAAAGAAGATTAAAGATAATTTTGGCAAGTATAAAAATCCATCGAAGCCAAGAGAAAGAAAAACGTTTGATTTACCAAACCACAAAGAAACTTTGGTGGCAATAGAAACTGATCCAGATGCGACCAATTCTATGGTACAGTTCATCATGAAAGATGCAGATTCTTATACACCGGATGTTACCGTTGAGCAATATAACCAAAGTTTAATTGAGAATATTGCTACACAAATGCTCAACAACAGATTGAGAGAGTTGGTGAATTCTAATAATCCGCCATTCACTTTCGGTTCTGTTTATCATGGGGGTACTTATGCGAGAACGAAGGAGGCTTTCCAAGGTTTTGCAATGGTAAAAGAAGGAAACCAAGTGAATGCATTGAAGGTTCTTTTAGAAGAAACAGAAAGAGCAAAGAGATTTGGTTTTACCCAAGGAGAGCTAGAAAGAGCAAAAGCTCAGTTGATGTCTAATATGGAAAGATCTTACAACAACCGCGACAAAACAGAAAGCGATATGTTGGTAGATGAGTACGTAAGAAACTTCCTGGAGCAGGAGCCAATGCCTGGGATTGCTTGGGAATATGAAGATATGAAGACATTTTTACCTTCAGTAACTTTAGCGCAGACCAATGAGGTAATCAAGAAAATGGTAAAAGACGACAGCAGGGTAATCGTAATTACAGGTCCTAAAAAAGACAATGTAACAATGCCTACAGAAGCTTTAGTGTTAAAAACGTTTGATGATGTAAAAATGGCTGACCTTAAGCCTTACGAAGATAAAGCGACCATCAAAAATTTAGTAAAACCTTTCAAATCTGAAGGTAAAATTGCTAAAACCGAAACCGATGCCAAACTAGGAACCACAACTTGGACTTTAAACAACGGTGCTAAAGTAACCTTCAAAAAAACAGACTTTAAAGATGACGAGATTATTTTCTCAGCAAGAAGTTTAGGTGGAAACTCTTTATTAAACGATGCCGATTACAACAAAACTCAGTTTGCATATCAAGCTTTAACTGAAGCGGGAGTAAACGGAGCTTCTAAAGCTGATCTTACGAATTATTTAGCAGGAAAACAGGTGAGCGTTAGCCCGTACATCAGCAGTACTTTGGAAGGTGTTTTTGGAAGAACCAACCAGAAAGATTTAAGCTCAGCAATGGAGCTGATGTATGCTTATTTTACTGGTTTGAACTACAGCCCGGAAGCATTCAATGCTTACAAAATAAAGCAGTCTGCGATGTTGGATAATCTTTTGTCTAATCCACAGACGTATTTTTCAAGTGAGCATGCTAAGTTTACGAATCAGAAAAACCCAAGATTCATCGGTATTCTTCCGTTAGAAAAAGATTGGGCAGCGACAAATTACAAAAAAGCGTATGATGTTTACAAAGAGAAATTTGCGAATGCAGGAAACTTCCATTTCTATTTTGTCGGAAATATCGATGAGGCTAAATTTAAAAATGAAGTTTTACAGTATATAGCAAGTTTGCCAACTACCGGAAAAGCAACGAATTTCAAAGATACTGGCTACAGATCAATGACCGGAGATTATACCAAAGTGTATAAAAAAGGTAAAGATCCTAAGAGTATGGTACAAATCGTTTATTCGGGGGAGACTCCTTACAACGAGAAAGAAGCGTTGGCACTTTCTGCTTTAGGTGAAGTGGCTACCATCAAAGTTATTGAGAAGCTAAGAGAAGATGAAAGCGGAATTTACGGTGGTGGAGCAAGAGGGTATATGGGGAAAGTACCTTACAGTAGCTATAGTTTCAGTTTAAGTTTCCCTTGTGGACCAGAGAATGCAGATAAACTAACGAAAAGTGCTATCGCAGAACTTCAGAAAATTATCGATAAAGGTCCTGAACAAAAAGATCTCGATAAGTACAAAGAAGGGGAGATGAATGACTACAAAACAGACATCAAAGACAATAATTACTGGGTAAATGCCTTGTCTAAAAACCAATTGGACGGAAGCGATAAGTATGAAATTCTTAATTATCAGGAAAAAGTAAAAGCATTAACTGTAAAAGATCTACAGGATGTTGCTAAGAAATATCTGACAAAAAACAGAATTATCGCTACTTTAATGCCTGAAGACGGGTGGGAAAACGCTCCTAAAAAAGATGGTGCTGCTACAGTAAAAGCTACTGCAACAAAATAATCTTAGTCGATTACATATAAAGAAAACCACCGCAGAAATTTTTCTGCGGTGGTTTGTTTTTTATTTTGAAATTCTTTGCTATTAATCAATAGGATTGCATCCTATTCTAGAATAAATCGTCCCTTCAGGACTTCAATTAATTAAAATAAATATAGAAAATTATTTTATAACAATTAACAATTAATTCCCATATTCCTTTTTCCACTCTTCAGCAACATCGCTCAGTGTGGTATAAAAATCTTCACCATATTTTCTGGTAAGCGGAGTTTTAAGGAACTTATACACCGGAACCTGAAGTTCTTTTCCTAAAGTACAGGCGTCGCTGCAGACATTCCATTCATGGTAATTTAAAGCAGAAAAAGTAGAGTATTCTGTAACTCTAATCGGGTAGAGGTGGCAAGAAATTGGTTTTTGCCAGTCGACTGCACCATCTTCATAAGCTTTTTCGATGCCGCATTTTGTAATGCCTCTTTCATCAAAAGTTACATAGGCACATTCTGCATCTTCAATCATCGGAGTTACGTACATTCCGTCCATAGGATCAGTTGTCCAGGTTCCTTGTTCGTCTAATGCTTTAATTCCTGCTTCTGTAAGGTAAGGTCTTATTTTATCATAAATATTATCTAAAATGACAAGCTCGTCTTTATCTAAGGGAGCTCCCACATCACCTTCTACACAACATGCACCTTTACATTTGGTAAGGTTACAAACAAATTCTTCAGAAAAAATATCTTCAGAAATTAATTTATCGTCTATTTGAATCATAATCTTTTTTTTTAAAATAAATTAAAGTGAGTTCCTGCTTTAAAAGCAATTAAACTTACAATGGTTAACCAAACACAGGTTTCCTGCATCCAGTATTTAGGTAAAAACTTAAACATTCTGCTTAAGATAATCGTTGATGGGAAAGCCAAAAGCAACAGATATTCATAGCTTGTATCCATATAAAGGATGATGCTTATAAGCTGAGCTAATGAAAAAACCAACAAGAAAGTATATTTATATCGACTTACAGGGCTTTTCTTATTATAATGGGTAAAATGGTCATAGATTGCATAGATAAGCATTAAAGCAATGGGAGTTAATGAAAGTAAATCTGTGTAATCGGTCATCATTTTCATCTTTCCAAACGGAATGTAATCGGTATTCCAAGCATTAAACTGAAAGAAAAACATCACCGAGAAATAACTCAGTCCAATTATGATAATACCCAATAAGAATCTGAAAATATTTAAACCTATTCTTTCGGAAGTAACAATTAAATGAATCAATACAAAAATCATCATCGGCCAGGTCGTGGGTAAAAATATAAAGTTTAATGCTACAATAGAACCTACCAAAACATAAGATTTCTTTCTGAGGTCTTCATCACTGCTTGTTAAGAGAAGTAAAAGGAAAGAATTGGTAAGAATGGCAACGGCAATTCCAAGGTCGATACTACCATCATAAAGCCCAAAGATAAAAAATGTGTAGAGGAATAATGGCAAATGCGTGTGATAATTAAGATCTATCGCATTAAAACAAAAATATCCCAATGCAATTCCTACAAAAGTAATTCCCGCAATTACCCCTTCATAAGTATTGAAATTCAGTATATTAAATAGTATTACTATTAAAAGCAGAAAACCAATGTAGACAGGAATTGAAAAAATATTGCTTTCTTTTGAAAGTAATCTAAACATTTTTTATAAATTTGTGCAAAGTTAATTTAAAAAAGGAAAATAATGACGTCTTTCTTTCTATTCTTAAGTGATGCATTCAAATGGGCATTTGGTTTCTACGATATTTTCGGAAACGTACTAAATTGGATTTTATTCGCAGTTTGTTGTGTATTATTTACATATTGGTGCTACGTTTTGGTAGCAACTCTTGGGAATAACAAAGACAAAGACTACTTCTCTCCAACAGAGGGGAAAAATCCTTATTACGATCCAAAGATCTATAAAAAAGAAGGTTAATTAATTGGTTATATAGAAAAAGACCGGTCAAATTTTTTGATCGGTCTTTTTTACGTTAAAGTTAACTTTGAGATAATTTCATCTTTTCAATTTCCTTAAATAATACTTCGAAATTTTGTAATTGATGACCTCCTTCAATATAAATAAAGTCTGCCTGATTTTTATATTTATAGACAACGGGTTTAGAATCTACAACGGTATCATTTTTTGATATAATTATTGATACTTTAGATTGAACAGTTTTATAATCTTGATAACTTTCAAACTTTTTTAATTGATTATCGGTTAAATTATATTTTTTTAGAGAAACTGAAGGCTCAAGACTAGGATTTATGAGGATTGCATTCCAGCTATTTTTTATAGCAAAAATTTCAGCCCAAAAACCACCTAAACTTTGACCGATAATTAAAACTTTCTCATTTTTAAGAATTTCAAGTTGTTCACAAATTTGAAAATACGCATTATCTGCATTTCTATTATCATATAAAATACACTCAGTTTCAAAGTGTTTTCTGAATATATTTTGATAAGTTTCTGAATTTTTATTTCCTCCAAATCCTGGTATATAAACTATTTTCATTAAATCATAAATCGTTTAATCATGAATAGGTAGCACCAATACCGGAATTTTAGAACTCTTCGTTAAGCCTTTGGTTAAACTTCCTACAAAAACATCGTAGATACCGCTTCTTCCATGAGAGCCCATTACGATATAATCTGCTTTTTTAAGGTCGGCATATTCTAAAATAATATCTTTTGCGATACCTTGTTTCAGGATATGCTCACATTCTACACCCTGAGCAAGAACTTTTTGGTTAATCTTGTTTAAAAGAACCAGCTCTTCTCTGATTTCATTTTCTTCTATTTCCGGAAAATACTGATATCCCATATCTCCGATTGCAAAACCAATATCGGTAGGTGCAACATGAATAAGGCAGATTTTTCCGTTTACTTGTTTGGCAAATTTTACTGCGCCATCAATTAGCTGGTCTGTTTTCTCCCCAAAATCTACAGGTAAAATAATGTTTATCATAAGTTTGAATTTGTAATTTAAGTCTTCTTAAAGATATGAAAAAAACAGACCAATCTCAAATGATAATGTTACATAATTCTTATATCTAAGATTTTTTCGTCTTCAAGATAAGCTTCTAAGACATCATTTTCAGATACCTTTCCTACACCTTCCGGAGTTCCTGTAAAAATTAAATCACCCACTCTTAATGTAAAATACTGTGAAACGAAAGCAATAATATCATCAATCCCAAAAATCATATCTTTTGAGTTGCCTTGCTGTACTTTTTCTTTGTTTTTTAGAAGCGAAAAGTTCAAAGATTCAAGGTTGTAGTTTTCTTTTTTGAAGAAACTGCTCACAACTGCAGAACCATCAAAACCTTTCGCCAGTTCCCATGGAAGACCTTTAGATTTTAGGTCGCTCTGAAGGTCTCTTGCGGTGAAATCGATTCCTAAGCCAATCTCTTCATAATGTTTGTTGGCAGATTCTTTTTGGATGTATTTTCCACCTTTTGAGATTTTTACCACCACTTCCAGTTCGTAATGCACATCATTCGAAAATTCAGGGATGTAAAAATCATTTCCTTTTAAAACCGCAGTGTCGGGTTTCATAAAAATTACAGGTTTATCGGGAATCGCATTTCCCAATTCCTTTGCGTGCTCGCTATAATTTCTTCCTATGCAGATTATTTTCATAATTTATTTGTTTATGCGAGTCCAAGAAATAATCTCAGAATCACTCATTTTTATTTTTTTTAGAAGCTTTTTCCCGCTTTTCACTCTATCTTTTTTGTAACGGTCTCCGCTTCGCTGCGCCCGTTACAAAAAAGGATGCCGTTGCAATCGGGGCTAAGGTTAAGGTCATTAATTTAAAAATTTGAAATCACTACAAGTTTGCCATTTCGTAGGAATCTCTATAACTAAAAAATATCAAATTTCTCTCTCAGACCACCCCGTCAAAAAAATCTTTGAAATTTTCGCCACCCTTTCAAAGGAGGGGAATGCTGAGTGTCATTAAAGTATTTCATAGTAGCGAGTAAAAGAACTTTTGCGGGTTGATAGAAGTATAGCCGTTTTCAAATTTATCCTCAATCATTTAAACTTCCATCATCCAGCTTCAAACCTCCATCTTCCTAATGCGTAAATTTATTCTCACAATAATAACACACATATTGATTGCTTGAAAGAAGAGAGATTCCAAAGAAACTTGTCGAGCTATCGTCTTTGTAGATATGATTTGAACCACATTTCGGGTATACAAAATAAAATTCCAACAGTTTACAAAAAGTAAATGTATTTATGGTTTTGTAATCTGTTGGAATGCTTTTGCGGCTATAAAACTAAAATTTACTTGAAAGCTGAATTTTAGTAAAAACTTTCTTCGTGTACAAAGGAAAATCAGCGTTTTGCAACCATCCGAAATATCCCATATCTTTTTGGAAAACTTCTTTTACAACCTGACCTTTATATTTTCCGAAAGCAAAAATCTCCTGGTCTTTTGCATTGTAATGAATCATTCCTGCTAAATCTGCAAATCTGTTCTGAGTAGAAAACTCACTGAGTTCTGCAACTTCATTAGGAAGGTCATCATATTTTCCAACCTGTGCATCCAAAACTTCAAATGTTGCCAAAACATCAGCTTCTGCAGAATGGGCATTTTCTAAAGTTTTACCACAATAAAATTGATAAGCAGCACCCAAATTTCTAGGTTCTTTTTTGTGGAAAATCGTTTGTGCGTCTACTAATTTAAATTTACTTAAATCAAAATCAAATTCAGCACGAAGTAATTCTTCTGCCAACAAAGGTACATCGAAACGGTTTGAATTAAAACCTCCCAAATCAGCTCCAGAAATCATCTCAACAATTTTTGGGGCAATTTCTTTGAAAGTTGGAGAATCTTTGATGTCTTCATCATAAATTCCATGAATCTCACTTGAAGAAACAGGAATCGGCATTTCAGGATTTACTCTCCATGTTTTGCTCTCTCTTGAAGCGTCCGGATTAACTTTTAAAATACAGATTTCAACAATTCTGTCTTTTCCAACATTTGTTCCGGTAGTTTCAAGGTCAAATACGCAAAGGGGTTTATGTAATTTTAAGTTCATTTTTTATAATTTGAAAATTTGAGAATGTGTTAATTTGAAAATTGTAAAACTTCCAATTTTTTACTTTAATTGTTTTTGAAAAATAAGGGATATTAAAATGTAATATAGTATTACCAAAGGAATTCCTACTGATTTAAATATGATTAAAATAAGAATTGAGCCAATTAATAAAGCTAATTTAGGATAATTGTCTTCGAGCTTCATTGATTTGAATTTCATCGCAATCATTTTAATTGGTGAAATCAAAAGCCAAGAAGAAACGGCTGTAAGAACCAATAAATAAATTTCGTTTTCGAAAAGAAAACTGAAACTTCCTAATTCTTTGTGAGCGAAAAATAACCCAAAAATCAAAATAGTATTACTTGGAGTATTTAAACCTTTAAAATAATATTTCTGTTCTTCATCCAAATTAAAAATAGCCAATCTTAAACATGAAAAAAGAGTGATGAAAAATCCTAGATAAGGTATCCATCCATTATCATTAAGCAAGGTGTTGTAACTTACAAAATGTAATAAATCAGTATTATTTATTTCAAGTAACGAAACAAACATCACCAATCCCGGAATGAATCCGAAACTTACCATATCTGCTAAAGAATCAAGCTGAGTTCCTAAATTAGAGTTGACTTTTAAGGCTCTTGCTACAAAACCATCGAAAAAATCTAAAACCAATGATAGAATAATGCAGATTGCAGTTGTTTGGTAATCACCTAAAATCAAATGTACAGCCCCAATACAACCCGAAAAAAGGTTGCCCAGCGTAATGGCGTTTGCCAGATTGTTCTTAATGAAATTCATAGCAGCAAAATTACATTTTTTAAAAATTTTAACCTTAATTAATATGAACTAAAAATTACAATCCTGCGAAATCGCTCTAACTGACAGTAAAATATGAGGCCATAAAATTGGTGATTGCATATGACCAATAAAAAAATAAATATCTACATATGAATTTAACGTAATTTTGCACCCGATAAATAATCGACTTTTAAAAAAAATAATATTTAAAAAATGAAATTTTTCAAAGAATTCAGAAAAGAAGAAATCCTCGTTTTGTGCTACAGGCTTTTCTTGGCTTTTGTTTTTTATCAGATTGCGAGACTTTTGTTTTGGTTTTTCAATAAAGATTTAATAAAAGTAGACAGCGTTGCAGACTATCTCAGTCTGGCTTATCACGGGATTGCTTTTGATACAACAGCGATATTGTATGTAAATGCTTTGTTTATTTTGTTGAGTTTAATTCCGATTGTTATCAATACAAAAAGCGGATATCAAAAGGTACTGATTTGGCTATATTTTATTACCAACGGAATTGCTTTTGCAATGAATTTTGGTGATTTTATTTATTATAAATTTTCTCAGGCAAGATTGACTTCGGCTGCATTTCAGGTAGCAAAACATGAGACGAATATTTTTAAAGTATTTACTGTTTCTATCAAAGAGCATCCTTTTATCCTTATTTGGTTTGTGCTTTTAATGGCTGCATGGGTTTTTCTGTACAAGAGATTTAAAATTAATTATAAAAAACCGGTAAAGCTCGTTCCTTATTTTATTTGGTCTGTAGTGACTTTATGTATTTCTGCGGTATTAATTGTTGGAGGAATCAGAGGAGATTTTAAGCATAGTACAAGGCCTATTAATTTGGTAGATGCCAATAAGTTTGTGAAAACACCGCTTCAGGGAAACATTGTGTTGAATTCTACTTTTTCGTTTTTCAGAACATTGGGAACGAATAATTTTAAGGAAGTTCATTTTGTTGACCAGAAATTTATTGATGAAAATATCAATACATACAAACTTTACGACAGACAGGTTCAGGATAAACCCAATGTCGTAATTTTTATTGTTGAATCTTTCGGTAGAGAATATTCGGGAGCTTTTAATAAAGATAAAAATATCAAAGATTATGTTTCTTACACACCTTTTATAGACAGTTTGGCGAATGAAAGTCTTATTTTTCCGAATACTTTTGCCAATGGAAGGCAATCTATTCATGGGATGAGCAGTATTTTGGCGGGAATTCCGAGTTTGACGGATGCATTTACAAGTTCGCCTTATTCTAATCAAAAAATTCAATCTATTGTTTCGGTTTGTAATGATTTAGGATATGATACTTCATTTTATCACGGTGCGCCGAATGGTTCGATGGGATTTTTAGGTTTTGGAAATATTCTTGGCTTTAAACATTATTTCGGAAAAGACGAATATAATCATAATGAAGATTTTGATGGAATGTGGGCGATATGGGATGAGCCATTTTTACAATATTTTGCTAAAAATGTAGGGAAATCAACACCTTTTATGGCAACCGTTTTTACAGCATCGTCGCACCATCCGTTTAAAATTCCTGCAAAATATAACGGAAAATTCAAAAAAGGAAAAATTGAAATGCATGAGCCGATTCAATACACCGATTATGCAATTAAAGAATATTTTGAAACAGCTAAAAAGCAACCGTGGTTTAAAAACACCATTTTTGTATTTACAGGAGACCATCCCAATCAGGTGTATTACTCAGAATATGAAAAGGCGATGAATCGTTTTGCGGTTCCGTTGATTTTCTATTCTCCAAATCCTGAATATCAATTAAAAGGAGTGAATAATGAATTGGCACAGCAAATTGATATTTATCCTACATTGGCAGATTTGATTGGGTATAATAAAAAAATCAGAAGTTGGGGGAGAAGCTTGGTAAGTGATAAAAAATATGAACCTTTGATTGTCAATTCAGACGGAACTTCGGAGCAGTTTATCTATGGAAATTATATTTACAGATTTGATGGCAAAAATATCATAGGTATTTATGATAAAAATGATTTAGGCTTTGAAAACAACTTGAATGATAAAATAAAATCTCCGGAAACTGAAAAAGGAAAGCTCATTGCTAAAGCTTGGTATCAGGACTATATGAGTCGTGTGATTAATAGAAAGCTGAACTAGTTTTTAATTGTTTAATTTTTAAAATAGGTTTTTCGGCTGTTATATATGCAAAGGATAATAAAAATGTTTGTGCGTTTAAAATTTATGTTTATTTTTAACTAATTAAGAATTTAAGAATCTATAAATTAAATTAAACTCTATAATATGAAAAAATTATTAGCAACATTTGTACTTTCACTATTCAGTGTGATGTCATTTGCACAAATCGAAGGAAAATGGAAAACCATAGATGATGAAACCAAACAAGCGAAATCTATCGTAGAAATCTACAAAAAATCTGATGGTAAATATTATGGTAAAGTATCTCAGTTATTGATTAAACCAGCAGATCCTAACTGTACATCATGTAAAGATGACAGAAAAGGAAAACCAATTTTAGGATTGGAAATCATCAGAGGGCTAGCAAAAGATGGTGATGAGTTTACAGGTGGAACGATTACGGACCCAAAAACCGGTAAAACCTACAAATGTACCATCACAAAAAGCGGAGATAAATTAAATGTGAGAGGATATATGGGTGTTTCTATCTTAGGAAGAACACAGGTATGGCAGAAAGTAAACTAAGTAAGTTTAAAATAATATTAAATATAAGGCAACTCATCAATGAGTTGTCTTTTTTGTTATGTAAATAATAAAAAAACACTATTTTTGTACTCTAAATTTTTCAAATAAATATGGCAGAACATACTTTTCGTGAAGTGATTGCGCAGGCAATGAGTGAGGAAATGCGTAAAGACGAATCCATTTTTCTAATGGGAGAAGAAGTTGCAGAATACAATGGTGCATACAAAGCTTCTAAAGGAATGCTGGATGAGTTTGGTGCTAAACGCGTAATCGATACACCTATCGCAGAGCTTGGTTTTACAGGAATCGCGGTGGGCGCAGCAATGAATGGTAACAGACCAATTGTAGAATATATGACATTCAATTTTGCTCTTGTTGGGATCGATCAGATTATCAACAACGCAGCAAAAATTCGTCAGATGAGTGGTGGCCAGTGGAACTGCCCGATTGTTTTCCGTGGTCCTACAGCTTCTGCAGGTCAGTTGGGAGCAACACACTCTCAGGCTTTTGAAAACTGGTTCGCAAACGTTCCGGGTCTTAAAGTAGTCGTTCCTTCAAACGCTTATGATGCGAAAGGATTATTAAAAACGGCAATTCAGGATAATGATCCTATCATTTTCATGGAATCTGAACAGATGTATGGAGATAAAATGGAAATTCCTGAAGAAGAATATTACTTACCAATAGGAAAAGCAGACATAAAAAGAGAAGGTACAGATGTAACTTTGGTTTCTTTCGGAAAAATCATGAAATTGGCAATTCAGGCAGCTGAAGATATGGCTAAAGAAGGTATTTCTGTAGAGGTAATCGATTTGAGAACGATTCGTCCTTTAGATTTTGATACTGTTATCGCTTCAGTAAAGAAAACAAATAGATTGGTAATTTTAGAAGAAGCTTGGCCATTTGGTTCTATATCTTCAGAGATTACTTATATGGTACAGCAGAAAGCATTCGATTATCTGGATGCGCCAATCAAGAGAATTACGACTCCTGATGCACCTGCTCCTTACTCAGCGGCTTTATTTGCAGAATGGTTCCCGAAACTTGAAAAAGTAAAAGAGGAAATCAAAAAAGCAATGTACGTGAAATAATGACGATATGATTATAGAAAAAAACTTCCGAAAGGAAGTTTTTTCATTTATACAATGCATGACTTATGTGACGGTGGGTGATAAATTTAATATAAATTTGCGCTTTTAAAAATAATAAGCTGACATGGCAGAAGTTACTGAAGGAGGTCATCATATAGACCTTAAAAAGCTTTCATTTGTGGGAGTTATCGTCTCTCTCGGAATCGTTTTCGGAGATATCGGTACCTCGCCGCTTTACGTAATGAAAGCGATTGTTAATGCAAGGAAAGATGGTTCTACCATGCCTTTCGACACTTATATAGAAGGTGCTCTTTCTTGTATTATCTGGACATTAACTCTTCAGACGACGCTTAAATATGTGATTATCGCTCTTAAGGCAGATAACCGCGGTGAAGGGGGAATTTTAGCATTATACTCTTTGGTAAAAAAGCTGAAAAAGAAATGGCTCTACGCCGTCGCCATCATCGGAGCCTCAACCTTGGTTGCAGATAGTGTGATTACACCTTCTCTTACGGTAATGTCCGCGATTGAAGGGCTTAAAATCTACAATCCTGATACACCGGTTGTCTTTATTACCCTTTTTATTCTCTTTATCGTTTTCGTTGTACAGCAATTCGGAACGGCTTCCATCGGGAAATTCTTCGGACCCATTATGGTGACGTGGTTTTTGGTTCTGGGAGGTTTCGGATCAATGCATATTGTTGATCATATCGAAATTTTAAAAGCATTCAATCCAATGTATGCCTATAACCTGATTACGCATTCACCAAGTGCGATTGTGATTATGGGGGCAGTGTTTTTATGTACAACAGGAGCCGAAGCTTTATATTCAGATTTAGGGCATTGTGGAGCAAAAAATATCCGTGTAAGCTGGATTTTTGTTAAATTAATGTTGATTCTTAATTATTTAGGACAAGGTGCTTGGTTATTAGATAATTATGAGAAAGTTTTTACAGGAGTTAATCCTTTCTTCGGAATTATGCCTGAATGGGCAGTTTTACCGGGAGTAATTTTGGCAACTTTGGCAGCTATTATTGCGAGTCAGGCTGTAATTACGGGTTCATTTACGATGTTTTCTGAGGCGATGTCTATTTCATTCTGGCCCAATCAACATATTGAATATCCTTCAGGAGTAAAAGGACAGATGTATATCCCAAGAATTAATTGGGGATTAATGTTTTTCTGTTTCATCGTAGTTATTTTCTTCCAAAAATCAGAGCATATGGAAGCGGCTTATGGTTTAACGATTACCATAACGATGTTGATGACCACTATCTTATTGACATATTGGCTGAGCCGAACGAGACTTAATAAGGTATTTCTTTTTGGTTTCGTAGCGATTTATCTTGTCCTTGAGTCTGGATTCTTCTACGCCAATGTGATTAAATTTTTCGATGGCGGGTGGTTGACAATGGTTCTTGGTGGATTTATCGCGGTCTGTATGTACGCTTGGTATAACGGAAGATTATTAAAAGCAAATTTCACAAGCTATGTGAAGATTGATAAATACGTTTCGATCATTAAAGACATGAAATTAGATGAAACAATACCAAAATATTGTACCAATCTTGCCTACTTGAGTCGTGCGAAACGAAATGACGAAATAGAATCTAAAATTATTTATTCTATCATTAAGAAGCAACCAAAAAGAGCTGATCATTATTTTATTTTAAGTATTGTTAATCAGGAAGATCCTTATACTTTTAAATACAGTGTTGATGAAATTTTACCGGGAACAATCTATAAAATTAATTTCCTTTTAGGATTTAAAGTAGACCGAAGAATCAATGATTATTTTAACATGGTTTTAAAAGATTTAATGGCTGATGGAACGATTCCGTCAAGAAGTAGCCATCCTTCTTTGAGAGCGCATGATGTTCCGCCAGATTTGAAATATGTAATCATAGATAACACCTATATCAACGATATTCTCTTGACGGTAAAACAAAAAATTACGTTAAATATTTACAATTTTGTTAAATATATCGGGAGTGATGACTTCAAATCTTGGGGAGTTACTTCGCACAATGTTGTCGTAGAATCGGCTCCATTGACCGAGGAAACGATTTCGAGCAGTAAAATTCAACAAGCAGAATTCCGAAGGTCTAATTTTTAACATTCGCATTTTATAACTGAAATCCATCATATTGATTTAAATAAAAATCGATAAATTTGTAGGAATAAATTTTTTAATGGATACTTTACAAAAAGAAAAAAATATAGCTTTAATAAAAGACGTTTTACGTAATTATTTACTTGAAAAAGGTTTTCGTAACACGCCTGAACGATACACCATCTTAGAAGAGATTTATAATATGGATCATCACTTCAATGTTGATGATCTGTATCTTCTGATGATGCAGAAAAAATATCATGTTTCTAAAGCTACAATTTACAATACCATCGAGATTTTCCTTGATGCTGGCTTAATTCGTAAGCACCAGTTTGGTGAAAAAACGTTGACTTCATCTTCTTACGAGAAATCTTATTTTGATAAGCAACATGATCATTTGGTGATTTACAAAAAAGATTCAGATAAAGAGATTGAAGAAATCATCGAGTTCTGCGATCCTAGAATTCAGGGGATTAAAGAAGCAATAGAAGGAGCTTTTGGCGTAAAAATTGATTCTCATTCGCTGTATTTTTATGGCACTAAGAATGATTAATCAATGAGACTGATTGTTTTTCTATTTCTATTTATTTCCTCGTTCACTTTGGCTCAGGTTACCCCGAAACCTGTGCTGCGTGATCCTTATTTGCAAAACCCTGTAAAAAATCAGCCTCAGAAGAGTAAGCCTGGACAAAAGGTGAAGATCATTCATGCTGATGAAATTAATAAGGATACCAAATATGAAGGGAATCGTTATCTTACAGGAAATGTTATAATAGAACACCAAGGTTCTACACTTTCTGCGGATGAAGTAGTAATGTATGATGAAGAGAATTTTGTAAAGGCTATTGGCAATGCAAAACTTGTTAATTCTGATGGCTCAGTCATTACTTCCTCAGAAATGGAATACGACGGAAATACTCAGAAGGGTATTGCCCGAAAAAATGTTGTTTTAACGGATGTTAAAGGAACGATTATTCAAACTGAAACCATGTATTACGATCGGGTTTCTAATCAGGCGTATTTTAATACGGGCGGAACAATCAATGATGGGAAAAGTACAACCTATGCAAAATCTGCGACATATTTTCTTACGACACGTACAATAGATCTTACCGGAAGGGTGAAAATCGTAGACAAAGATTATACTTTAGAAGGTGATAATGTCGTACAAAATCAAAATACAAATGTCGTTACCATCAACGGGTATACGGTAATTACCAATAATAAGAATCCTAAAAACAGAATTGTTACCGAAAAAGGAACGCATAATATGAATACCAAAGAGTCTTTTCTTACAAAAAACTCTAGGATTTACTATAATGACAAAATTCTTACCGGTGACGAGATGTATTACAACCAGCTTACTGGTTTTGGTAAAGCGACAGGAAATGTAACATTGGATGATCCTTTAGAGAAAAGATACATGAAAGGTGGTTATGGCGAAATTTTCGAAAAGAAAGATTCATCTATGATGACCAAAGAGCCTTATGCAGTGAAGATTTTTGAGAAAGATTCTATTTATTTTGCCGCAGAAAAAATTCTGTCTTATCAGAAGCCAGATACTGCAGATATTACCAAAAAGAAAAGTTACTTAAGAGCTTTCAGAAAGGCGAGAATTTATAAATCTAATGCCCAGGGGAGAGCAGATTCTATCGCGTTTAATGAAACAGACGGAATCATGCACATGTACACCGATCCTATTTTGTGGAGCGGCGAAAAGCAGGTGACAGGCGATAAAGTAGAAGCTTACTTTAATACAACAACTGAAAATATCGACTCTCTAAAAGTTATAGGAAATGGTTTTGCGATTGCAAAAGTAGATTCGCTAAATCTTTTGGATGAATTTCATCAGGTGAAAGGAAAGTTGATGACCGTGTATTATGAAGGACCGGATATTAAAGAAATTAAAGTAATCGGAAATGCAGAGGCTATCACCTATGCTGATGAATTTAATAAGAAGACAAAGGTTAATGATAGGATAGGGGTTAATGTTTCACTGTGCGGAATTATCGGTGCGTTGTTTGATCAACGACAGTTACAGATTATTTCTTGCAGCATTGGTGCGGTTGCAAAAACTTATCCGATGAGTCAGATTTCTCCACAACAGAAAAAGTTTGAAGATTTCAACTGGAATACCAAAGACCGAATACGGAAATGGCAAGATATTCTCGTCGACTCACCAAATTATGAAGAGATAAAATACGAGCCCAACGATACGCTTTACAACAAAGTGCAGGAAGTTGCAGAAAAAGAGAAAGCTAAAGAAGAAGCCAAAAAACCTAAAAGGGTAAGGAAATAATAAGTGAAAGACCAGTTGTAAAGCTGGTCTTTTTATTTGTGTAAATACGAACTTATTTGGTAGAGCCTTGACAAGGTTTTAAACCTTGACAAGGCTTAATTTTAATTAGACGCATGACTTAATTTTAATTAGACGTCTTAATTGAAGAAGTTACACGTCTAAGTTTAAATATCTACAAATACGGGCAATAATCACCTATTAAATTTCTGCATCTGATGAATGTTTTTTAGCTTTGCCTAAAATTTTTGGTACAATGGAAATGCAAAACGATTTTTTTAAATATCAGGCTCAAACGACCCAATTTGCAGCAGGTTTTGAAGTAGAAAAAGCAGAAGGAAGCTATATTTTTGGGAAAGATGGCAGAAAGTATCTTGATTTCGTAGCAGGAGTTTCTGCAAACACTTTAGGGCATTCGCATCCGAAAATTGTCAATGCAATCAAAGAACAGGCTGATAAATATCTTCATGTGATGGTTTATGGGGAATATGCGCAGGAAAAACCTGTTGAATTGTGCCGATTATTAGCCGAAGCAACTCCGAATCCTTTAGAAATTACTTATTTGGTCAACAGCGGAGCAGAAGCGATCGATGGAAGTTTAAAGCTAGCAAAAAGATATACCGGAAGGGAAGAAATTGTTTCTTTTAAAAACTCTTACCACGGTAATACGCATGGAGCATTAAGTGTTTCGGGTCATGAAGGTCACAAAAGAGAATTCCGTCCTTTGCTACCGATGATTTCTTTTATTGAATTTAATAATGAGAATGATTTCGATAAAATTACCGAAAAAACGGCTTGTGTAATTCTTGAAACCATTCAGGGTGCAGCAGGTTTTTTAGTTCCTAATGATGATTATTTAGTTAAACTAAAAAAGAGATGTGAAGAGGTGGGGGCACTTCTTATTTTGGATGAAATTCAACCGGGTTTCGGAAGAACTGGTAAACTGTTTTCTTTTGAGCATTTCGGTATTGTTCCTGACATTCTTGTGATGGGAAAAGGAATGGGCGGAGGTGTTCCTGTAGGAGCATTTATGAGTTCTAAAAAAATAATGGAAACCTTATCACATTCTCCAAAATTAGGTCATATTACGACTTTTGGTGGCAATCCTTTAATTGCTGCGGCTTCTCATGCCACATTGAAAGAAGTTTTAGAAAGCGGTTTAATGAATGAAGTGGATGAAAAGGAAAAATTATACAGAGAACTTCTAGTACATCCTAAAATAAAAAACATCAACGGGAAAGGTTTGATGCTTGCGGTAAATCTTGGAACTCCAGATTTTACACTGAATGTTGCTAAAAGATGCATGGAAAAAGGCTTAATAGTTTTCTGGCAATTATATAGAAACGAGTATCTGAGAATTTCGCCACCGCTTACTATTTCTAAAGAAGAAATTACAGAAGGTTGTAAGATTATTCTTGAGGTTTTAAATGAAGAATAATTGAAAATAAACGCGTTGTAAAACCATTATTTTTGAAGAAGTTTTTTGAGATAATTCTATTCTGAATAGTAGAGGTAAATTTCATTTTGAAGCAATGAAGTTAATTCTGATAAAAATCATAAAAATATAGATATAATCTTGCGTAATAAAAAAATTAATTTATATATTGCGTGACGTTAAAAACAAGTTATATGGCGAAACATAAAGTCCATTACGAATTCCCAATGCACTGTCTTTCAGAGATTTTGTATGAATATTTGGCAACTGCTGAGGGATTGTCTGAATGGTTTGCAGATGAGGTAGTAGAGAAAGGTGATGATTTCTTTTTCAGTTGGGGCGGAGGTCCTGCTGAAAAGGCGACTTTAATCAGATATAAGCCTGAAGGTTTCGTACGTTACAGATGGGAAGAGGATGAAGGGACCAAAAACTTCTTCGAGATGACTATTACAATTGATGATATTACAGAAGATCTGGCTTTAAATATTACAGATTTTTGTGAAGAAGGGGATGAAGAGGAAAACGCAATGTACTGGGAAAACCTTATCGAAAACCTTAGAATAAAATTAGGTGCTGCTTAATTCATAAGCGGGACTGTTTTAATGAACAAAACTGATGAACGATTTATCGTTCATTATTTTTTTATAAAAGAATTAAATTTTGAAAAATACCTATTTTACTTCTGAAGAACTTGAATTGAAAAACCGCGCATTTCTCTCAGGAGATGCGGTGAAAGTTTCTTTTTTTATTAGAAATTCAAAATTAATCATGGATGAAGAATGCTATTTCTTTTTAATGGCGTCCATGAGAAAAATGAGAATGAATATTCCTCTTTCTTACACCCTGGAGTTTTTTCAGAATCTTTTTAATGAAAAAGTGATTGCGGGAAGCAATATTCATAACGGAATTATCAATTTCTTGGTATTCAGAAATTCAGACGGAATTACTTTGTCTAAATCTTCGGTTTCTTATTATTTTGAAGTGGAAGAAATGGATGATATTCTTTCGATTCATCAAAGACCTTTAGAATTAGATTTAATTAAGGAAATTAATGTAAATAATAATCTCCTAAGCAATATCCGCGTTCATTGTCCTGAAAATATTTATGGGAAAATTTACGCCCAGGAAAATGACTTGGATGATGTGATATTATTAAATCCGAATAAGCGAATTGCACGTTCTACCACAGGGAATCTTTTATTCTTGGAAGGGTATGTAGTTAAAATACCAAAACAGTCTGAAGGAGCTTATATTTCGCCGTTATTGGAGAATTTTGTAACCTTCTTGCACAAAAATAATCTTGCCGATACTCAGGAGCATGAAATTATTGCTTTTGAATCTCAGAAAGCAGAAGAAATTCTATTGATTTCAGATGAAAAAGGAGTCTTTTCAGTAAAGAAAATTAGAAATAAAACTTTCGAAAATACCCGCTTCACCGAATTGGTTGAAAGCTGGAGAAATAGTTTCTAAAATTGACAAACCCGGTAAACAACATTGAAGTCCTTTACCGGGTTTTATTCTAACCGAGGTTAGAAATTGTATTTTATTTGGGTAAAGCTTCAAAATCTAAATAAACATGTTTTGCTGCTTTCATCGTACTTGTTTTATATATTCTCAAAGAACGGGAAAAGTATCTTAAAAATTTTATAACAAAAACATAAAATTTGTTAAATTTTAAATCGCTTCAATGTGAAGTAATGGTTAGTTTAAAGAAATATCTTCCGGAGCATTGGCCCATAAAAGATATTCACCACCAAGATTTTGCATAATAGATTTCCATAGAGTATGGTCATTGGGGAGGGTGTAGTCGAGATTGTAGACATCTACTACCGTCCAGACTTTTTGTTGTACTTCATTATCGAGCTGTGAGCCAGACCAACCAGAATATCCTGAAAATATTTTCACATCCTGAATGCTGATTTCGTTCTGCAGCACGGCATTTATGATGAGCTCTATATCTTCAGTAAGATAATATTCGTCATTTATTACGGTGTAATTTTCCGTTACTTTTTTGCCTTTGATGATAAAAAAGACTTTATCATTTTCCACAGGGCCGCCATCGTAAACTTCAATTTCAAAATCGAAAAAATTTTTGAAACGATTACTCATTTTAGTGTTTTTCTTATTCAGTATCAAACCAAATGCTCCATTTTCGGTATGGTCGATAATTAGCACAACCGACCTTGAAAAAATATCGCCGGAAATATCGGGTGTGGAAATTAATATTTTACCTTTGTATGAGTAATTCATACTCAAATTTAATAAAAATTATTTATGGAAAACCTCCACGATAAAAGAAAAATCTACGAAAAATCTCAACTTATTGAAACTGAGATTAAAGAGAATCCTATTGAGCAATTCAGAGATTGGTTCTTAGATGCTTCTGAAAACCCTTCCGTCTCTGAGGCTAATGCAATGGCGGTTTCTACATTGGAGGAAGATGGCTGTCCGCGTACAAGAATGGTCTTACTGAAAGAATATACCTACGAAGGTTTTATTTTTTATACGAATTACGATAGCCGAAAAGGAAAAGCAATTGAAAAAACACATAAAGCCTGTCTTCATTTCTTTTGGCCCGGTTTAGAAAGGCAGATTATTATTAAAGCAGATTTAGAAAAAATTGCTGAGAATTTAAGTGATGGTTATTTTCATTCAAGACCCAAAGGCAGTCAGCTTGGTGCTGCGGTTTCCCCACAAAGCCAGGAAATCCCCGACAGAATGTTTTTAGAAGAAAAATTAAAAGCATTAGAGCAAGAGTACGAGAATAAAGAAGTTCCCAGACCTGAAAATTGGGGCGGGTATATCGCAAAACCTTACGAAATAGAATTTTGGCAGGGAAGACCCAATAGATTGCATGACAGGATAATTTATATCTTAGAAGATTTCGACTGGAAAATCTCTCGATTGGCACCTTAATTTTTAATTATTGAAGTCGAAACCTGTGTTATTTATACGAAAAAACCCCATCATATGATGAGGTTTTCTTTTTTTATAATCACGTGATTATTTTTTCTTTTTAGCAGCTGCAGGAGCGTTTGCCATTGCTACAGCCGAAGATAAATCTGCACCTGCTTTAAACTTAGCAACAGTTTTAGCTTCAATATTGATTGGTTTTTTTGTAGCAGGGTTAATACCTTGTCTTGCTGCTCTTTCAGATACTGAGAAAGTACCGAAACCTACTAAAGATACTTTTCCATCTTTATTCTTTAGGGTGGTAGTTACATTAGAGATGAAAGATTCTAATGCTGCTTTAGCGGCTACCTTAGTAATTCCTGCGTCTTTTGCGATTGCGTCGATTAATTCAGACTTGTTCATAATTTTAATATTAAAAGTTAGTTAGTTATAGAAGCAAATTTAAAACAATTTTCAAATTGTGCAAATTTTTTGCAAAAACTTATTGATTTTTTTTACAATTTGTTAAAATTGATTGAAAATTGATAATTCGGGTTTTTGCGAAAAAGCTACGTTTCGAGGTACTAAAATCATGCCAACTCCTTATGTTTATTGACTTTCCGTGATTCTACGGTTTTATTCTTTGATTTATTAATTCCCTAATTTGGTGTCAAGTATTTATTTTTTTATAGATATGCTTGTTGAGTTTGTAAAATAATTATCAATATTTTACTGTGGATAAAATTAATCGCCTCTATTGATGGGACTTGTAATTTATATTTTGAAATCTGTATTTTGATTTGTATTTGAAAATTCAGCTGGATAAATCAAAAATAAGACGTTAAAAAGAGTTTAAAAAGATACCAAAGGCAAAGTTGCGCACCAAAATAAATATTTAAGTAAAATTTTAAACAAGCTCTTAAATATTATTAATAAATTTGCACCATGTTAATAGAAGTATTCAAATCTAAAATTCACAGGGTAAGAGTTACGGCTTCAGACCTTAATTATATTGGAAGCATTACCATTGACGAAGACCTTATCGAAGCTGCTGGTTTGGTAGTAGGAGAAAGAGTTTATATCGTTAATGTCAACAACGGAGAGCGTTTTGATACGTATGTGATTAAAGGGAAAAGAAAATCTGGTGAAGTTTGCTTAAATGGCCCTGCTGCTAGAAAAGTACAGCGTGATGACATCATTATTATCATTGCTTATGCACAGATGACGCCCGAGGAAGCTCAGGAGTTTCAACCAAAAATCGTTTTTCCGGACGAAAAGACCAATCTTCTTACTTAAAATATGGAGAAGAAACCGAACAAAATATTAAAATCATTTTTAACCATAGTAATTTCGCTTGCTTTTGCAGGCTTTTTTTTGTGGTTAGCGCTTAGAGGATTAGATTTTAAAGTGATTCAAAAGTCTTTGGCGAAAGCCAATTATATTTGGGTGGCTTTTGCTTCTGTTTTTGCTCTTTTAGCGTATTGGTTCAGAGCAATTCGCTGGAATTTGTTATTAGAACCGATGGGACATAAGATTTCAAGTTCAAATGCACTTTGGTCTTTATCATTTGGTTATTTGATGAATTTAACGATTCCTAGAAGTGGAGAGGTGGCGAGAGCGACTGCTTTATACGGAGTAGAAAAAGTTCCTGTAGATAAATCTTTTGGAACGATTATTCTTGAAAGAGTGGTTGATTTGATTTGTATGATGGGATTTTTGGGATTGACTTTAATCTTTAAATATGATGCAATTTTATCATTCTATCAGAATTCAGGAGTGAATATCAATCCAAATAAAATAATACTGATTCTTGGAGGTTTGGTAGTTGCAGGAATTTTATTTTTTATTTTTAAAAATAAATTTGTGAATGTTCCTGTTTTAGGGAAAATTATAGGTTTTATTGATGGGATTATTCAAGGTCTTACATCTATTTTCAAACTTAAAGAAAAAGGGAAGTTCATCATCTATACAATAGGAATTTGGGTTTCTTATTATTTTGCAGCATTTCTAATATGTTTTGCGTTGCCTGAAACTTCAGGCTTTACCTTCGCAGACGGATTTTTTATTCTTGTTGTAGGAACTTTAGGGATGATTATTCCTGCTAGTGGTGGAATTGGTGCTTTTAATTTGGCGATGAAATATGGTTTTATGGCATTATTTCTTGCAATGGGTAAAAGTGCTGAGTTTGGTGGCGAAATGGGCTTAACATATTCGTTCATCTCACTTCCTTTACAAATTTTTGTAATGCTGGTTATGGGATTAATTTCCATTCCAATGTTGGCAAAAGCCCGTAACAATGTGGCTAAAGAATAATTTTCAATCATCTTTTTTAAATATAGAAATCCCGTTTCATTTGAGATGGGATTTTTTTGTGTTTTAAAATTTTATCAAATATTAAAAAAAGTTTAAAGTTGTATGATTTTTTATCATTAATTTGGTCAATTCACAAATCAAATCTATCTTAAGAGAAAAATTACATTTACACATTATGGCGATTAATTTACAGAAAGGGCAAAAAATAGAATTAGGACTTACAAAAATGACAATCGGTTTAGGATGGGACCCAAATGAGAGTCATGGAGGTGGTACTTTTGATTTGGATGCTTCAGCAATTATGATTGATTCCGACAGAAAACTGGTTGGAGACGAATATTTTGTTTTTTACAATAATTTGAATTCTCCGGATGGAGCTTTACAACATACAGGAGACGATCCCGATGGAAAAAGTAGCGATGGTGACGATGACGAAGCCATTGTGATTGATCTTGAAAAAGTAGATCCTAGAGTAGAAGAAATACTGTTTGTAGTAACTATTGAGGATTTCGAAAGAAAAAAACAAAACTTCGGAATGGTAAGAAACTCGTACATCAGAGTTGTTGATAATAGTAATCATCAGGAAATTGCAAAATACGAGCTTGATGAAGATTTCTCTATCGAAACCGGCGTAGAATTCGGTAGACTATACAAAAGAAACGGAAGCTGGAAATTTGAAGCTTCAGGAATTGGGTACAGAGCTGATCTTGGTTTCTTTTTAGAGAAATATTATAAAGGTCAAATCATTAAATAAAAGAATTTTAACTTACAAAAATAAAACAACAACAAATTTAAAACAACACAAAAAAGATTAAAAATGGCAATTAATTTACAGAAAGGTCAAACAATTGATTTAAGAAAAAATGACCGTGGCGAAAGCGTTTACGACCTGTCTCAGGTAACTATTGGTTTAGGATGGGATGTTCGTAAGCAAGGAGGTTTTTTCGGGAAAATATTTAGCAAAGAAGCAGAATACGATTTAGATGCGGTTGCGTTTCTTTTAGATGGAAACGGAAAAGTTGCCAATTTAGGAAGAACGGTTCAAACCAACGATGGTAGACAAATGGGACTTTATGAAGGCGATGTTATTTATTTCAATTCAATGCACCATCCAAGCGGCCATATTTGGTTAACTGGAGATAACAGAACCGGAGCAGGAGATGGAGATGACGAACAAATTATCGTAAAACTAGACCAACTTGACGAGCGTTATCAAAAAATTATTTTTGTGGTGACGATCTATATGGGAAGAAAAAATAATCAGCATTTTGGAATGATTGATAATGCATTTATCCGTGCGGTAGATGCCAGAGGAAAAGAAATTACAAAATACAGTCTTTCCGGTGATGCTAGTATGAATGGAAAATGTTCTATGGTTTTCGCAGAAGCCTACAGGCATAATGGTGACTGGAAATTCCGTGCTTTAGGAGAACCCAATCATTCAGACAGTTTTGTAGATATCCTTAAAAACTATTCTTACTAATTAAAGTATAAACAATTTTAGTACCTGATATTGTTTAACCGCAAAAGCAACAAAAGATTTTAGGATCTGATAAGCTATTCAAAAGCTAACAAAACAGTTAATAAATGAAAATTTTAGATTTTGTAAACTTTTGAATTTCTCTCTTTCCAATCATTTCTTTTGGTTCTTTTGCGGTTAAAAAGCTATTTTAAATTTTTTGTCATGTACTAGAATAAATAATAATAAATAAATTTCATCAAGATTAATCTTTTTTGGAGATTGGTTTTGATGAAATTTTTAAAGTTTCGCATAATGAACAGAAGATTATTGGCGTATTTTCTGCTGGATACCTCCGGCTCGATGAATGGTGAACCTATTCAGGCGCTGAACAATGGTTTCAACGGTTTGATTTCTATGCTCCGTTCAGATCCTCAAGCGATGGATACGCTGTCTTTAAGCGTGACCACTTTTGATCGTGATGTAAAAAATATCATTCCGATGATTGATCTTGCGAGTTTTCATCCGATGGAAATTACTTGTCCCGATAGTGGCCCTACTCATACAGGAGCTGCTTTGGAGCTGGTTTTGGCATTGCTTCAGGTTGATTTAATTAAAGGGTCTACAGAAGTGAAAGGAGACTGGAAACCATTGCTTTTTATTTTTACCGACGGAAAACCTTCAGATATTCAAAAATACAGACAGATGATTCCTGTAATCAAAAATATGGATTTCGGAGTCATTGTAGGTTGTGCTGCAGGACCAAAAGCTGATGAAAGTTTCCTGAAAGAACTCACTGATAATGTCGTAAAACTCGACACAACCGATGCTGCAACCTTATCTTCGTTCTTCAAATGGGTAAGTTCATCAATCACAATGGGTGGAAAATCACAAGGAACAGGCGAAAGTATCAGTCTTCCGCCACCACCATCAGAATTGAATATTATTATTTAAATTTATTTTTAATTTTTTAAACCATTAAGATGA
This sequence comes from Chryseobacterium turcicum, assembly GCF_021010565.1. Taxonomy (NCBI): domain Bacteria; kingdom Pseudomonadati; phylum Bacteroidota; class Flavobacteriia; order Flavobacteriales; family Weeksellaceae; genus Chryseobacterium; species Chryseobacterium turcicum. Next base: position 1,112,944 of record NZ_JAJNAY010000001.1, read on the forward strand.
TTTAAGAAGTTGAGGTTTATTAAGAAAATCAAATAGATTGCTAAAAAGCGAAGCTCAACTTAATAGTCTTAACTCCTTAATTAAAATCTTAATGGTTTAAGAAAAAAAAATAATCTCTCGCAGATTATTTTGATTAAGCAAATTAAAAAACTGCTCAATCTGCGTGAAATAAATTATAATTAAACTAAAAAACACAATTAAAAAAATATGAGAAGACTTCCCATTTATTTTTTAGTAGATATTTCCGAATCGATGATTGGTGAGCCGATTGATCAGGTTCAGGAAGGTATTTCCACAATTGTAAGAGAATTAAAAAAAGATCCATATTCCTTAGAAACCGTCTGGATTTCTGTGGTGGGTTTTGCGGGTGAAGCAGAAGTGATTACTCCGTTGCAGGATATTATTTCGTTTTATCCACCAAAAATTCCTGTAGGTAGTGGAACTTCTTTAGCGAAAGGTCTTTTCAAAGTAATGGATTGTATTGACAAAGATATTGTAAAGACAACCTACGACAGAAAAGGTGACTGGAAACCCCTTGTTTTCCTTTTTACAGACGGAGTTCCTACCGATGATGCACAAATTGCCATCGACAAGTGGATTAAAAACTACCACGGAAAATCAAATACAATCGCCATTTCCATTGGTGAAAATACCAATTATAAATTATTGGGTTCGCTTTCAGATAATGTTTTGTTGTTTAATAATAATTCGGAAAATTCTTACAAAGAGTTTTTCAAATGGGTAACCGATTCTATTAAAACAACCAGTCAGAGTGTTACCGAAGCCAATAAAGATGGAATTAATTTGTCTAAAATTGACCACAGTATTTTAGAAAAAGTTGATCCAGAAGCATTACAAAAATTCCCAGATAATAATTTTGTAGTGTTAAACGGAAAATGTTCAGAATCCAAGAAACCCTATTTAATTAAATATAAAAAAGCATTTACTGACTCCGGAATTGCTGGGATGCAAACCCGATATTACCGACTGGAAGGAACTTACAAAATAGATGACGCTTCATATTACCGACTTTCTTCGGCGCAGAAAAGTAGTCAGAAAATTTCTGTAGAAGAACTTCATGGTGCTCCGTCTTGTCCGCATTGTGCTAATCCTATTGCTTTGGCGACTTGTTCGTGTGGTGGAATTCACTGTTTAAAAGGTGAAGGTTACAACGAATGCCCTTGGTGTGGAACGGGTGATCATTACGGATTCAGCAACGAAGGTTTTGATATCAACCGAACTTTAGGCTAAATGGAAAACACAATTAGGCAGATTTTGAAAAATCATAATATCCAAAACAATAAAACGATGGATAAAGTGGTTTCAAAACTATTAACTCAGACGGAAATTCAAAACAATCTACAGCTGATTATCGAAGCTCAGAATAAAATTATGCAGAAAGCAATTATTTATAAAGAAAGAGAAGAATTTGCCGATGCATTTTTTCCGATTACCAACGCACATTCTAAAAAGAAATACGAATTTGTTTTTCCGATGGAGCAATTTCCGAATATCAGAATTAAAGATATTTCCGGATTAGAATTGGCAGGTTTAAGCTTTGAAGAAAATTCTATAAAAGGAATTCCTTTTGAAAGTGATGCTTACGATTTGCAGATTGAGTTTTTTCATGTTAATGATGAAGAAAATGTTGAATTCAAAAAATCGCAACTTTTCGTCAACGCAGACCCAAAAGATTTATGGAAGGATTTTCCGTCAGATAAAGAAGCACCTTTTCATAAAGCAGATGAAACAAAATTTAAAGGCAATTTTTCAGATAAAAAAATAGTTGTTGCTTCAAAAAGAGGCCGTTCTCATGCGCATGAAGGCAAATTCAGAGATGATGATTTTGCAGTCAATGAATTGCCAAATTCTTGGAATATTATTTCAGTTTCCGATGGAGCAGGTTCGGCACAATTGGCGAGATATGGCTCTGAATTAGCAACTCAGTCGATTAATGATTTCTTTAAAAATGAAGAAATTTTAGCTAAACTTGAGGTTGAGTTAAATAAAATTTTTAATTCTGAACAAGAGAATTCAGAAGCAAAACAAAACGTTATAAAAACTCTTTATCAGGGAGTTTCTGATACTTTTAAAACGTTGAAGGAAAAAGCAGAAGAATACGAAGTTAGTTTAAGAGATTTACACGCCACTTTAATCTTTGCTTTGGTTAAAAAGTTTGATTTTGGATATGTTATTCTAAGTTTTGGCGTTGGCGATTGCCCGATTAATTTAATCAATGAAGATTTTTCTGATGTAAAATTATTAAACCTGATGGATGTTGGTGAATTTGGTGGCGGAACTCGTTTTGTCACGATGAATGAGATTTTTGATGATACTATTTCTTCCCGTTTCAAAATTACTCATGTTAAAGATTTTTCAAAATTGATTTTAATGACCGACGGAATTTACGACCCGAAATTTATCACCGAAAATAAACTGGAAGACCTCGAAAGTTGGAAGACTTTCTTTGAAGATTTAAACGGCAATAATGAAGATGATGCGAAAGTTGATTTTGAAAATGACGAAAAAGTCGATGAACAATTACTTTCCTGGATGGATTTCTGGAGCAAAGGAAATCATGATGATCGGACTTTGGCAGTGATTTATTAAAAAAAATATAATGGCGATTTGGCAATATACATGTATTCTTATTCCTTTAAGAAACTTTGAAAATAATTATATCAAATTTTTGCAGCAAGAGAAAACAGATTATAGAAAGGAAACTCATTATTTTTGGAATAACTTTTCATTAAGTAAATCTGTAGTTTCAGAAAAAATAGATTTAAATATTTCAAAATATAAATCAGAAAATGAGAACTTTATTTATTGGAAAGGAGATTCCAATAATTTTGAGGACAATGATTGTGAGATACAATCGAATAATGATTTTATTACTGAATTTGCAATTAGGTTTGATTTAAGAAATGCTAAAAATGTAAAGAAGTTTATTGATTTGCTTTTAGAGATAGCAATTGAAAATCAATTGAAATTTATGAATTTAAAATATGAATTTTTTAATGCTGAAAAAAACTTACTTATTGAAGATATTAAGAATTCAAATGGTATGAAATTTTTGGAAAATCCAGAAGAGTTTTTAAACTCATTATCTCAGAGCTAAAAACGATGTTTCATTTTTAAAAATGATTTACAACCTCTCATGAAAAAAACAACCTCCGTTTCTTCGATTTTAGACAATTCAAAATCGTATGAATATGTAGACGAAAACCCTGTAAAAGGTGGGGTGAAAGATGTTTATTTTTCACCGGATAGAAAATATGTGGTGGCTTTTTACAGAACTCCGCTTGAGAACGAACAAAAAGAAAGAATCAAACGGATTGTTTCTACCTATTTACCCAATATTCAAAATGGAAATGCCTCAGGGTATTATTTGGATGAGGTTTTTAGATGGCCTTACGATATTGTTCAGAAAAATAATCTGACGGGAATTGTGGTTCCTATTTACAGTCAGAAATTCTTTTTTGCCAAAGGATATGTTGGCTCAGATAATATTGCGGGTGGAGATAAAGTAGGGAAGTGGTTTACGGCTCCGATGTTTAGAAATCAGCATTATCCGCTTCGTTTAGACAAATCTGAATTGGGAGATTGGCTCAGCTATTTTCAAATTGCGATCAACATCACCCGCGGAATAAAAAAACTGCATCAGATGGGTTTGGCGCATTCTGACCTTTCTTATAATAATATTTTGGTAGATCCGGTTACGAAATCTGCCTGTATCATTGATATTGACGGATTGGTTGTTCCGAAATTATTTCCGCCTGAAGTTATCGGGACGGCAGACTTTATTGCTCCGGAAGTTTTAAAAACAAAACATTTGCATCTTCATGATCCCGGAAGGCAACTTCCCAATCAGAAAACTGACCTTCATGCTTTGGCAGTGTTAATTTATATGTATCTTCTTCGTCGTCATCCTTTAAGAGGTGGGAAAATCTGGGATCTTGATTCTGAAAAAGATGAAATATTCTCGATGGGTGAAAAAGCTCTTTTTGTAGAACATCCAACAGATTCCAGTAATAAAGTGCGAACAGAATATCTTAAAAAATGGGACTCATTTTGGGGGGATCCCACTAAAGTTCCTTATACAGTTGCTGGACCTTATTTATCTGAATTATTTAAAAAAGCTTTTATCGACGGACTTCATGACCCGATTAAACGACCGTTGACGAATGAATGGGAAACTGCTTTGCTGAAAACCGTAGATCTTATTCAGCCTTGTCTTAATCCTGAGTGTAGTGAAAAATGGTATGTTTTCGACAATACCCAAACTCCAAGATGCCCGTTTTGTGGAACTTCTCATAAAGGAACCTTGCCGGTTTTAGATTTATATTTTAAGTATGATGATGAGGTTTGGAAACCCGAAAACCACCGATTAATGGTGTATCATAACCAGTATCTTTTCAAATGGCATGTTTCAAGAAAAGTGATTCGAAATGAAAGTCTTACGTTTGAAGATAAAAAACCGGTAGGATATTTTACTTTTTATCAGGATAAATGGGTTTTGGTGAATCAAACCTTAACGAGTATGAAAGATTTGACCGAACAAAAAGAAATTCCGCCCAATTCAATGGTTGAATTGACTGAAGGCAAAAAAATATTGCTTTCTAATGAAGAAGGCGGAAGAATTATTTATGTCACGATGGCGAATATTCAATAGGAGCGGACTTTAGTCCGCTTTTTAAAATCAAAAAACCAAAGGCTTTAGCCAAAACTTACTTTTTATTTTAGAAATTATGAATATCTGTAATTAGTAATAAGTTAGTTTTTAACAGCATATTTGTCTTTTCGTAGGAATCTAAGATGCTTTATATTTAATATGTTGAGATTCCTCCGGAAAGACAACGTAACTGCTGATTTCTAATACTATGATTAAAAACGGACATTCGTATAGAAATTAAATAAGCTGTTTGTTTAAAAATTACACCAATTCAAAAAAATCTCTTTTTCCAATCTTAATTTTTGTCTGTTTTAATAATTCAATTTCTGCAGTAGGGTCAGTCATTTTTACATTGTTAATTTGAATTCCGCCATTTTCAATTAATCTTCGGGTGAAAGATTTGCTATCAGTATTTTTTAAATGATGACAAAGCTCAATTAAGCTGATTTTCGATTGATTTGGAAACAAAGATTCAATAGAAATTGGTTCAAATACTTTTTCTTCAAAATTCTTATTCTGAAACTGATTACTAAAAAACTGTTCAGCAAGTTCGGCCGACTCTTCATTATGGTATTGAGAAATAATATTTTTAGCAATGATTTTTTTAATGTTCATGGGATTTTCACCATCAGAAATTCTTGATTTTAAATTTTGCTTTTCTGCATTTGAAAAATCTGTGGTCAAATCGATAAATTCATCAATCAAAGCATCGGGAATAGACATTGTTTTTCCAAACATTTCATTGGGTTCGTCGGTTAAACCGATAATATTATTTAAAGATTTACTCATTTTTTCTTTTCCGTCGAGCCCTTTTAGTAAAGGCATACACATCACGATTTGTGGTGATATTTGATGAGTTTCCTGCAGTTGTCTTCCCATGGTACAGTTGAAAAGCTGGTCGGTTCCGCCCATTTCAATATCGCATTCTATTTTCACCGAATCAAATCCCTGCAAAATTGGGTAAACCAATTCATGCATGGCAATCGGAGAATTTTCAGTAAATCTTTTGTTAAAATCGTTTCTGTGCATCAGTTGAGCTACCGTAACTTTTGACATGAGCTGAATTACTTCTGAGAAGTTTAAAGCATCCAGCCACTCAGAATTGAAAACTATTTTTGTTTTTTCCACATCAATTACTTTTGAAAGCTGATTAATATACGTTTCTGCATTGTGTTGAACTTCTTCTTCGCTCAAAGGTTTTCTAGCTTTATTTTTTCCTGTTGGGTCGCCAATTCTTGCCGTGAAACTTCCGACAATGATGATAATCTGATGTCCCAAATCCTGAAACTGTTTCAGCTTTTTCAAAACAACGGCGTGTCCCAAATGTAAATCCGGAGCTGTAGGGTCAAAGCCAAGTTTGATGATGAGTTTTCTGTTTTCGTCTTCGGTTTGTTTTAATTTTTGTTCCAAACCGTTTTCTGGTAGAATAATTTCTACGTTTTCTTTTAATGTATTAATCATATTGTTGAATTTTAAGCATAAAAAAGCCCGAACAAATCTGTTCGGGCTCCTTCAATATTGTAGTTTAAATTTTATTGAATTTTAGATATAGAAATACTTCCCGAACGATAGAACGGGTAATAATAAGTGCTGAAAAACGGTAAACGTAAAATGCTGTTTAAGTGTTTCATTCTTTGGCAAAGATACGAAGTTTTAGATAAAATGAATTTCAAGAATTTATTCCAAATAAAAAAGCCCTAAAAATTAATATTTTCAGGGCTTTTATTGTAAACGTTGCTTTTATTTTCTTGGCTTTTCTACTCCAATCCATGCTTCGCCTTCTCTTTTTACTTGGCTTAGGATGAATGTTTTAAAATCCTCAGTTTTGTATTCGATGTTATCTTTATTTTGCTCAAAAGGCATAATGTAGAAGAAATCTTTGTCTGTTTTATCACCTTTTGTTCCTTTTTTCACGGTCGGCATATATTTTTTCTCAAATTTATACTTCGGAAGATATTGCTTTACAGAAGCGTAAAATTTAGCATTCTCTTTTTCGTTAGGAATAATGTCAACGATGCTAAATTTATCATTTTTCTTATCAACCCAAAGGTAATAGTTGGTTTCTTCGTGTGTTTTCTTGTTTAAAGAAGTGAATCCGAAGAATTCTTTAGGCACCAACTGCTTGATTTTTTCAGCATCTACTTTAGTGAAATATTCTCCTTGTGAAGGGTCTACATACGTTTCAAGATTCAACAATAATACCTCATTGTTCTGGAAATTTTTGTTTTTGAAATATTGGTCTAGAGATAATTCTGCGGTATGTCTAAGTTCTTTTCCTCTGTCATCCAATTTTTTAGTAGGATTCTGAGGGTTTACTTTTTTTACAAAGTTGTACAACACAACAGGCTTGATGTCTGCAAGGTGAGGATACGTTTTAAGCTGTTCTGCTTTTACCAACCAATAATATTGTTGATAATAGTCGTCTTTATCAACAGGTTTTACAGTTTTATAAGAAAGAGCTAGTTTTTTAGAATTGAGAACTTTTCCGTATTTACCTTGTCCGAAAGCTAAGCTTGTACACAGTAAAGCAAAAAAAATAGTAATGTTTCTTTTCATTTTACAACAGAGATTATTTTTATTTTTCAAATATAATTATTTATTAGATAATAAGTTTAATACTTAGTTAAATTATGCAAATATTATTGATTTTATTGAACAAAAAATCCTGTACGAATACAGGATTGATAAATTTCGTTGATTTTAATACGATGTTTCGTGTACTTTCACCGCTCTTCCGCTCGGGTCGTTCATTTTTTTAAATGCTTCATCCCATTCTAAAGCAATTGGAGTAGAGCAGGCTACAGAAGGCACAGAAGGCACCGTTGCAGCAGCGCTTTCGCTTGGGAAATGCTCTTCAAAAATGGTTCTGTAACGATATTCTTCCTTGTTTTGTGGCGTGTTTAAAGGAAATTTGAATTTTGCATTCGCCATCATTTCGTCTGAAACATATTTTTCGGCAATATCTTTCAGAGTGTCAATCCAAGAATAGCCAACTCCGTCTGAGAACTGTTCTTTTTGTCTCCATGCAATAGATTCTGGCAATAAATCTTCAAAAGCTTTTCGTAAAACCCATTTTTCAATTTTTCCTTCTTCTTTGCGAATCATTTTATCTTCCGGGTTTACATTCATGGCGATATCCATAAATTCTTTATCCAAAAACGGAACTCTTCCTTCGATTCCCCAACTCATCAACGCTTTGTTGGCTCTTAAACAATCGTATAAATGAAGTTTGTTAAGCTTTCTTACCGTTTCATCATGAAATTCTTTTGCGTTTGGAGCTTTATGGAAATATAAATATCCACCAAACAATTCGTCTGCTCCTTCACCTGAAAGTACCATTTTAATTCCCATCGACTTAATCACTCTTGCTAAAAGATACATCGGCGTGGAAGCTCTGATGGTTGTTACATCATATGTTTCTAGATGATAAATAACGTCGCGTATGGCATCTAAACCTTCTTGAACGGTAAAGTTGACTTCATGATGAATAGATTGAATATGTTCTGCCGCTTTTTTTGCCGCCGCCAAATCGGGAGAACCTACTAATCCTACTGCAAAACTGTGAAGTCTCGGATACCACGCTTCCTGAGTATCACCACTTTCTATTCTTTGTCTTGCAAATTTTGCGGTAACGGCAGAAATAATCGATGAATCTAAACCTCCGGAAAGTAAAACGCCATAAGGTACATCACTCATTAATTGTCTGTGCACAGCATCTTCCAACCCTTTTCTGATAGCCTGGATGTCTGTAACGTTCTCTTTTACGGCATCAAAGTTTTCCCAGTCTCTTTTGTACCATTGCTGAAGCTCGTGACCTTCGGCGCTGTATAAATAATGTCCTGGCAAAAATATTTCAATCTTTTTACAGATTCCTTCTAAAGCTTTCAGTTCTGAGGCAACATAGTAATTTCCTTCTCTGTCCCAACCTTGATAAAGTGGGCAAATTCCCATATGGTCTCTTGCGATGAGATAGATGTTGTTTTCGATGTCGTATAATGCAAAAGCAAAAATACCGTTTAGTTTTTCGATAAAGTCTTTTCCGTATTTTTTGTAAAGCGCAATGATAACTTCGCAATCCGACTGAGTTTGAAATTCATAATCGGGAAATTCTTTTTTTAATTCTCTGTGATTGTAAATTTCACCATTTACGGCAAGTACAATTTTTCCATCTTTTGAAAACAACGGCTGCTTTCCTGAAGCCGGGTCTACTATCGCTAATCTTTCATGCGAAAAAACAACTTTTTCACTTTGAAAAACCCCGCTCCAATCGGGACCACGATGACGGATTTTTTTAGACATTTCAAGAACCTGAGGTCTTAATATTTCGGTTGACTGTTTTGCGTCAAATAAGCAAACGATTCCACACATGTTATTTTTATTTGAAACAAAACTAGATATATGGTTTAAAAATTGCAACTAAAATTTACAAATGATTAAATAATTTAATTAAAAAGATTAAAATAGTTAAAATTGTAAATTAAATTTATTAAATTTTATTAATAAAGAGAATTTTTTTCGCAGCAAAGTATTATTGATTCATTTTAAAACATTGAATAATATTTTTTCTAATTTATTATAACTAATTCATTTTTTTTTCTCACCTTTGTAGCTCGAAATAATTTTTTTTCATCATTTGTGTTTTTACCTCCTTGTAATAATATTGCAAGGAGGTTTTGTTTTTACTCATTACCTAATAAGACACCAGAAATATTCCATGCGCTGAAGCTTGTTCCTTCGGGTTCTCCCTGAGGAATTTTAACCTGAATAGTGTGTTTCCCTGCTTTCAAATCTCCTAAAGAAATAAAATTGGGGTTGGTTACTGTTCCAGGACACCAGTTTGAGCGGCTCAAATCTGAAGAAGATAGTCCGTCTGCAAAATTTCCTGATGCCGGATTAAATAATCGGTAAGACCCGCATTCTGTTCTCCAGGGTGTAAAAGAGAAGCTTAATTTTCCGTCTACATAAATTGAATTGGCTTTTGGGATAAATTCATCACCATTTTCCCAACCTCCATGTCCGGTGGTAATGTATCTTAACTGAGCGTTTTTTAAATCTTTTTCTAAATTAAACTCCACAAAAAGACCCTTATCATTATTAAACATCGTTGCGTAATCTTGCCCCGCCATTTCCATGATATTGGTGGTATTAAATAACGGAATCACTTTATTGTTTTTATTTACAATCTGTTCGCTATTGTGAATGGTGATATCTAAGCTCACTTTGTGACCGCCTTTATCGTAATTTCCAATGAAAGTTCCTATCCAAAGTTCTTTTTCAGAAAGAGAAGGCTTCAATTCGGTAATATCCTGACGAAATGGACTTACGGTTTGCCAAGTTTTGTCTTTTAATTCGATATGATTAAACTTATTGATTCCGAAAGCGGTGAAAAATCGCATTAACTCAACCGTTGGCTGATAATTTTGAGTGGAAACAACTCCGTAATACTGTTTTCCATTCCCATTGTCGTAAAGAGGAAGTGTTTTTGCCCCTTTTTCTAAACCATCAAAAAATGTCTGAGATTTTTCTTCAGGAATAAAAAATACAGTTCCAGTTCTGTCGTAAGCATCACCATTTGATTGTTGTTTTAGTTCTACAAAAATATTGTCGCCTTGAGCAATTTTTGGAAACTTTATCTTCTTTAAAATAATTGTCCCGTTGGCGAATCTTTTTATTTTTTCGTCAGATTTTGACTGGTCAGAAAAGTTGATGATTTCATTTTCAAAAACATTCAGTGTTGTAAATTTGCTTTTCCAAACTAAATCTTTGTAGCTCAATATATCTGTTGTAGGAATAGATTTTGTAATGATTTTGTCGATTCCTGTAGTTTTAATTTTCTTTAGAGAAACTGCTGTTGTTGCTGAATTACCGTTTCGTTCAACCATTAAAACTAAACCTAAGTTTTGTCCTAAACTTGAAGGCCCACCTTTTAATTTTAAATCATTGGTGTACCAAACTTCAATGGTGTTTGAGTTGATTTTTGTGACTGCTTTTTTACAGTTGTAGCCTAAAATCTTTTTAGTTTGTGTTGTTAATTCAAACTCCTGTTTTGCGATAGATTCTTTGTCTGAAGTAGAAATTGCTTCATTGGGTTTTAAAAAAGCATACGAAACAATTGTGTTTGAAGGCTTTTCTATTTTGCTAATTTCAAAAGGATAGTCGCTTTTCTGTTCTTTGATTTTTGTATTTAAAATAAAATTTTCTTGTTCGTTAACCCAAACAATAGTTGGATTCTGATTAGGCTGAACTTTTCCGTTGTACGAACTTTCATATTGAATTTCGTACGTCTGAGAAAAACTTAAAACAGATAAGAAAATGAAAAAACTGGCTAAAATTGTTTTAAACATAGGTTTTGATGGTTTTTACAAAGATAATTTATAGTTGATGATTTGTTTTAGTTTGAATAAGAAATATTAATTTTAAAATTTCGTTACAGCTTAAACTAAAAGCATGAAATTTATTTTTTCTTTATTGATATTTTTAATTTTTTCAAATTATTGTACTGCTCATAAACCGAAATTCAAGGTTGAGAAATTCGGGAATGTAAAAACTTTTTTCAAGTCAGAATTCAATTTTGGAGATAAAATAGTAGAATCTGAGGAGATGAAAATTCATATTATTGGAAAATTGTCTGAAACTATTGCGAATAAATTAAATTTTAAAGACACTCTAATAATCGAATATGAAAAGAATTATTTTCTGCAAAAATTGAGAATTTTGGAAGGTGATAATTCTAATTACAGGATTTTAGGTTTGAGAGATGGTGTGATTATGAAAAATAATGGAAAAGGATTAGCTGTAAGAATTATTGATAGCAATGTTGAAGTAACTGATATTTTAAAATTAGTGGAATATTCTATTTTTAATAAGACAAAACTTAATAAATCATTAATTCCTGTAAATTACTTTTATAATGATGATAACCCAATTACTGTTCTTGCTAATTCTGATGAATTTATCCAAAAAATTATTCGAAAGAAATCAGATTTAGTTAATGAAATAATTCAGTCAGAAATTTTATTAGTAGATAATGGAGAGTTACGAACCGAAATTTCCTGGAAGAATAATGAGTTTATATTTGCAAAAAATACAAAATACTTAAAAGAAAATAATGTTTATAAAAACGATTACGTAAGTTATAAAGTTTCAGATTTTAAGTATTATCTTGATTCGTTTGATTCTAGCTGTGTTCTGATTTTTAATGATGTAAATACATTTACTTACTTTGATGGAAGAGAAGAAAATACTTCTTCACAGAAACTTGATGAAGGCATTAGCGATTTTTATCCTTTCAGATTAAATAAAGATAAAATTTCAAACAAAATTATATTAATCCCTTTCCGAAGTGATGTAATTTATATCTATAAAATAAACAAAAAACTACTCCAAAAAATAGAGTAGTTAATGTATAATATGTTGAATTATTTTAAGACAATCTTTCGATTAAAGCCATGTAGAATCCGTCGTAGCCTTCACTTGGCATTACTTTTTCGTCTTTAATCATTTTGTAGTTAGGATTGTTTTTAATAAACTCTTCTACTTGCAGGTTGTTTTCAGAAGGTAAAATAGAGCATGTTGCATATACCATTTTTCCACCTACTTTCAGCATTTTAGAATAATCCTGCATAATTTGCTGTTGCTCTTTCTTAATTCTGTCGATAAAAGCTTGGTCGATTTTCCATTTGCTGTCAGGGTTTCTTTTTAAAACTCCTAAACCAGAACATGGCGCATCAATCAAAAGTCTGTCTACTTTATCGTGAAGACGTTTGATTACTTTTGTATCAGAAATTACTCTTGTTTCGATATTGTGAGCTCCTGCTCTTTTTGCACGACGCTTCAATTCTGTCAGTTTCCATTCAAAAATATCTAAAGCGATAATCTGCCCTTTATTTTTCATTAAAGCAGCTAAATGAAGTGTTTTTCCACCCGCACCAGCACAAGCGTCAACCACTCTTTGTCCTTCTTTTACATCTAGAAAATAACCAATCTTTTGTGAAGAGGCATCTTGTACTTCAAACAATCCTTCTTTGAAAGCAGTGGTAAGAAATACATTTTTTTTCTCCTCAAGCTGTACCGCATCAGGATAATTTTTAATAGGATAAGAAACTACATTTTCGTCGGCAAGGTCAGAAATAAGCTCTTTTGGAGTTGTTCTCAAAGAGTTTGCTCTTAAAACGGTAGGTGCTTTTTCGTTTAAAGCGTGCATTTCCTTTTCCCATTTTTCGCCTAATTCTCTTTCCAGAGTTTCAACAAGCCATTCTGGAATAGAATGCTCAATTGCTTTTGTAGGAACGGTTCCTTTTTTAAGTTTTGTCGTAATGTCGGCAATTTTGATGCCTTCAAATTCTTCAAATCTTTTGTAATTGGTTTTACTCCAAAGAAGATATGCGATGATAAGTTTATAGATGTTGGTAGGTTTTACTCCTTCACCCATATAATATTCAAGGCGTTTTTTCCAACGGATAATGTTATAGAAAATCTCAGAAACAACGGCTCTATCCTGGCTTCCCCATTGTCTGTGGGATTTCAAAAGTCTTTCGATTACTTTATCGGCATACTTGTTTTTTTCGAAAAATGTTTCCTGTAAAGCATCGTGAATACCGATTGCCAGGTTTCTGTGAATTAATTCCATAAATTGCTATAAGCTGTTTGAATTTGCAAAAATACGAAATTAGTTTAAGGTTCATGGTTTAAAATTTCAGGTTTTAAAATTGTGACTCCGCGAAACAAAATTTTTGTAGTTAATAAAGTGGTGCTGAAGCGAAGCTCGGTAGGATCGAAACCTTTTGAAATAGATTAAATAGACAGTTAAATACTATCTTTTATCAAATTTGTTTTATTTTTATCTGATTGAAAGTCTCTACTTATGAAAAATATTATTTGTTTTTTATTGTTTTTCAGCGGTTATTTAGCGTTGGGGCAGACTAAAGAAGAATTGATTCAAAAAATTATCGATTATAATGTTTTTGAGTCGAATTGTGTAGGAATAGCATGTTCTCCCAGTGAGCAGTTTAACAGATTTGAGAAATTAATGACTTTAATTTCAGAAAAAGAACTTATGGAGTTTTCAAGACATAAAGAACCTGTAATCAGGGCTTATGCATCTGCAGAATTAATCAAAAAGGATGAAGATGTTATCAAATTATTTTCTTTTGAAATTGACAAAAATGAAAGTGTTGAAACTCAGGATGGTTGTATTGGTGGTTTTGATGAGTTAGCATGGATAATTTATAATGCTTATAAATGGAAAGTAGCTTCAAAAGCAGTTACAAAAATGGATAAAGATGAAGATGTTCGAAAATCAAAAATTGAACAAACTTTAATAAATGATGTAACTTTTCAAAAATTAGACAGTATAATTTTACATTCAGATAAAGATTTGTATTATATGTTTTATTATATTATTCTGAAAGGTGAAAAAGTAAATAAAAGTTTATTTCCTGTACTAAAAGAACTTGCTTTTACATATAATAATTCATTTGCATTTGATTGTATTTCAGATGAATATCCGGATGAAGTTAGAAGCTATTTTCAGAATGATTTTCTACAAGCTGATTTTAATAGTCCGAATAAAGTAATGTATTTGGACAGATTTGTAGAATATTTATTAAACTCCGAAAATGAAAATTATAAAAGTATTGCTATTCAGAAACTTGAAAAAGATGACTCATGGAAAAAATACCTAAATTTTATTGAAGGAAAATTGAAAAAACATAATGTTGTCTTGGGTTTTTAAAAACAAAAGTATACTCTCATTCTCGAACTTCTATCTTCCAGCTCAAAAAACTACCTTTGCAAAAATTAATAAAATGAGTGATGTAATTATTTGTCCAAAATGTAGTTCTGAATTTACCTATGAACAAGACGGTTTAATGGTTTGTTCTCAGTGTTTCTACGAATGGGATCCTAAAGAAGCGGGAAATGAAGATCAAATTTTAGACATCAATGGAAATGAACTTCAAAATGGAGATTCTGTTATTGTGATGAAAGATCTTCCGGTAAAAGGTGCTCCGAAACCTGTAAAAGCGGGAACTAAAGTGAAAAACATCCGCTTAAGACCAAACAGTGATCATAATATAGATTGTAAAATTGATGGTTTTGGTGCAATGGCTTTGAAATCTGAATTTGTAAAGAAGGCTTAAATTGAAATGATTTTAGTTTTTGGCAATTGGCTTTAATTTTAAATCTAATTGCCAAAAGCTAATAAAAAAAGGAAAGAATTGGACAGAGTACTCTTTCAAAGACCGAATTGCAGAATGCTAATTTGGGTCTGGAAGGCAGAAAGAGAATTAACCAAAAATTTCCCTATGTTGTTGTCTTACAAAGGTATTGAAATATATAAGATAGGAATTGTTAATTCGTTGAAAATTATCAACATACTAACATTAAGCAACTTAACGTTTTCTTAATATAACTACTCAAAAATAATCTGAACTGAATTTTCAAGCTGATGATTACTGAACATCACCATTTCTCTGTTTTTGAATTTAATCTTATTCCAGTAGTGATTTCCGGCAAATCTACTTTCTAAAACTGTGGCTTTAAAACCATTTTCAGAGATTTTGATTTGATGTGGATAGTAGAAAAATCTTGAAACCTGCAATTCCGAAATTTCATTCTCAGTAAAAATATTTACTTCCCCAAAAAGCTTTGCAACATAAGCATTATAAGGATCTTTATAAGTCTCTTCCGCGCTATTATTCTGAATAAGTCTACCGTTTTGTAAAACAATGATTTGGTCGGTCCATGCAATGATATCCTGTAATTCGTGAGTAGAAATAATCAAAGAGATATTATTTTCTTTAACATATCGGAACAGTTTTTCACGAAGTTCTATTTTTCTGGCAAAATCAAGATTACTGAAGGGTTCGTCTAATAAAAGTAATTTTGGAAGTACAGAAAGTGCTCTTGCGATGGCTACTCTTTGTTGTTGTCCGCCACTCAGATTTTTTGGTAAAACGTTTGCAAACTCCACCAATCCTACAACATCTAAAAGTTCTAATACCTTTTCTTTTTTCTTGGCTAAATTGATATTAGAAATAAATTTCCCCACATTATCTGCAACTGTTGCATAGGGCATCAAATCGAAATTTTGTGCTACAAATTTCATTTCAGCTTCTCCGGGAACCAGATTTCCTTTCGGCCCCATTAATTTTTTGCCTTCAAATAAAATTGCACCCTGATTCCAATCGTGTAAACCATAGATAAGACTTAGGAGTGTAGATTTTCCGCAACCGCTTTCGCCTGCCAAAGCGATAATTTTACCTTCATCTAATTTTAGATTGAAGTTTTGAAAAAGTGTTTTCTCTTGAGAATGAGAGAAGTATAGGTTGTTTATCTCTAATAGCATATTGCAAAAATAAGAGTTTTTAAGTAAGGCTGGCATATTTTTAGTAATTTAGCCATGCATAAATTATATCAAAATGAAAAGAATACTATTTTCTCTCGCTATTCCTGCTTTGTTCACTGTAGTGTCTTGTTCGAAGGAAAAACCGGTAACAAGTGATGCTCATGAAGTGACGACAACGAAAGATGGAAGCAGGTTTGTTTTGGATACTTTAAATAGTAATGTAGAATGGAAAGGGTATAAAGTTTTTAAATCTGAAAATACAAGCCATTTTGGAACGATTAAATTCGAAAGTGGGGATGTGACCGTAAAAGACGGAAAGCTGGAAAGCGGAAAATTTGTAGCAGATATGGAGTCTCTAAGTTCTGAAGATTTGAAAAATGATGCAGAACAGCACGGAAAGCTTAATGGTCATCTGAAAAGTGCTGACTTTTTTGAAGTTGAAAAATTCCCGACGGCTTCTTACGAAATTACAAAGGTAAGCTCGTCTTCAGAAGGTGATTATAATACAATTTTAGATGGTAATTTAACGATTAAAGGAATTACAAAACCCGTACAGTTTAAAGCTAATGTTGCCGTAAATGGAGCAGAGGTAAGTATTGCAACTGAGCCAAAAGATGTTATGAGAGAAGATTTTGGAGTGAAATTTCAATCTCCTGCAGCGAATGGAGTGATTAAAAATGAAGTGACCCTTCAGATTAAAGTGAAAGCTTTAGAGCAAAAATAATTTGAATAACAATCTGATGAGTAAAGCTATTTTAATAATCAGCATTGCTTGTCTTGGCTTTTTACTAAGTCTTCAGGTTTTTTATTTTATTTCCTACAGCAACCAAATTATCCAGTTTTTTGCAGAATTGCTTACCATTCCATCGATGTTGTTTGTAATTTTTGCATTTTTCTTTGCCCTTGTGAAAGTGCTGAGAAAAAAGAAAGAATACAATCTTATTTTGGGAATTTATATTTTTACAATTTTAATAAGCATTGCTGCTACAGCATTTTTAGACTAAATCAAATAAACTTTAAATAGCAATTATATAATCTGTTTCTCGTGAGACAGATTATTTTATGATAAATTGAAAAGGTTTTTTAAACTGAAAATCGTATTTTTGCAAATACATTTTTTTGAAAGGGTAAAACAATGATTGAAAAGATAGAAGAATTGCTTGCTGAGGTTAATGGCTTCAATACCACAAGTAAAGAGGAAATAGAAAACTTCCGAATCAAGTATAATGGAAAAAAAGGAGTTCTGAATGATTTTTTTGAAAAATTTAAAGAAGTTCCTAATGACCAAAAGAAAGCATTTGGGCAGAAAATCAATACCCTAAAGCAAGCGGTAAGTGTAAAGTTGGAAGATTTGAAAAACGCTTCTACTTCTTCTATTATTTTAGAGAAAGAAGATCTTACAAAACCTGCATTTCCGTTAGATTTAGGATCAAGACATCCCATTAATTTAGTGAAAAACAGAATTATTGAGATTTTTAAATCAATTGGTTTTGCTGTTGCAGACGGACCGGAAATTGAAGATGACTGGCACAATTTTACGGCACTGAATCTTCCGGAATATCACCCTGCAAGAGATATGCAAGATACTTTCTTTATCGAGCAGAATCCGGATATTTTATTGAGAACGCATACTTCTTCGGTACAAATTCGATATATGGAGGAAAACGAGCCGCCGATTAGAATTTTGTCTCCAGGAAGAGTTTTCAGAAATGAAGCGATTTCTTCACGTTCGCACTGTATTTTCCATCAGATTGAAGGTTTATATATTGATGAAAATGTAAGTTTTGCAGATTTAAAACAAACGATTCAGTTTTTTACGACTGAGCTTTTCGGGAAGTCTAAAATCAGAATGAGACCTTCATTTTTCCCATTCACTGAGCCAAGTGCTGAGATTGATGTGTATTGGGGATTAAATTCTGAAACCGATTATAGAATTACAAAAGGAACAGGCTGGCTAGAAATTATGGGCTGCGGAATGGTAGACCCTGCTGTTTTGAAAAATGTAAATATTGATTCTGAAAAATATTCAGGATACGCTTTCGGAATGGGAATTGAAAGAATTACAATGCTTCTTTACCAAATGAGTGATATCAGAATGTTTTTTGAAAATGATATTCGAACTTTAGAACAGTTTAAATCATTATAATTAAAAAACTTAAATAAATTTGAATCCTGTGAAATTTTCGCAGGATTTTTTATTAACTTTATGAAATCGCTTAAAGACTAAGTTTTTAATGAAAACTTAATTTTTTTTGCTGAAATTTAGAGAATAAAATATAGATATTATAATTTGGAACTTTTTCCATTTAAAAATAAATATATTAATCTAAAAAAATGATAATGTGCCAGAATGTTTTTACAATCTTTACTATGAAAGGATTGTAAAAAAGCTTTAAATACATGTATATGAAGTCTAAAGATGACCATCCAAAATCGTTGAATTTTAGATTCCGAAAAATTGTTCACTACTCTCTTATCTTTTGTATTTTATTGATACAGCTTATTATTGCTGTTTTCTTTTATAATGAATTTGTTAATAAAAAGAATTTAGCATTTATAGAAAATCAATTGAAAGAAGTAGATTCTCTCGAAAAGTTAACAGATAATTCCCGTAAAGAACTTTTAAACGCTCAGAATTTTCTTCAGCAATATTTAACACATACTGATGAAAAATACTTGAATTCCTATTTTAAATCTTTAGAAAAAATTGGTGAAAATTTAGAAAATATTAATCGTTACGAATCTAAATATCCCAAATTAAAAAATATCATAGCCTATCAAAAAACAGATTCTTTAGGAAGTAAAAAACTGAAGTTATTGATTGATTCTACGTATCAGTATTCTACTAAATCAGATTTCAGAGCTCCTGTTTCTATCCCTTCGCTTAAAAGATATGATGGCAATTATAATCTGGATAAATATAATTTTGACGTAGAAACAAAAACGATTGTTGATACCGTTAAGAAAAAAGGCTTTTTCGGGCGTTTGGGAGATGCTATATCCGGAAAAGAAAATGTGCGAAAAGACAGTACCATCATTACGGTAAAACAAGGGAAAGTTCCGGAGGCTGCTGCCATAAAAGCAGATATGGACAGTATTATGAATCTTGTTCAGCATCACTATTCTAGAGAAATAAAAAAAGTTCAGGTTCAGGCAAAGGGAAATCAAAACGATAGTAATAAGTTTTATACTATATTTAATAATCTTTTGGTTTACAGTAATGGTGTGATGAATATCTATGATTTTGCAATTAAAGCTTCTAAAGCTGATCTCGAAAAAGAATATGCGCAGCAAAATTCTGAAAATAATAAAATCAGAACGTATCTGGTTTTAGGAGCCATGGTTTTGATGTTTATTGTATCGATATTGATTATGTATTTCACCAGAATCGCATTTATATATGAAAAGCGACTAAATTCTGCCAATAAACAGATTAATGAAAACCTTAAATTCAAAAACAGAATCTTAGGAATGTTGAGCCATGAATTGCGTTCACCATTAAAAATTATTGGGATTTTCATCAGAAAAATAAATAAAAAAACCAATGACGACAGTATTAAAGAATATTTAAAGTCAATTAGTTTTACCAATAATACATTGTTGATGCAGGCGAATCAGATTTTAGAATATACCAAAAATCAACAGGTACAAAATCATTTGGTTCCGGTAGTTTTCAACCTTAAAAATGAAGTGACTTCTATTTTAAATTCAATAGCTCCTTACATCGAAACCAGGAATAATAAATTTATTGTTGACGAAAATATCGATCCGGAAATTGTCGTGTATTCTGATAATACAAAAATCAATCAGGTTTTTATGAATATACTTGCCAATGCCAATAAGTTTACCGAAAACGGAGAAATCACGGTGATGACCAAAGCAGAGTCTGTTGACGAAAATACGGTTTCTTTAAAAACGGTAATAAGCGATACGGGTGTTGGAATTTCAAAATCTGATCTTAAAAAAATATTTGAACCTTATTACCAAGGAGTATTGTCTGAAGACGTAGAAAATTTGGGTGCAGGTTTAGGATTAAGCTTGTGTAAGGAAATCGTAGATTTGTATTCTGGAAATATCTCAGTAGATAGCGAAATACATGTAGGTACCCAGGTAAGTTTCACCATTAATTTGAATATCAATAAATGAATAATTTAGACTCTAAAACCATTAACTTTTTACTTGCCGATGATCACAGTCTCATAAGACAAGGCGTAGAATTTCTTCTTGAAGAAATTGGTTTTGAGGGTGAAATTTTTCATGCATCATCTCTGAATAAAGTTTTGGAGACTTTAGGAGCGCAGCAAGTAGAAATTGTAGTAATAGACGCTATTTTTCCTGATGGAAACAGTTTGAATATAATTTCTGATATCAGAAGTCTTAAGCCAGATATTAAAATTCTAATATTTTCTGGGGTTGATGAAAGTACCCAGTCTATTAAATATATTAATGCTGGAGCCAACGGTTTCCTTAGTAAACTGAGTGAAGAAAGTGAAATAAAAGAAGCGATTCTCAAAATTCATCAAACCGGAAAATATATTTCATCAATTACCCAAGGTGTTTTAATTGATTCTTTGCAAAATCGAAGCAGTATCAATCCTTTACAAAGACTTACAGAAAGAGAGTTGGAGATTGCAGAGCTGTATGCAAAAGGCTACGGAAATCTCGAAATTGCCAATAATCTTAATGTAAAGCAGAATACAATAAGTACCATTAAGAAAAGGATTTTTGAGAAACTACATATCGAAAATGTAGTTGATTTGGCAGATTTAATCAAAAACTACCATTAGTTTTCATTGTTGTCCAATTAAAACAATAAACAAATTGACAAACTCAATGTTAATAGTGTGAATCGATAGGTCGCTTCTCTGGAGCTTTGTTTTGGATTATTTCATTTTTTCTATTAATAGAAAATCCCGATGGGATTAATACAGCTCCATTAGGAGCAAATTGTTAATAGAAAATAGAGGTTCTTTTATCATTAAAGCTCCTGAGGAGCGAGCTGTTAATTGTATTTCTAATTTTTACCGGACGACAATGATTAGTTTTATTCTTATTTATTTCCTTAACCTATCTTTTTTGTAGATAAATATCTACAACAACATCGAAATACATCTACAAGAAATATTAGCAAGATACCTCTGTATCTTGCTATTTTTACAGTATGAAAGATGAGCGAAAAAAGAATTTCTCAAAAAGTTTTTTTAAGGTCATTAATCTAAAAGGAAGTTCAGAATTTTGAAAACATTCGAATACGAATAAATTAAAATTTTGAAATTGATTTTAAAAACACACATGATGAAAAAAAATAAGTGTCTGATTGCGGAGCTGAAAAAGCTCTGCAGCTAGATACTAAAAAATAAAACCAAGTCAGTATAACATATAAACACAAATTGATTAACCTAAGTGTCATCATTGCAGAGCTGAAAAGCTCTGTAAACGATGCCTTAAAATCAATAAAGATATTTGTTAAATACAAATGATGAAAACTGTGAGCATAATCACAGATTTAAAAATAGTTTTTTTAATATGTATTTAGGGATAAAGTTTTTCATGGTAATAATCCCTAGAAAATGATTTCAAAGCATGTTAATTTAGGTTGGTAAGCCTTCGGATTTTTTCCGGAGGCTTTTTTGTAAAGCTAAATGAAGCGCTTTTTATAATGAAATGGAGTGGATTAAAATATATAGATTAGTTTAAATTTTTAAATAAACAAAACATGCATACTCAATCTGCTATTATAGAAAATAATTAATGCTTGTCCGCAATTTCTCATATTTTATAACTTTTTTTATTTCTTTGCTAAGTTTACGCTTTTGTATAAATTTCAAACAGTCAAATTTTAATATTCTTTGTTTGCCTTTGCGTTAAATTATGAAATAGTAGTGAAAACGAATATAAAGAAAATAATTTTATGTAAAAATAGAATCACCATCTCCTGCTGTAATCTCAAATTTAAAGTCTTTGGGTAAGATTTCTACTAATTTTTTATGAACCATAAAATTTCTATTTCTTTCTTTTACGAGTAAGAAACGGTTTTTTTCTAATTTCTTATTGATTTCATCATCATAGATAATGATATTTGCAATATTAAATTGAGTAAGAAAAATCATTAAGACTTCATTTATTTTATCGTTTTTTTTGTTGCCGAAAATAAATTGTAAAGTTGCTTTTTTATTACGTACTGTAAGCATCAAAATAGTATCTAAGCGATTAGAATCATATATTTTAATAAATATGTATTTGAAATTTATATCAAAATCTGAGAATAGATAATTAGTTTCTTTATTTGTGTTGCTATTTAAAATCCAAGGATAGCTTGTCATCCAATCAATATCTGCGACATCTTTATTGAAAATTTTTAGTTTGCTAAAGCCTTTAATAAATTCCTTAATTTCACTGTCAAAATTATCTGTAATCGTGAATTGTTTTTCAGGATTTTCATATCTACGTATTGTATATAGAAATTGATTGAAAACTTTATCGGATAGTTTTAGAATAGGATATATACGACTCCAATTTTTATTTTTCTTAGGAAGAATTTCGGAAAAATTTAATAAAAAATGATAGGAAGACCCTTCTAATGGTTTTTGAGGTACAAATAGATTACTTCTTTCATACATTTTTTTTGCTTCCTCAGTATATTCAGTAATTATAATGTTTTCTTGATATAGATTACAAGCCTCTTTAAGTAGCATCTGAGCAATTTTTTTTCCACGATAATCAGGATGTACAAAGAGCGTACTTAGCCAGCCTATCTTTATCAATGTATTATTAACCTGCATATGATCTGCTAAAATTCCGATATAACCAGCCAACTTATTTTCATAATAAGCCAAAATCAGAATGGTATCATTATCATTTGCATGAGGATTGTTTATATGAGAAATTGCTCTATGATGTGAGATAGGAAGAAAAGGTAATTCATGAAATTCTTTTGAATTTACGAAATTAAATAAAGCCTTTTTGTTCAGGGGTTTCAAAATAATCATATTCTAATAATTTGATTTTTATTAAAAATTTTTTTCAAAAGAAAATAGTTACTCTCAAAGTTGATTTCGTCGGAGGCTGAAAAACCATTTTCCATAGGGACCCGTTGTAAATTTTTTTCTACACTGTCAAATTTTAAACCAGCAGTCCCTAAAGTAAATTTAAGGGATTTGTTATTTTTAAAAAGTTGATCAAACATCATTTTTTTTAAACCAAAATCGGTAAAAGGAAACGCTATTGACTCAGTATTAAATCCGTGTTCTAAGATGAAGTCTATAGATTGCTGAATGTTTTGGACCTGATCACTAATAGATAATTCTGGTAGGTAGGGATGATCCCAAGAGTGTGCTGAAATACCAAACCCTTTTTCTTGCAGATATTTTAAATCATTTATATTTAGATATATTTTATTGTTTTTTAAATAATCATCAAAACTTAAATCTATAGAAATACTTATTTGATCCAAAAGGTGTCTATTCGTATACGATATTGCTTTAATTTTTGCAATTAAATCTTTTTTAGAAGCATTAGGTGATGCAAGTAAAGCCATTAATGAGCCTGAAGGTATAAGATTTTTGCTTAGAATTTTTTCTACAATAAGACTTATCTTTAATCTAAACATCATATCATCATTTTTTATAAATGCTGGGTTTATGTAATTTATAGCATAAATCCCTTTCCTCAACAAAATTGGTGATATAATATCTCTGAATTCACTATAGCCATCGTCAAATGTCAAAAGAGCATATGGCTTATTGTTTTTCTTCGTGTAATTTTTCGAAAATGTTTCACCATCTACAAACTCAAATCGAGTACACATGTAGTCTAAGTCTTTTTCAAATTCAAGACTGCTTTTGTAATTTATTATATGCGTAAGGTGTGGTAAGTATGAGTTTGAAACGCAATGATATACAGGGATTAGGTAATCTAATGGAAATCTCTTTTGTATGGGATTAAAAGAATTTATTTTTTTTAAAAAAGGTTTTAGCATTTCAATTTTTAATGATAGATAAGAACTAAGATTAACAAAAATAATTAAATAATTATGAAAAAAAACTTTTTTATCAGTCTACTTAATTATAACCTATTTTCCTGTGCTCAAAACTAATCTTTAACTGAAAATTCTAATGATCCGATTACCTATCTGAAAAAAATAGACAGCAAAGACTTAATGTTAAAAAAATAATAATGCAGCATTGTAACGGTATTAAATAGAGGTGCTGGAATAAATCTTCTGTGGATTAATAATTTCTTTTTTTAATCGACTAGTCCAGTTATCTATTGTAAATAATTACAGTAGCTGCTCATGAACAGTGCAATGTTGTTGTAGATAAATATCTACGCAGACATAGAAATACATCTACAGTAAGTATGCGGAAAACATTTCTAAATCTTCCTACTTTTACAGTACAAATGATGAACGAAAAAAGCTCAGAATTTTGAAAATATTTAAATAAGAATAGATTTAAAATTTGAGGTTAATTTCAAAAAAACACACATGATGAAAATATAAGTGTCTGATTGCGGAGCTGAAAAAGCTCTGCAACTAGATACTAAAAAATAAAACCAAGTCAGTATAACATATAAACAAATTGATTAACCTAAGTGTCATCATTGCAGAGCTGAAAAGCTCTGTAAACGATGTCTTACAATCAATAAAGATATTTATTAAATACAAATGATGAAAACTGTGAGCATAATCACAGATTTAAAAATAGTTTTTTTAATATGTATTTAGGGATAAAGTTTTTCAGGGTAATAATCCCTAGAAAATGATTTCAAAGCATGTTAATTTAGGTTGGTAAGCCTTCGGATTTTTTCCGGAGGCTTTTTTGTAAAGCTAAATGAGGGATCTTGTATTTTTATAATCACCAATAATTTCTTTTTAAAAATCGACTAATTCAGTTATGAGCATATTGGAAATAATTGCCATAGCTACTCATTAGCAGTGCAATGTTTTTGTAGATAAATATCTACGCAGACATAGAGATACATCTACAGCAAGTATGCGGAAAACATTTCTAAATCTTCCTACTTTTACAGTACAAATGATGAACGAAAAAGCTCAGGATTTTGAAAATATTTAAATAAGAATAGATTTAAAATTTGAGGTTAATTTCAAAAAATACACATGATGAAAATATAAGTGTCTGATTGCGGAGCTGAAAAAGCTCTGCAAAAAGATGCTAAAAAGAAACACAAATTTATTATAACACATAAACACAAATGATAGAGCCCTAAGTGTTAATAACAGAGTTGAAAAACTTTGTAATAGGTACCGGGAAAATTTTTCATAATAATACCTGGGAAAATACTTCCAGAAGTATGTTAATTTAGGTTGGTAAGCCTCGGGGGAAGTCCGGAGGCTTTTTTATTGGTCTAAAAATGAGTGGAAACGATGTGCTCTTAGTATGCTTTATTTTTTAAGAGTCTAAAAATTTATAATCTTATAAAGCACAGTTTTTTTCGGAATTTTCTTAATCATATTAGTGCATTCGTGGCAAAAATAAACGTAGATAACTGTGCTTAAAACTATGGGATTATAATCGATAGCGGATTATTTACTAAACTTTAGAGGAAATTTTACATTCTTGTAATCGTCAATACTTGCTTTTAAAGATCCAACTGCCAATTCAGCTTTCAGCAACAAAGGAATGTGGTTGTAATCGTTGCTTACCCACATCGTAACTCCTTCTTTTTCTTTAAAAACTCTGCCGCTTTTCACAGAAGGAATGATTTTTAATGCATTAATCGTTCCGAATTTTGTTTTTAAATTTTCTGTTCCCGTTACTTTAAGCTGAAAAGGAAACATTTCATCATCAATCCATACATTCATATTGATAACGGTTCCTACCTTTAGCTCGGTCGGAGTTTT
The DNA here is from genome assembly GCF_021010565.1 of Chryseobacterium turcicum. NCBI lineage: Bacteria > Pseudomonadati > Bacteroidota > Flavobacteriia > Flavobacteriales > Weeksellaceae > Chryseobacterium > Chryseobacterium turcicum. The sequence goes on from NZ_JAJNAY010000001.1 coordinate 1,138,825, forward strand.
ACTTCTTAAATAATAAAAACAAGAAAGCATATCTTGAACTCCTTTTACAGATTTTATCAGTTTTGAACCATTAGCTGGATTTTTTTTATCAGTTAAAATTAAAGTAGTATTGTCATGATTAAAAACGGTCTGAAAATGCTGGGTATAACTCCCTTCTTTTACATTTCTTACATAAAAGCTCGGCAATTCTGTCTCGATGTCTATGTAACTTTCATATAAATCTTCGACTTTAAAAAAAGCTTTCACTGCGCCCGTCGTTTGCCCTGTTCCTTTTACGTATAAATGTGGAACTCCTTTATAATTAACTTTTTTTGTTGTAAGATTCGCCGATCCTGCATTTAAAAATCCGTAATGTATTCTTAAGCTAATCGATTCTCCATCTGCGACATTAGTTAATTGAGAGTACCCCAAAAAAAAGGCGAATAAAGTGATGATAGTAAGTATCTTCTTCATAATTTACAGTTTACAAAAACGCTGCCAATTTTTTAATTATCAGCTTATTGCGTCTATTTGATAAATCTCAGTTTTTTATTTGCGTATAATTAAATATGCTTCGCATTAAAATTAGTAAATTTGCAGCTACAAATTATTAAATTATCATCATATTATGATCACTACAGATATATTGATTATTGGAGCAGGACCAACAGGGCTTTTTGCTGTGTTTGAAGCAGGTTTGCTAAAAATGAAATGTCACATCATCGACGCACTTCCTCAGCCGGGAGGTCAGTTGGCAGAGTTATATCCTAAAAAGCCGATTTTTGATATTCCGGGGTATCCATCTGTAAATGCAGGTGAATTGGTAGATAATTTAATGGAGCAAATCAAACAGTTTCAACCAGGATTTACTTTAGGAGAAACTGCGGTTTCTTATACTAAAGTTGATGACGAATGGTTTGAAGTGGTTACCAATAAAGGTACTGTTCACAGATGTAAGGCAATTGCTATTGCTGGAGGTTTGGGGACTTTTGAGCCTAGAAAACCTACTTTTGAAAACTTGGCAGACTATGAAGAAAAAGGTCTTGAATATTTCGTAAAAGAACCAGAACATTTCAGAAATAAAAAAGTTGTCATTGCTGGTGGTGGAGATTCTGCCTTAGACTGGAGCGTTTTCTTGTCTAATGTGGCAAGTGAAGTGACTTTAATTCACAGAAGAAACGAATTCCGTGGTGCTTTAGATTCTGTAGAAAAAGTGCAGGAATTAAAAAATCAAGGAAAAATTAAATTAATTACTCCTGCAGAAGTAACTGGAGTAAAAGGAGACGGTAAAGTTGAAGCAATTACAGTAGCTGTTGACGGACAAGACCCTTACGATATTGAAACCGATTATTTTATTCCTTTATTCGGATTAACGCCAAAGTTAGGTGAAATTGGAAACTGGGGATTAAATATCGAGAAAAATGCAATCGTCGTAAACAACGCATTAGATTATCAAACCAACATCGACGGTATTTACGCAATCGGAGATATCAACACCTATCCTGGGAAATTGAAGCTGATTCTTTGTGGTTTCCATGAAGCAACTTTAATGTGTCAGAGTGTTTACAATAGATTAAATCCAGGGAAAAAATTCGTTCTAAAATATACAACAGTAAGTGGAGTGGATGGTTTCGACGGAAGTAGAAAAGAAGCTGAGAAAGCAGTTGTAAAGAAAATAGATTAATCTCGTTGTGAGTTGTTGGTTATTAGTTGTTAGTAAAACAAAAATACCATCAACCATCAACCAATAACCATCAACCAAAGATGAGCGATATAAATATTAAAATTACCGATAGAGAAGGTGTTACGCACGATATTGCTGCTCCTACAGATATGTCGATGAACCTGATGGAGATTATCCGTGCTTATGAACTAGCAGAGGAGGGAACTATCGGAGTTTGCGGCGGAATGGCGATGTGTGCCTCTTGTCAGGTTTATGTAGAAGTAGACCCGGGACTTGAGCCAATGGGTGATGAAGAAGATGCCATGTTGGGTGAAGCTTTCCATGTGAAAGAAAATAGCAGATTGGGTTGCCAATTGCATATTATGCCTCAAATGGAAGGCCTTGCAGTGGCGATTGCTCCTTATCCTTAGAGAAATTTTTAAACAACATAAAAAACTCCTGAAGAAAAATCTTCAGGAGTTTTTGTTTATATCAAATTTTTTAATTTTTAGAAGGTTGAAAATTCGGATGTCCCACCTGCCATAATGCAAATGAATAAATATCTGCATATTCTTTAAAAACAACATCAAAATCACTTGTAAAATGACCATTGTCGTAGTTTGCATACAATAAAATAGGTTTTCCTGAAGCCGAATTATTTTGTAAAACTCCTGCAAATTTACCAGGCATCCAAGGAACAACTCTGGAATCGTTCATACCGACACGTACAATTACGGCAGGATATTTTTCACCTTTTTTCACCTTGCTTTGTGCATCCATTTCGATTAGATGTTTGGTGTCTTCTTCATTTTTAATAGATCCAATTTCCGGAATTTGATTAGGTCCGTTTGCAGTAGTTTCAGATCGTAATGTATTGGTCATCCCAACTTCGGCAATTGCCACCGCAAAGAGATCGGGTCTTTCGGTAATTGCTCTTCCGATCAGAATTCCACCTGCACTTACACCGTTTCCGATTAGTTTTGAAGGAGAAGAATATTTTTGATTAACCAGATATTCCGAGCAAGCAATAAAATCTTTCCAGGTATTGGGTTTTGTAGCTTTCATGCCTTCCTCATGCCATTTTTCGCCTTTTTCACCACCGCCTCTTACGTGAGCAATGGCAATAACAACTCCTTGTTCTAGCAAAACGGAAAGTCTCGTTGAGAAACGAGGCTCATAAGAAATTCCGTAACCACCATAACCTGTTATATAAGCTGGATTGCTACCATCCATTTTCATATTTTTAGGATAAATAATAGAGAGTGGAACCATTACACAATCGTGGCTTTTTATTTCAACTTCTTTTACAGTATAAAGTTTATTATAATCAGGATAATTGCTTTCGGAATTAATAAATTTACTTTTTACAGGATTTCCTATTTCCGGATTGTATTCATAGGCCGTTAATGGAGTAAGCCAATTAACATTACTACAGAAAATGTTATCATTTTCACGTTGGTTAATTGATAATGAACCATTTATTCCGGTCGGAAAATTAATTTTTTTACCATTAAGAGTATTAATATTTATTTGATATTTATCTCTGATGATCCCATTTCCTAATGAATAATAAAGATAGTTTTTAGAATTGTGGATGCTGCTAATTACACCGTCTTTATTTTCAGCAACAACCACTTTTGCATTATTAAAATCAGGATTTGATAAGCTCGTTAGAGTGATTTTATAATTAGGAGCATCTTTATGAGTGAGAAGAAACAATTTGTCACCTGAAATAAATACATCGGTAATATCATCCGAAGGCTTTACAATCTGTCTCCATTTTATTTTTTTATTTTTTAATTCGGAATAAGGTGCAACAAAAATGGGGTTTTCTAATTTTGTAGAGCTTAATCTTAAAACAAGATATTTATAATCATCAGTAAAACCAATACTCGTAAATTGCTCGGTTAAAGCATTCAATTCAGGATAATCTTCTCTTGATGCTAATATTTTATCGGTTTTTATATCGGTTCCAATAACATGCAACATTGCTTTCATATCTTTTAAAAGCATATTGCTGTTTGGATCTGCAGTGCTCATTTTAGTATAAATAATAGATTTGTCATCTGGTGTAAATTCAAATGCAAATTCACTCCAGATAGGATCAATTTCATCCTTTAGAAATTTCTTGGTTGTAAGATCTAAAATTCTTAAATCACAAATTTCACCTCCTGATTTTGACAATAAAATAGCCATTTTCTTAGCTTTAGAATCAACGATAAAATTGGTAATTTGTGTGTTTTTTCCAAGAGTTTCGGGATCAAAAACCAATGTTTCTTTTCCTGTAGATAGGTCTCTTGAATAGAGTTTTGAAAGATTTTCGCCCTTTTTTGTTTTGGTGTAAAAATAAGTGTTTTGTCTCTCCAATATCCCGCCAAAAGAATCGCCGTTCATTTCCTGTACTTCTTTCATGCGCTTATAAAGGTCTTCACGATGCGGAATTTTATTAATTACGCTATGGCTAAAATCCGATTGAGATTTGAACCATTTTTCTACTTCAGGGCTTTTGCTATCTTCCAGCCATCTGTAATTATCTGTGATTTTAGTTCCAAAATAATCGTCAACAACAGGGTTTTCAGGAGTTTTAGGATAATTATATTGCGCTAAAAGTAAATGACTTGCAAATAAACTTGCAGACAGAATCATGTTTTTCATAATTGTATTTCTTATTGGTGTGAAAATAGTATTTGCAAATGTACTAAACTCCCTCCTTAGAAATCCACTTTCCAACCGTTGGAGCCTGATAATTTTTCATTTTCTCTAAAAGCTCATCAATAGAGTCGCTTACCAAAAGCATTTCTTGATTGATTTGCTTTAAAAAGCCTTTATCAACCATCGTCTGAACCAATTTAATCAAATCATCATAAAATCCGTTGATATTCAGAATGGCAATTGGTTTTTTATGAAGTCCGAGTTGCGCCCAGGTAATCATTTCGAAAAACTCTTCCAAAGTTCCGTAACCTCCGGGAAGAACAATCACACCATCGGAAAGGTCATTCATTTTAGTTTTCCTTTCATGCATTGTTTCCACTACAATAAGTTCGGTAAGATGAGTGTGCGCAATTTCTTTCGACTGTAGAAAATGAGGGAGAACTCCAATGGCTTTTCCTCCATTTTGAATGGCTCCATCTGCAACGGCGCCCATTAATCCAACATTCGCTCCGCCATAAATCAAGCAAATATTTTCTTTGGCTAAAGTTTTTCCAACTAAATAGGCCTGTTCTTTATAAATTTCATCTGAACCGAAACTTGAACCGCAAAACACCGTAATACTTTTCATTGTAATATTCTTCATTATTTTGTCCATTTAATTTTTACAGCAGACATGATTTCCAGTTCCAGTCTGGTATCTGATAAAACTTTAAAATCATTTTTTATATAAAATTCTAATGGAGATTTGTAGAAATTTCCGTTGAGCTTTTTATCATTACTATGGTCAATAACCCAGCCATTAAGCTCGTTTTTATTCTGTTTTAATTCATTTAAAACTTTTGTTCCCCAGCCCTGACCATGAAGATTTTCTGACAGAATAATTGCAAACCATGTTTCATGTTCTCTTATAAAAGTAATTGCCCAACCGTAAATTTTGTCTTCATCTGCCAAGATAAAATGATTGACTTCATTGAGTTTTTCAAGATAGCTTTCAAAACTATCAATATTTTGATAAGCTAGTTTTTCAGGGTATTCGTTATTCCATAAATGAAGAATTTGGTGTTTTTGCTCGGAATTGAGAAAGGTGGTGGATGAGATTTTCATGGGATATTGTTTTGTTATTATTGAGGTATACTTTAACACATCAATATAATTTTCATTTTATCATTCAATAGGGGTGGGCTTCAGCCTACCTACAAAATTAAATTATACATTGGCTTTAGCCAAAATTTATTCAAAATTATATCTTTCAATAAACTGACGATATTCTTCTTGGAAAGTCTTTTTCTGATGATGAATATTCTGATTTTTAATATAATGTCTTACCTGTTCAATTTTTGATTCTGAAACTGAAACCGCAAAATATTCTTCTTGCCAAGCAAATTTTTCTTGTGTCAAATTGTTTTTATTAATCCAATAAGAAGATTCTCCTTTTATGAGCTGAACAATATTTTCAATGTTTTGATTTGAACTTAAAGAAATCAAACAATGGCAGTGGTCAGAATAACCATTGACCATATCCATAAAAATTCCTTTTTCTGTCGCATTTTCTTTGATATGTTTCCATATTTTCACTCTTAATTCCAGTGTATTGAAGTAAGGTATTCTATTTTTTGTAAAAAATACAATGTGAATGTAGATTTTAATGTAAGACATTTGTGTTGTTTTCTCAAAAATAGAAAATATTTCTAACTTTTGGCTAAAGCCGAAAGAATGTTTTAATTGTTTAGGTGGGTTAAAACCCACCTCTGTTGAATAGAATTGAGATGTTTTAAAGGGTTTTCATCATGAATCTTATAACGGAATTATTATTAATTGAAAATTAAGAAAAACACGTTGCATGATTCAATAGGGGTGGGCTTCAGTGGATGTAGATTTTGATGTAAGACATTTGTGTTGTTTTCTCAAAAGTAGAAAATATTTCTAAGTTTTGGCTAAAGCCGAAAGAATGTTTTAATTGTTTAGGTGGGTTAAAACCCACCCCTATTGAATAGAATCGATATTTTAAAGGATTTTTATCATGAATCTCACAATGCAATTATTAATTGAAAATTAAGAAAAACACATTGCATGATTCAATAGGGGTGGGCTTCAGTCCACCTAAAAAAAATAAATTCATCCTTGGCTTTAGCCAAAACCTACAACGCACAAAAAAATATCCAAAATCAAAAGACTTTGGATATTAAAATAATATTTTAAAAATTCTATTTCAAAGGAATATTCGCTAAAATATCTTTTGTGAAACTCCAGAATTTCTGTGTTGAAGAGATATTAGCCTTTTCATCAGGAGAGTGAGCTCCTCTGATGGTTGGTCCGTAGCTTACCATTTCCATTTCTGGGTAATTAGCACCGATAATTCCACATTCTAAACCTGCGTGACAAGCTACAACGTGTGGTTTTTCTGAAAATTTCTCAGTGTAGATTTTTTCTAAAACTTGTACGATTTCAGAGCCCGGTTTTGGTTTCCATCCTGGGTAAGAACCACTGAATTCTACGTTCATTCCCGCTAATTCAGATACTGATTTTAATTGTTCAGCCACCGAATCTTTAGACGAATCGACTGATGACCTTGAAAGGTTTAAAATTTTCAGACCACCATCTTTTAGTTCTACTCTTGCAACATTATTTGAAGATTCTACCAAATCTTGTACATCTGGACTCATTCTGTAAACACCGTTGTGAAGAGATTTTAAAACCAAAATGATTTTCTTAGAATCTCCTTCAGAAAGTGCTTTTTCAGAACTTGTAGCATTTTCAATATTGATTTGAAGATGAGCTTCAACAGAAGCAAACTCTTCTAAAATTTCTTTTTTGATACCGTTGGTTACATTTTCGATAAATTCACCTGCATTTCTTACAAAAATTAAAGCAACAGATTCTCTCGGGATAGCATTTCTTAAACTTCCGCCATCAATTGAAATTAACTGAACGTTTTGATTTTCTAAAGCTTTGTAAAGGATTCTGCCCATAATGATATTGGCATTTCCGAAACCTTTATGAATATCCATTCCTGAATGACCACCTTGTAAACCTTTTACTTCTATTTTTACAATTTGCCCATTAGAAGATTCTGTTGAATAGTTTTGGCTTACGGTTACATCAATTCCACCTGCACATCCGATGTCGATTTCGTCATCTTCTTCTGTATCTAAATTTAAAAGGATTTGTCCTGTTAATTGCCCTGGCTTTAAACCTAAAGCTCCTGTCATTCCTGTTTCTTCATCAATAGTGAATAAAGCTTCCAAATCAGGATGTGGAATGTCTGAACTTTCAAGAATCGACATAATAGTTGCAACTCCTAAGCCGTTGTCTGCTCCTAAAGTCGTTCCTTTTGCTTTTACCCAGTCTCCATCAACTTCCATCTGGATTCCTTGAGTTTCAAAATCGAAATTGACATCGTTGTTTTTCTGGCAAACCATATCCAAATGCGATTGCATTACAATCGATTTACGGTTTTCCATTCCTGGAGTAGCCGGTTTTTTAATAATCACGTTTCCTACTTCATCTACAGTAGTTTCCAGTCCTAAATTTTCACCAAATTCTTTAATGAAAGCGATTACTTTTTCTTCTTTTTTAGAAGGTCTTGGAACTGCATTTAACTTGGAGAAATTTTTCCAGATAATTTGCGGTTCTATATTGGATAGTTCCATAAAAATTTATTTTTCTCAAAATTACGAAATTAAAAATGCTCCCGAAATTCAGGAGCAATATTTTTGCTTATTGCTTATTGCTTATTGCTTATTGCTCTTATTGCATTAGCATCCGCATTCGCCGTAAATAGGCATTGTGGTTTTGCTTCCGTCTGGTCTTTCAATCGTTAAAGTACCTTCAAACAGTAAAGCTTCTTCGTGTTTTATTTTTTTTCCTTTCACGGAGATTTTATAGTTCTCGTTTTCAATTTCTTTGGTCAGCTCTTCATCAACTTCCATGTCGCTTGAGGAAATTAAATTCATCGCAATTCTTTTTCCGTCGAGTTTCATGTAGGCGGTTTTTCCTGCATCGTCGGCGTAAATGTATTTTTCATTTTCAAAATCTGCTTTGCTTTTTGCAAAATAACAAGAGCATTCTTTGATTTCTTTTGGGAAAGGAAATACATCCACTAAAACTTGAGCAGTAGCAGGAGTTGTTTTAGCAGAATCCTGAACAATATTTAAAGAATCTGCAGGTTTTGAATCTGGTACGGTTTCTTTTTCCTTCTTACACGCAATTAAAGTTAATGCTGAAAAGAGTATGATAAAATATTTCATTTTTTAATTATTATTAAACTTTAAATTAAGTAATTCTAAAGATAGTAAATTCTAATTTATAGAGTTTTTTCAATCTTTTCTAAAACATTATTTATCCAATTTTCGTCGTCAGTTGAAATAATAATTGTTTTAAAACCAAATTTTTTGCCTTCCATTTCTACACCAAGAGAATCATCAATGTGAATGTCAATACCAAATTCGGGTGGGAATTTGGAAATGTTTTTTCCTTTCTTTCTAACTCTTCTTTCATGGAGCTGCTGATTAACAACAAAATCTATTGGAATACCATAGGAGAGAAACATTAATTTAATTTTTATTTTGCTTCTATATGAAGTAGTATAAACATAAATTTTATGATTTTTGGCTTTTAATTCTTTAAATAATCTAATTGTTCCAAATCGAATTCTTTCAGCTCCAATGATTTTAGACCAAAATGATTCTTTTTCTAAAGAAAACTTTGTTGTAGAAATAATTGTATCATCAAGGTCAAATGAAATTTTCATAAAAGTAGATGTAAATAATAGCTTACCCTCTCGCTCTTTCAAGTAAAACCATCATCAGAAAAGATAAAACAACCAAGCTTTCATCTTCGTCATCAATATCGATTAATCGGTCTAATTGAAATCTTCTTCCGAAGAATGAAGGCATTTTTTTTAGTTTAAAATATTCTTTACCATCTATTCCTTTTACAGTATAAGAAGGATTTAAGAAATATCCTGTAAACATTCCGACAATTGGGATTTCACCGACCATTCCGTCGAAAAACTTTACCCACGCGTTATCTTCTGTAATGGTAAATTTTTGTAAATCTGCTTGGTCTAAAACATTGTAAGAAGATTTCCAGATAGAGCGCATTCCTTTTCTGGCTAATCTTCCAAAGTTCTTTCCAATGGTATCTTTCATCGAATAAGACGCATTAAAATCAATCCATTGATTAGCCTGAATTCTGAATAATTCTTTCGTTTTACTTTCGTCGTTAAAAACAATAACGTCTTCTTTTAATTTAAACATTTTCTGACGAACGTAAGCTACATAATTTCCGTGTCGGTCTGTAATATTGAAATCGCTGGCTAGAGTTGTCATTTTGAATTTAAAATCCAGCGGATAGTTGAGGTTGTTAAGTGCCATTTATTTTATTTCTGTTTAATATTTTGCGGGGTAAAATTATTCATTTTTTAATAGATTAAAATCATATTAAATATGAATTCTTAAAAAAATCATAAGTTATCAAATATCATACCTTAGACTCTCTATTTAATTCATTTATCAGTTTAGAATTCTTATTTTTGTACTTATGGATTATCCAAGTAAAGTATTGGCAAAAGCAGTGGAAGAAATTTCCGGACTTCCTGGGATTGGGAAGAAAACCGCTTTACGTTTAGCGCTTCATTTATTGAAGCAACCCAATTCCAGAGCGACAAGTTTGGGGACTTCAATCATTAATCTGGTGAATGAAATTAAATACTGTAAAGAATGTCATAATTTTTCTGATTTTGATGTTTGTGAAATCTGTAGTAATGATAAACGCAGTGATGAGCTGATTTGTATCGTAGAAGATGTGCGAGACGTTATTGCCATAGAAAATACTGGAAAATACAGAGGTAAATATCTTATTTTGGGTGGAAAGATTTCTCCGATGGAAGGAGTCGGACCACATCAACTGAATATTCCCAGTATTGAAAAGAAATTGCAGCAAGGTTTGGCAAAAGAATTTATTTTCGCTTTAAGTGCAACAATGGAAGGCGATACAACAGCGTATTATATTTACAAAAAATTCAAAAATTCCGGGATTCAATTTTCAAGTATTGCAAGAGGGATTTCGGTAGGAGATGAATTGGAATATGCAGATGAAATTTCTTTGGGTAGGTCTATAACCAATAGACTTCCGTATAACGAAAAGGATTAAAAATGGGTAAGAAAATTTCAATCATTATCGTTAATTACAATGTAACTCAACTTTTGAGAAACTGCCTTTTGTCTATTGAAAAATATGCAGACAATATCGATTATGAAGTTGTTGTAATTGATAACAAGTCTACAGACAGTTCTTGGGGTGACCTCATTCCGGAATTTCCAAAAGTACATTTTATGGCTTCTGAAGTCAATGGAGGTTTTGCCAAGGCTAATAACGAAGCAATAAAAACAGCAATCGGAGAATATGTACTTATTTTAAATCCTGATACAGAGTTAGAAGATTTTTACTTAAAAGAAGTTTTAGATTTTGCTGATTCTAAAATCAATTTTGGATGTTTGGGCGTGAGAATGCACGATGCTAACGGAGATTTTCTTCCCGAAAGTAAGCGTTCAGTTCCTGATATGATGAACTCTTTCGAAAAATTATTTACCAATTTTAAAAAGAAAAATTCAAAATCATATTACCGAAATGATGTTGGCGAATTTGAAATTGCTGAAGTAGAAGTAATAACCGGAGCTTTTTTCTTGGTGAAAAAGGAGGTTTACGAAAAGGTTGGCGGTCTTGATGAAAGATATTTTATGTATGGTGAAGATATTGATTTGTGCTATACTTTGTTGAACAACGGCTACCAAAACTATTATTATGGAAAATCGTCTATCCTTCATCACAAAGGCGAAAGCACCATAAAAGATGAGGTGTATCTTGAAAGATTTTACGGCGCGATGCAGATTTTTATTGATAAATATTATAAAGTAAATAAACCGATACAATATTCATTTATGAAAGCAGGTTTAAGATTAAGATACAAAATAGAGAAAATTAAACTTAAATAAATATCTAATCATTTACCATAAAACTAAAAAAGCAACTCAATTGAGTTGCTTTTTTTATCTTAAATAAAGTATTTCTTATTTATTTGCCGGAACACTTACCGGAGCTGTAGTTTTAGAAGCTGGAGCTTCAGATTTAGTTGGAGCTTGTGGAATAGCAGGTGCCACTTGTTTAGGTTTCCCTGTAACAACAACGCTTATCAAGATAAGAACGATAATTACCGCTCCTAAAGTCCACGTTGACTTTTCCATAAAGTCATTTGTTCTCTGTACTCCAAACTGTGCAGGAGATGCACCTCCGAAAGTACTAGAAAGACCGCCACCTTTTGGGTTTTGAGCCATAACAACGATTACCAATAAAACGCTGGCAATCATAATAAGAACCATTAATAGTGTAAATATAGTATCCATTAATTTTAATATCTTTTTGAATGGGCAAATCTAATGTTTTTTTAGCAAACGACAAAATAAGATGAGTGCTAAAAATAAAAAAACGGCAACAATTGCTGCCGTTTTTATTAAATATATGAAGTTTTATTTGAAGTCAGAGTCTTTAGCCTGATTTACTTCGTACGATTTTACTTTCATTTCCATATCCATACCCATTTGGTTAACCGTGATTGTGTAAGGCATTTTCACACCAGAAACATCTTTGTAATCTGCAAAAGTTGTAGGAACTGTGAATGTTTGTCCTTGTGCCGATACAGTTTCAGTTTCCCCAGTTTTAAGTCCGGTTTTTACGCTGTAGTAATATGCTTTATCTCCAGATTTGATTGCATAAGAATCTTCACCGTTGATTTTTTCAATTCCTGCCAATTTATAATCTGCAGATTTAGCAAAACCTAACTCTTCGAAAAGTTCAGTATTTTTAAGGTTGTCAGCAATTTCTTCTTTAGTCATTTCAACTTTTTGTCCCATTTGCTCAGAATAACCAGTTTTTCCGTCGAAAACTTGTTTTTGAAGTGTCATTCCACCGGCAGAAACTATTTGAAGTTCTTTTCCTCCTTGAGCTTTTGTAGTTTTTATATCGATGGTTTGACCTTGCATAGAAGTTGAAGAAACCATTGTGTAAGAATTCACTTTTGATACATTCGCTTTTCCACCAATTGCATTGATGTATTTATCAACAACAGAAGCTACCGTTACACTTGCATCAACTTTCTGAACAGTTGGTTTTGCTACCGGGTTTGCATTAGCATCAAAATATTTTACAGGATATCCTAATTTTTCTAAACCTTCAGAAATATCAGACGCTTTACCAGCGATGAAAATTCTGCTTTGGTTTGGTAAAATAGTAGCTTTTACTGCATTGGTAACATCAGCTGCAGTTACTTTATCAATAGATTTTAAATAGTTGGTGTAAAAATCAGCAGGAAGGTCCTGAACTTTTTGATTAACCGCAAATCTCGCAATCGTTGCAGGCTGCTCTAATGCCATGATGAAGCTTCCTTTCAATTTAGCTTTAGCGTTAGCCAATTCTTCAGGTTTTACTGTAGAAATAGCGTTCAATTCGTTCATGAATTCTTTAACCGCTTTATCTGTTACTTCATTTCTTACACTTGCTTCAGCAGAGAAAGAAGGTGAATATTTGCTTGCTGTTAAACTAGAGTAGGCACCATAAGTAAATGCATTTTTCTCACGAAGATTCATGAATAGTCTAGCTTCTCCACCGCCACCAAGAATGTAATTGGCGATTGTTGCAGGGAAGTAGTTGGCATCTTTCATTTGCAATGTGTTTAGATTTCCTACAGAAACTACAGATTGCACAGCAGAAGGAACGTCTACTATATTGATTTCAGTTTTAGCAACATTTGAAGCAGGCTCTAAAGCCGGGAATTTTGTGTCAGCTTTTTTCCAGTTGTTGAAAGCTTTTTCAACCATTGGTTTTACCTGGTCAAACTTTACATCACCTACAATTACAAGGTAAGCATTGTCTGGAGCGTAATATTTTTTATATACATTCTGAACGTCAGCTAACTGTATTTTGTTGATCGATTCTTCAGTTTCAAATTCACCTCTTGAAGTGTTTTTTCCGTAAGCTAATGCGTTTGAAACTCTTGAAGCAATTGCATCTGCGCTCTTTTCTGAAGATTTCAAGCCTTCAATAGCTCTTTCTTTAGATTTTGTGATTTCGTCAGCCGAAAATTTAGGGTTGATGATTGCTTCAGACATTAAGCCTAAAACTTCTGGAAAATATTTTGAAAGAGAGTTTGATGAAGCACCTGCAGAAGAGAAGTTTAGGTTAGCTCCCAAAAAGTCTACTCTTTTGTTGAATGCATCTTTGCTAAAAGTTGTCGTTCCGTTACCCAACTGATCTGCCATGATTTCGCTTACGCCGGTTACATCACCTTCAAAATAAGGCTGTCTGTCCATTGTAAGGCTTACGTTTACTCTTGGTAGTTTGTTGTTTTCAACTACCATTACGGTCATTCCGTTTTTAAGCTGAAAAGTTTTTGGTTTCGCAATGTTGATAGCAGGAGTTGGTCCCGGCTTTGGCATTGCATTAATATCAATTTTTTGTGCAGAAAGCATTCCTGTGAATAAAAATGCTACTGCTATATATGTTAATTGCTTTTTCATTTGTAAAAATTTAATTTTAATAATCCTTTATTTAAATTGATCAATTTTATTGAGATTAATAGAAGACGTATGAGAAGTCTTTTATCTGAAATCTAATATCTTATAATCTATTTAGTGATTATTTTTTCTCAGGTAAGTAGTTAAGGATGATTCTTTGGTTAGAATTCAAATACTTTTTCGCCGCATTCTGTAAGTCCTGCTTAGTAATCGATTTGTAGATTTCGATTTCTTTGTTAATCAGGTTTGTATCTCCCATTAATACGTGATTTGTAGCTAATGAAGCTGCAATTCCTTCAATACTTGAGTTAGCATTTACAAATTGATTTTCATACTGATTCTGAAGTTTTTGATAATCTTCATCAGAAATCAAAGTAGTCTGAATTTTTTTGATTTCCGCATCGATGTCAGACTGTAAAGTTTGCTTCGTTGTTGCTCCCATCGGGATTGCAAAAAATGCAAAAATACCGTAATCTTCAAGACCTTGGTTGAAAGCCGCTACCTGAAGTGCTTTTTTCTCCTGATCTACCAATTTTTTATATAAAACTGAAGACTTTCCGTTGCTTAAATAAGACGAAAGCATATCTAAGACGTAAGCATCTTTTTCTTTGTTACCCGGCGTTCTGTATGCAAAAACATAAGCAGGAAGCTGAATGTTAGGGTCGTATGCTGTTACTTCTTTTTCTTTGGTGATAGGCTCATCTTTAGGGAAGTTTTTAGGATAAACTGTTCCTTTAGGAATGGCTCCGTAATATTCCTGAATCCATTTTTTTGTCTGCTCAGGCTTGATGTCTCCTGCTACAACTAAAGTTGCGTTGTTTGGAACATAATATTTCTTGTAGAAAGCTTTAAACTCATCTAATTTAGCAGAGTTCAAATCATCCATAGATCCAATCGTAGACCATGTATATGGGTGCTTGGTGAAAAGATTTTTCTGTACGTTGGTGAAAAGATTTCCATAAGGCTGGTTATCCATTCTCATTCTCTTTTCTTCTTTTACAACTTCTCTTTGTGTGTCTACCCCAATCTGGTTGATTTCTGCATGACGAAGTCTTTCAGACTCCATCCAAAGACCTAATTGCTCGTTGTTTGAAGGGAAAGTTTCGTAGTAATATGTTCTGTCGTTTGTTGTGTTGGCGTTGTTTTTTCCACCGTTTGAAGAAACGATTTTAAACCATTCTCCTCTTTTGATGTTTGGAGTTCCTTCAAATAAAAGGTGCTCAAAGAAATGTGCAAAACCCGTTCTTCCCACTACTTCATCTTTGGCTCCTACATGGTACATGATACCAGTTGTTACTACTGGTGCAGAGTTGTCCTGATGCAAAATTACATGTAAGCCGTTTGGTAAATCATACTCTTCAAATTTGATTTGTTGTGCATTCAGCATTGCTCCAAAAAAGGCAGCTGCTGCAACACTAAGAAGTCGTTTTTTCATAAAATAGAAATTGTTTTGTCAATTAGTGTTAGATTTAAATGAATTGTTACAAGTATTTTAATCTTTTTTTAAGAATTTTAAAAGAACGTTAGTTTTACTTAAAAGAGTTGTGGGATGTTGAATGGCTTTTATATTTCATATTTAAAGAAGTGTAATTATTGTACTGAAATTCAAATTTGAATTCTCCATATAATACACTAATTTTGTGTTCCCAAATTTTTTTGCTGTATGGATTATCTGAAAGGACTCAACGAATCACAATATGAAGCCGTTACCACTTTACAAGGACCTTTGATGGTGCTTGCAGGAGCGGGTTCCGGAAAAACACGTGTGCTTACAATGCGTATTGCACATTTGATTACCAATGGAGTAGATCCTTTCAATATTCTGTCATTAACCTTTACCAATAAAGCGGCAAAAGAAATGAAAGAACGTATTGCTAAGGTCGTTGGCCAAAGCAATGCGAGAAGCCTTTGGATGGGAACTTTTCACTCTGTTTTTGCGAGAATTCTGAGAAGTGAGGCACATTATTTGGGATATCCTTCCAATTTTACGATTTATGACCAACAGGATGCTTTGAATGTTATCAGAAAAGTTCTGAAAGACATGAATATCGATGCTGATTTATACAAACCAAAAAAAGTTCAGTCTAGAATTTCCAATTATAAAAATAACCTGATTACGGTAAAAGCATATTATAATAATCCTGAATTAATGGAAGCTGATGAAAAAGCCAACATGAAATTTATCGGAAAAATTTATGAAAAATATGTAGAAGCCTGCTTCAAAAACGGTTCTATGGATTTTGATGATTTATTGTTAAAAACCAACGAATTGTTAACAAGATTTCCGGAAGTTTTAGCAAAATACCAAGATAGATTCAGATATATTTTGGTAGATGAGTACCAAGATACGAATCACTCTCAGTATTTAATTGTGAAAGCTTTGGCTTCAAAATTTGAAAATATTTGTGTGGTAGGAGATGATGCGCAGTCTATTTACTCTTTCCGTGGTGCGAATATTTACAATATTTTAAATTTCAAAAAAGATTATCAGGACGCGGTGACTGTTTCTTTGGAACAGAATTACCGTTCGACACAAAATATAGTGAATGCTGCAAATGCCGTGATTGCTAAAAACCTTCAGCAGTTTAAGAAAAATGTTTTCAGTGAAAATGAAGAGGGAGAAAAAATAAAAGTTTACCGTTCGCTTTCCGATGCTGATGAAGCCAATTTCGTAGCCGGAAATATCTGGGAGCTTAGAAATAGAGAGCAGAAAAAATTCAGCGATTTCGCAATTCTATATCGTACCAATTCTCAAACCCGAGCGTTTGAAGACTCTCTGAGACGTAAAAATATTCCTTACAAAGTATATGGAGGTCTTTCTTTTTATCAAAGAAAAGAAGTGAAAGATTTAATCGGTTACCTTCGTCTTTTAGTCAATCAGAATGACTCTGAGGCGTTGATGAGAGTTATTAATTATCCTACGAGAGGAATTGGTGAAACTACGCAAAATAGGTTGATTGTTTTTGCAGACTCACAAAATATTCCTGTTTCTAATGTTTTAGATAATCTGGGAATTTATGCGCCACAGTTGAAATTTAATAATGGCGTTTTAACTAAATTAAGTGATTTCTGGGCGATGATTAAAGCGTTTCAGGTTTTGCTTAAAACAGAAACTGCATACAGTGTTGCGATGGAAGTGGCAAAACGAAGCGGTTTGATTAAATTTTTAAAAGACGACCAAACTCCGGAAGGTATTTCAAGAGTAGAAAACGTGCAGGAATTGATGAACTCAATGCAGGGTTTCATCGAAGAGCAACAACAGATAGAGGATGGTGACCCAAGTTTGCCTAATTTCCTTGAAAATATTGCCCTTTCTGCAGATACGCAAAGAAAAGATGATGAGGAAGATATGGTTTCGCTGATGACCATTCACCTTTCAAAAGGTCTTGAGTTTCCTGTGGTTCATTTGGTGGGATTAGAAGAAAATCTATTTCCAAGTTTTATGAGCTCGGCAACCCGTGAAGATTTGGAAGAAGAAAGACGTTTGTTTTATGTTGCTTTAACGAGAGCTGAAAAACAGGTGTTTTTCTCTTATGCAACTTCCCGTTTCCAATGGGGGAAAATTACCGATGCCGAACCTTCACGATTTTTAAGTGAAGTAGCGGAAGAATATATCGAATTTTTAAATCCTGTTCTCGAAAAGAGATTTATCAACAATGCTGGGATTACTTCTAATATTTTTGACGAGCATCCTTCAGAAATGAAGAGCTTTAGAAAAATAGAAAAGAAAACAATTTCTAAATCAGAAAATGATAAACCTATTGCCGAACCAAGAAAATTAAAACCTGTTGCTACAGCAAGAATTATCAACCCAAGTGGAGCTTCTTCGCAAGATATTGAAGTTGGGGATAAAGTGCGACACGACCGTTTCGGAATTGGTGAGGTGGCGTTTTTGGATGGTACAGACCCGCAAAATATCAAAGCGAAAGTGGTTTTCTTACACGAAGGCGAGAAGAATTTGATTTTGAAATATGCTAAATTGACGAAGATTTAGAGTCATCACTCATGAAACTTAAGGTGCTCATTTTATTGATTCTCTTTTTGCTGACTCATTGTAAAAAGAAAGAAAGTGAGGAATTTGATTTTTCTTACGGCAATACTTTTGAGACTAATTTTTCGATAAAATTTAATCCAGATAATGATTCTGTTTTTATTCGTGAACATTGGTCAGCGAATGATAACAAGGCACCTTTCAGTAAAACAAATTATGTTTCCAAACTTAGTAAGCTTCAAAAAAAGAAGCTAGACAGTTTTATTGAGAATGTCAATTTTAAGGCTTATGATACGTTGTATTTTGAAAATTATGAAGATGGGGAACATTACAGTTTTCATATAAAAAATGGTGATTTAAATAAAACAATTCGGGTTCACAGTAACCATGCACCTAAAAGTCTAGTCGATTTTTCAGAATGGATTTACAAAACTAAAAATTCATTAAAGCTTATTCAGACGTCTAATACATTTGAATTTAAAAGTAAAGCCGTTGAATTGGAGCCTCCAAAAGCACCTTGAGAAGTTTTTTTTTTCAATATTATTCAAATTGAAAAAAATATGAAACCGTTCAAGTCGACTTATTTTTCAGTTCTTAAAAATAGTTAATCAATAAAATTCCTTTTAGTAATTCACACGAATGAGCTATATTTAAAGCCTCTTTTTAGATTAAAAAATTGATTTATACAACACTTTTAAATATCGCTGTTTTTCAGGGAATAATCTTAGGTTTAGTTATCTTAAAATCTTCTCTTTTCAATAGTAAATCCAATAAATATTTAGCATTTTTACTGTTTGCACTTTCAATTGTCTTACTCAATCATGTTTTTGAAATTCACGGTGTATTTGAAACGTATCCATTATTGCGTTTTTTAGACAATATTGACTGGATATTTCTGCTACCTGCTTTCCTATTTCTGTTTATTATCAACCGTATTGATGATGATGTGAAAAACAAACAAAAAACGTATTTGTGCTACATCCCATTTGTCTATAACAGTATTCTGAATACAATAATCTGCCTTGACGTAGTTGCAGGAATTTATAAAATTCCGGATTCTTATATGTCTCTTATCAATATACTTCAAATAATTCAGTTATTAATGGCTGTTATTATTGTTGTATTTCTGCCTTTTTACTCTTATTTTATGATTAGGCATTTAAAAAATTCTCAGGAGAAAAAATGGGTCATCACACTATTAACAATTCTATATTTATTGCTAATCGTCTGGTTGACGACTTACCTCGTTGAGCTGTTTTTTCAGTCTGATATTTCTTCAGTCATGAGTATAGTGGCTATAGCTGCAACATTTTTCATTCATTGGACAGCTTATATCGGAATTTATAAATATAAACTGGCGAAAAATAAAGAAGCTATTTATCAATTTTTAAACAACGATTTAGCAACTTTAACTGTTCATCTGCCAATTACAGAAAACAATACAACCGAAGAAACCATTTCTACTGAAGAATATCGGGAATCGATTACGGTAGATAATATTTATTTTCAGAAGCTGGAAATTCTTTGCAGAGAGCATCATATTTATACAGACAGTACATTAAATAGAGAAAGAGTTGCCGAAAAACTGGGTATAAGCGCAGGCTATGTTTCACAAATTGTAAATGCGGTGACGGGAGATAATTTTGCGCATTATATCAATCAGTATCGGGTGGAAGCTGTGAAGGAAATGATTTCAAATCCTGAATTTGAAAATTACACTTTACTGACGATGGGATTAGAAGCCGGGTTTACTTCTAAAACAACGTTCTATAATTCTTTTAAAAAAGTAACGGGTCAAACTCCCAATGAATATAAAAACACCATAAAATAAGTACCATTTTATACAGTTTTAAGCTTTTGAAACCTGTTTTAATTTTGATTATATGAGTTTTGCACTCAAATAATTCAAATTAACTTTTCTATGAAAAACAAATTTTTAGCACTCTTCATTTTGTGTGCTTTTTATTCTCTTAACGCTCAGGAAAAAACCGATGCAAATACTTATCAGAAAAACAATGAAATTAAACTGAATCTAATTTCTCCATTATCCGGAGCTGTGGAGGTGGGCTATGAACGTTTTCTCAACAAAAATTCATCACTGGGAATTTCTACATTTTTTGTTTTTGATGATACAAAAGAAAAGGATATGAATTACTTCATCTCTCCGTATTACAGATATTATTTTGGAAAAAAATACGCTTCCGGTTTTTTTGCCGAAGGATTTGGAATGTTCACTTCTATTGATGGTAAAAAAATATACTCAGCAGACCGACTGACTTTCACTGAAAATAAAGATGTGTATGATCTTGCAGTAGGTGCTGGCCTTGGTTGGAAAATCGTTACCAAAAAAGGATTTGTTTTTGAAGCCAACGCAGCTTACGGAAGACTTTTATTCAATGCAAACAAAACAGATCATGACCAAGTTATAAAGCTCGGATTAAGCGTTGGCTATCAGTTTTAAATATTAAACTTTTTAATTAACCCGAAAAGTCACAAAAGATTTAAATACCTCTATTAAAGCTTATTTTTTGAAATGAAAAAAGAACACATAATTTCAAAAATATCTTTGATTTTTATTCTTTTGATGACTTCAATTATCTAAAAATTATCTATTTCAAATATCTTTTGTCTCCTTTGCCGCTAAATTTAAATTAGTTTAAAAAGCTTTATTAAAAAATGATTCAAAATAAAACAGACGCCCAAAAAAGCGTCTGTTTATTTATTTAAAATTAACTAACTAACTAACCGCATTATCTTTCAACCAATTCCTTCACGTTTTCTCCATAGGAAGTAGGTATGTGAAGTTTTGACTTGTAATAATTGATGCCATTTTCTAAAGGCTCCAAGAAAAACAATAAGCATTAAAACCATGGCTACAATGGCTAAAGTTGCTAATTAATTTACAGTTATTTAACTATTGTTTCTTTTTGAAAATGTATGTTTTTTAATGATGAATGAAATTTACTCTTTCTTGTGACAGAATAAAATTAACCATTGCATCGTTGAGCTCATTTTGATACGTTTTATCGGTAGTATGAAAACCGTGGTTTCCTTTTTTTACAATAATCAATTCATGAGTTGTTTTCGCTTTTTTTAGCATTTTATTGAGCCTTTTGGAATGTCTGATAGGAGCTATTTTGTCTTTGTTCCCATGAAGAATAAGAGTAGGGACGGTATTTTGGGTATAATTAAGTGGAGAAATAGTTTCGCAAACTTCTATGACTTTTTTTCTTTCTGTTTTAATGTCATAACCGCTTATGCCATTGGCAAGATTGGTTCTGATGTCGATGATTTTTTTCGAAATTAAACCTACCGTCAGTAAAAGAGGTTTGGGAGCACGAGTATGAAGAAGTCTATTCATATCGGTTGGTCCGAAATTATCAACGACATAATTTACTTTTGCAGAATATTTTGAAAGCTCAGCATCTCCTACAAAATCAGTGTCTTGTGTATAAGCACTCAAAAGCGAAAGGTGAGCTCCTGCAGAAACGCCCCACATTCCGATATTGTTTTCATCAAGAAAATATTGGTCAGCATTTTTTCTAATCCATCGTATAGCATCTTTCGTATCTTGAATAGGTGCCGGAAAATGAATGTCTTTAGAAACCAAACGGTAATTGATGCTTATTACGACATAGTTTTTTTCTAAAAGTTTTAAAATAGTATTTTCTACATAATTATCAGCGGTGATTACTTTATCGCCTTCTACCCAAGCGCCACCATGAACGTAGGTTACGACTGGAAGTTTCTTTTGGTCAACATTTTTAGGACGATAGATATCGAGCTGTATATTTTTTCCGCTTTCATCAGTTTTATAAGTGATATTTTCTGAAACATTGGCATGCTCAAAAAGAAGAGTGCTTTTCTGCTTTTGCGAAAATCCAAGCGTAGAAATTGTTATTAGGAATAAAAAAAATAGGCTTTTTAAAAACCTATTATTTTTTGAATCTGAGTTGAATGTTCTCATAAAATATTGCTTTGGTTTACTACTTTACCAATTCTTCAAAAAGTTTACCAAAAGCATAAAAAAAATGGTTTTAAAAACTATCACTAAGGTGATATAGAGTATACATAGATTTTACCTTATCTAACTTTTTAAAAGAATTTTTTTTATATCCTTCGTTAAATGTAATAAGTAACTTTCCGCTTTTGCTTTCTGTAAAGACCCTAATGATTCACTTGGTGGATTAGCAGCTTGATACTTGCTTAAAATAGAATCTGTAAAAAGACAAGGTTCTACAATTATTGGCATTATTTTAACTCCTTTTTTCTTTGCATTCTCTAAAATAATTGGCACCTCTTTTTTCGTGATAAATTCAGAAGCTAAAAAATCTGTAGAAATTACGAAAATAGCAATTCCAGCATTATTCAAAGATTCATTAATTTTTTCCTCCCAATCATCACCTGTCATAAGTTTTTCATCATCCCAAACATCTATTTCAATATTTAAAGAATGTTTAAGTACATTGAGATGGGTTTTAATTCTGTTTAACCAATATTTATCTTGATGAGAGTAACTAATAAATATTTTATTATTAAAAAGTTCGGATTGCACATTCATGTCTTTTAAATCTTTAAGTATTTCTTTCTGTGTTTCTAAAAATTTTAAATTCGCTAAAGAATTTCCTTTAATTTTAGAGAGATCTGAAAATGTTTTTTGTATAATGGGATTGGTTTCAATTTTTCCATAGCAATATATAGCCAAAAGACTATTCATTCTTTTCAATTCTCTTTCTGGAAATTGCTCCAAAATAAGATAGTTTAACCATAATTTTCTTAAGTTAGATAAATTTTCAATTTTTGGTGATAAAATTTTTATTTTATTTCTGCTTAAATCTAATTCTCTTAAAGAATACACTGAAAACAATTCATTGGGTAAAAATTCGATAAAATTATTAGCTAAATGGAGACTTACTAAACCATTTAAGTTGTTGATTTGTTGTGGTAAAGATTTTATTTTATTGTTATTTAAATTTAAAATTTTTAATTTTTTCAATTTAAATACTTTTGCATAAATATTCTCTATCCGATTATTAGAAATATCTAATGTTTCTAAAAATTTAAGATTTTCAATTTCTTTAGGTATTTCTTTAAGAAGATTATTAGACAAATTTAATTTTTTTAAATTTTTCAATTCTAAAATTTCTTTTGGAAAAACTTTTAATTTCTGCCCAGATAAATCAAGTTTTGTCATATTTTGGTTTATCATCAATGTATCTTATTTATAAATTAGTTAAATTTGTTGCTTCCTTTTGGAGGGAGGGGAATTAAAATAACAAAATATATTTAAACTGTTTGACGGCAAGCTGTCATCTGAAAAAGAAATACAGGGTAAATATATTTGCTACGGCGACCTCACTAACAAATGGTCCGAGCCGGTTATATCCACTCGGACTTTTACTTTACCAATTCTTCAAAAAGTTTACCAAAAGTTTGGTTTAAATCTTTCGATTTTCCTGGATGAGGTCTTGAAGTTTGTACAACTGCGCTTCTCACTGCGGTTAACCATCGGAATCTGTCAGGAATTTCAAGTAAAGCAATCGGGCCACCTTCTTTTTTTCCTTCAGCGATATTTTTAAAACTTTCCAGATTTTTAATGATATCATCATAATCCAGTTTATTGTGCATCAGTTTAAACTTATCGGGACAGAGGTGAAATTCTACTTTAATAAATTTTTCTCTTTTTGAAAACAAAACCAATCCGATGTTGAAAAACTCTTCTCTTTCAACCTTCGGAACCAAACGTATTACGGCGTATTCGTATATTTTATCCTCTTGCATTTTTGGCTTCGTTTATAAAGATTTGAGAATTTTCTAATCGGGTTTTCAGAAAGTTGAAGTACACTTCACGAATTTCATCCGGACTTTCTTCGGCGTCATTCCAATGTAACCAATCCTGTGGAATCAAATCCACAATTTCTCGGAATAATGTTTCATTTAAAACTGAATGTGCAAATTGGTCTGCTTCATCCAGTTGTGTTGCCTGCGGAAGTAAAACATGGTCTTTTATATATTTAAAAGGTGTTTTTGCAGCTGTATCAAAATTCTGCCACGAATGGTGAAAGTAAAAAGAAGCGCCATTATCAATTACCCAAAGCTCTTTGTGCCACATCAAAAGATTGGTGTTTTTAAAAGTACGGTCGATATTGGTAATAAATGCATCCAGCCAAACAATTTTTGAAGCCAGAAGTGAATCTACTTTTACACTCGAATCATAAGCAATAGAGCCCGAAAGATAGTGAAGACCTAAATTAAGACCTTCGGAGTTTTTTAATAAATCCTGAATTTCTTCATCGGCTTCGGTTCTCCCAAAATCTACATCAAGATTGGCAAAAACCAGCTCCGGAATTGGTAAACCCAAAGCTTCGGTAATTTTTCCTCCCAAAAATTCTGAAATCAACATTTTCACACCATGACCGGCGCCACGAAATTTTAAAACATATTTAAAATCATCATCTGCTTCTGTTAAAGCAGGCAGTGAGCCTCCTTCACGAAGCGGAAGAATGTAGCGCTGTATGGTAACTGTTCTTAAATTTAGCATGATGCAAAACTAAAACTATTTTTTGATAATCTTTTTAGTGTATTCTTTTTCTCCGATTTTATATTTCAAAAAATAGGTTCCAGTGATTACATGATGTAAAGGGATGGTATAGCCATTTTCTGTTTTTTTGAAATCATGCTTGAGAACACGGCCAGAAGCATCTGATAAGGAAATAACAGACAGGTTTTTATTAGTAATAATGTTGATAAAATTCTGAGCCGGATTAGGATAGATTTGAACCAAATTGATTTTATCCTCCTGAGTTCCCAGATTATTAATGGTAACAGATTTTGCTTTGGTAGAATTTATTCCGCAAGCGTTGGTCGTAAGTGTTACTTGGTAGTTTCCGGTAGCAAGATACGTATGGGTAGGGTTTTCTAAAGCAGAGGTACTTCCATCTCCGAAAGCCCATGCAAAAGTCGTAGCATTCTGGGTAGTGTTTGTAAATTGAACTGTAGAATTTCCTACGGTTTGATAATTAAATTTACTAGCTACATCGTTGGCTCCGATAAACCATGTGTTAAGGTTGTCATAGACTGTATTTTTTACAATACTTTTTATAGCCTGTGATTCTGTAGCAGTTAAATTCCCATTGAAAGGTGCCAATTCTGGATTCTTTTTAAATAAAATAGTGTAGAACGTATAAGCTGCTGCCATAGACCCTAAATAGCTGGGATGTGAGCCATCGCTGGAATATAATTCCATAGAAGGTTGCTGCTGTCTTATCGCTCTCCATACTTTTCCAACTGGAGAAATCAGACCTTCGTTTATTTGTGCCATATCCATATATCGGTTGTAGATAAGGTCGTCCATACCTTCATAAGTGCACGCAGGAGTATTTCCGTTGGCGCAATTTGTAGCATCACCGGTTTTATAACCCCAAGTCATAAAGAATATTGGGTTTCCACAAGCATTCATGTTTTTGGTAAGTTCCGCAAGTTGTTTGGCGTACGGGTGCATTTCTGACTGTATATAGCTATTTGGAAATGACGGAATTTGGCTCTGTTCCTGCAAGACGACATAATCCCAATTGCCTTGATTAATGACTGAGGTTACTGCTTGGTTTTGTGCATGTTGCTTTAGTGTAGCGCCTCCCATTGCATGAGTTTGGTAATTTAATACATCTCCGGTAGAAACTGCAATTTGCTTTACCAATTCGGGTAAATCATTGGTGTACGTGTAGCTGTTTCCTACAAAAAAAACTTTTTTTGTAGTCTGCCCGATGGTGAAAGAGAATGAAATTAATAATAAAAGGAGTAATGATTTTTTCATATATTTAAGTTAAAATTAATATCGTAAATGTAACTTTTATTTTAATGATATGTTAAATTAATATTTTATGAAAATAATCAAACAGATTAATATTCTTCTTAAAAATCCTGAAACCAAAGATTTTCTTGCCGATGCATTTTATTCAGATACTGATAAAAAACTCCCTTTGGTTATTTTTGTTCACGGTTATAAAGGTTACAAAGACTGGGGCTCGTGGAATATGATGGCAAAAAAATTTGCGGAGGCAGGTTTTTTCTTCGTTAAATTTAATTTTTCTCATAATGGAACTACAACTGAAAATCCTCATAATTTCGACGATTTAGAAGCTTTTGGAAATAATAATTATTCGAAAGAACTGTCTGATTTAAATTTTGTGGTTGATTATTTCATTAAAAACCCAAAAATAGACGGTCAGAAAGTAGTTTTAATTGGTCACAGTAGAGGAGGAGGGATTTCTATTATTAAAACCTGCGAAGACGAAAGAATTAACGGGCTCATTACTTTAGCAAGTGTAGATACTTTAGACAGATTTCCTAATCCCGAAAATTTGGAAAAATGGAAACAAGATGGAGCGTATTACGTAGAAAATGGAAGGACAAAACAGCAAATGCCTCATTATTATCAGTTTTTTGAAGATTTTAAAAATAATGAACATCTTTTTGATGTAGAGCGCTCGATGGAAATGGCAAAAGCTCATGTTTTGATTATTCATGGGACAAAAGACGAAAGCGTAAATGTAAAACACGCAGAGCATCTTCATATTTTAAATCCAAATTCTGAATTATATCTCATTGAAAATGCAAACCATACATTTGGAGCCAAAGAACCTTGGGAGGAAAATCAATTACCAGAAAAATTGAATGAAGTTGCAGAAAAATGTATTGATTTTATTAATGATAAAATTGTCAACGACTGTCGGTCTTTATAAATGACATTTTTTTTTAATATTTTATTTTTTCTACAACAGATATTGTTCCTAATGGAGCAAAAGTTGTGTATTTCGTAGGGTTATCATCTATGTAGATGTATTATTTTTTTAATGAAATATTTTAAACCGTTAAGGATATTAAATTTTTAAGATTTTTTAAGCGAAAAATCAAAGATTTCATTTAGCAAAATGCTTAAAGCGAAGCCCAACTTAATTAATCTTAAAAATTTATAAATCTTAGAGCCTGTTTACGTTTTATTAATTTGAATTCTTTATGATTGATTTTTTTTCAATCAGTTTTTAAATAATTCTCGCAGATTTTGCTGATTAATAGCAGAGAAATTAATCTGCTTAATCAGCAAAATCTGCGAGATAAATTATTTTCATTTAAATTTAAACAAACTCTTAATGGTTAAAAAAAATTATTTAACCAAAACTTTCCAAGCTTCTTCAATTTTACTTTCTAGCAATAGTTTCTGCGCTTCCAGATGAATGTTTTCGTCATCATGACAGTTTTCAGAAGGTAAAATTTCTACATTCGCCAACATTCCCAAATCGTTTCCGGTAAAGATTTTGCTGAGTTTTATAGCATTTGGAAGTAAATCGAATCCAATTCCTTTGGTAACCAATGGTTTTGGAACTTCAAAAAGATTATTCTCATTATTTCTAGAATACCAGTTTCCTCCAAGACGCGCAACCATATCAAGCTTTTTCTGGTCTAAATTTCCTTCTTCATTCAGATATTCTTCTCTGATGTGGATTTTCTGTACTTCACAAATAACTAAATTTCCTGCACCACCTTGGTCTCCCAAAGATTTTACCTCTAAAACTTTGCATTCAAAATTAACAGGGCATTCTTCAATCAATTTAGGCTGTACCAAATCAGCGTCTTTCATCGTCAATCCAGATTTGATAAATTCGTTGACTCCGTCACCATATTCTGTTGAGGCTAAAGAAATCTGCTGTACAATCGGAAAGTTTACCGTTCCGATTACGACTTCAGAAGTTTCCAAAACGTTCTCCAAAGTATGTTTTGTGGTATTGTCACGAACTCTTCTTGAAGGTGAAAAAATCAAAATCGGAGGAACAGTACTAAACATATTAAAGAAACTGAACGGCGACAAATTGATTTCCCCATTTTTATCAACCGTAGAAGCCAATGCAATCGGACGTGGCGAAACGGCTGTTTGCATGATTGTTTGTAGTTGTACAGGTGTTATTTCGGATGGAATTACTGTTTTCATTGTTTTTATTACTTAACACTTAAGTTATTTTAAGTATTATATTTGTGCATATTAAAGTACACTTAAGGTTTGAAAATCTGAGATTTTCATTCTCTTGGGAGTTCTTTGAAAAGTTTGGAAGCAAAGGCTTCGTAACCTTCATGATAAATATTTATAACATTGAAGTTTACTAAAATTGCTCTAGGAACTTTTAGTAAATTCATATAATTCATGGTTTGTGCTTTATGAATTGGATGAATTTCTGACACTGATTTTAATTCTAAAACAATTAAATCTTCAATTAAGAAATCACATTTTAATTTACAATTTACTTTTTCTCCCTTATATGAAAATGGAATTTCAAGTTCACTTTTGTATTTTAAACCTATCAAATTAAATTCTTTTTCTAAGCATTGATGATACACTTCTTCATAAAGACCTGGCCCTGCCAATTTATGAACTTCAATACAAGCTCCTACGACCTTATATGAAATATCATTGATGAATTTTTGTGTAATCATAATAAGAGGGAAATCTGAGATTTTCAAAAAACTAAAGTGAACTTAAATTTTCATTGCTTTTTAACTAATAAGATACTTAAGTGTTTGATATTTATTTTGTTGGAATAATTTTTCCTGCTACTTCACCGAAACCTACTCTCACGCCATCTTTTTCTGCCCAAGCTTTCATGGTTACGGTATCGTTATCATTGATGAATTTTCTTTCTTCACCGTTAGAAAGTGCGATTGGGTTTTGTCCTCTCCAAGTTAATTCAAGCATAGAGCCGAAAGATTTTGGGTCGCTTCCTGAAATAGTACCACTTGCGTAGAGGTCACCCACTTCTACATTACAACCATTTACGGTGTGATGAGCCAACTGTTGGGCCATATTCCAGTACATATGTTTGTAGTTGCTTTCAGAAATTAGGTTTTCTTCACCATTTTCAGGCTGTAAATAAACTTCAAGATTGATATCGTAATTTTTGTCACCTTCAAATTTTAAATAATCTAAAACTTCAGGGTCTTGAGTAGGAGAAGTCGTTTTGAAAGGCTCTAAAGCTTCAAGAGTCACAACCCATGGAGATGCTGATGAACCGAAATTTTTCGCCAAAAATGGTCCTAGTGGAACATATTCCCAAGCCTGAATGTCTCTTGCTGACCAGTCATTGAAAATAATCATTCCGAAAATAGCGTCTTCAGCTTCTGCTGTAGAGATGCTTTCCCCCATTTCGGTATTTTTGTTAACGATAAATGCCATTTCCAATTCAAAATCAAGTTGTTTTGATGGTCCGAAAACTGGTTTGTCTGCATCAGCAGGTTTTGTCTGACCTTTTGGACGGTTGATTTCTGTTCCTGAAACAACAATGGATGAAGCTCTTCCGTGATATCCTACCGGTAAGTGTTTCCAGTTGGGAAGTAATGCATTTGCAGGGTCTCTGAACATTTTCCCAACATTGGTTGCGTGCTCGATGCTGCTGTAAAAATCAGTATAATTTGGAATGTGAATAGGCATCATCATTTTTACCTGATCTACATCGTAAAATGCTTCTTCGATTGTTTTTTCATCTTTAGACAAAATAGAACCTTCAAGCAATAATTCCTGTATTTTAAGACGTACTGCATTGGTAACCGGTTTCCCAAGTTCTATAAACTCATTTAAAGTGTAAGCTTCAAAAATATTATCATCAAGATCTTTAATTTCGTCAAAAAATCCTAAGTCGTACAAGGTTGCAAGATCAATAATCTGATCTCCGATTCTTGTGGCGCATCCTATGAATTCTTTATCGAAAACCGCTACTCCGAAAGGAATGTTATGAATTGAAAAGTCTGAATTAGATGAATATTCTACAAATGATTTCATAATTTTTGTAATTTAATTTAGGTTAGAGCAAAATCAGTCGTGATTTTACTTTTTAGCTTTAATCTTTGCTTTAGAAAAAGATTCTTCGTCAATCCATCTGTCTTTGTTGTTGACGTCGATAAGGTACAAGATATTATCTTGTCTGGTAAGTAACAGAGTTTTGGTAACGGGGATTGGAACTTTTTTGTTTTCAAGAAGATCGGCTCTCAGCGAAATAATGTTTTTTCTGCTTCTCACAATGTCACCAGAAAATACATTTGAGGTACTTTCGTTGGTCGCTTTATCGTCAAACATCTCAACGTATGTTGCATTTTTTCCTTTAATGACGATAAAATTTCTTTCGGTGTGGTCGGCAAAATCTTTAATCAAAACAAATTTTTTATCGTCAATATTAACGTTGCTTAAATTCTGATTAATACCTTTTCTTTCCTCTAGTTTTGTGAGAATAGCATCCAAAGACCCGTATTGAGCGTTGGCAAAAAAAACGATTCCGATAAGTAATAGTCCACTGAAAATTTTGTTCATAATCCTGTGTTTGTAAAAAGTTTTGTCAGGATCTGCATCCTGACAAAACTCTGTTTTTGATTTTTAGATTAAAGATTTCCTCTTTTTTCTTGTTCTCTTTCTAATGCTTCGAATAATGCTTTGAAGTTACCTGCTCCAAAACTTTGTGCACCATGTCTTTCAATAATCTCGAAGAATAGAGTAGGACGGTCTTCTACTGGTTTTGTGAAAATCTGAAGTAAGTATCCTTCTTCATCATGATCAATCAAAATCCCTAAATCTTGAAGTTTTTTAAGGTCTTCATCGATGTGACCTACTCTCTCAGGAACCAATTCGTAATAAGCTTCCGGTGGTGCAGAAAGGAATTCTACTCCTCTTTTTTTCAATTCAGTTACTGTATGAATGATATCTTTTGTTGCAACAGCAATGTGTTGTACACCTTCACCTTCGTAGAAATCAAGATATTCTTCTACTTGAGATTTCTTTTTACCTTCTGCAGGCTCATTAATCGGGAATTTTGCAAAACCGTTTCCGTTTGACATTACTTTAGACATCAAAGCAGAATATTCTGTATTGATTTGTTTGTCATCAAAAGAAAGGATGTTTACAAACCCCATTACTTTTTCGTACCATTCTACAGTAGGAACCATTCTGTCCCAATCTACGTTTCCTACACAGTGGTCAACATATAAAAGACCTGCATCTTCCGGCTGATAAGCACTTTCCCATTTTTGGTAACCAGGCATGAAAGGACCTGTATAATTTTTTCTTTCGATAAACATGTGAACAGTTTCTCCGTACGTGTAAATTCCGGACATTCTTACTTCACCATGCTCATCAGTAAGTGTTACTGGCTCTAAATAAGGCTTTCCACCTCTTTTAGTAGTTTCTTCGAAAGCTGAATAAGCGTCATCTACCCAAAGTGCCAAAACTTTAACACCATCACCGTGTTTTTTTACATGCTCATTGATAGGAGAATCAGAGTTTAAACCTGTCGTTAAAATCAATCTTATTTTCCCTTGCTGTAGAACGTATGATGCTCTATCTCTTACTCCTGTTTCAGGACCTGCGTAAGCAACTGACTGAAAACCGAATGCTGTTTTATAATAATGAGCCGCCTGTTTTGCATTACCCACATAAAATTCGATATAATCTGTACCGTTAATTGGTAAAAAGTTCTCTGCCTGAGCAATTTTTTCGGCAAATGTTAATGTTGACATATTTTCTATTTTTACTTTTATTTAATGGTTTGCAAATTACAAAATTCTTGTAAATAATTAGAAACAAAATTGTTATGTAATCGATTGTCTTATTTTTAATTAAAATTAAAGTTTATTTAAGTATAGTTAAGTTTATCGTTGTTTTGTTATTTATTCTATATTTGATAAAGATACAAGATGTAGATAATAAAATTATTTCAAACAAAGAAAGCCGTAATTATTTACGGCTTTCAATTTTTATTATTTAATCTTCCTGCGTCTGGGTTGTAATTATCCCATATTTTCCACACATTATCTATTTTGCGGATAAAATAAATCTGCGTGTTGAGCTGGTTGACGAAGTGCTCTTCTCCGTTTTCTCCTGCTTTAAAGACTAGATTCCAGAATTCCTGGGTTTCGAGAATCTTTTTATCAGGCTCGTCTGTTACGATGTTTACATCAAAGACCTCAAAATTTGAACGGTTGTTTTTGGTAACGAGCTCAAACTGTCTTTCACAAAGTTCTTTGCTGAAAGCGGAAGCTCTCTCAAGAAAAGGAGAATTGTCGAATACCAACTCTTGAAATAGTTCTATTTTTAATGTAGGAAAGCTTTTATATAAATTGAAAACGGCTGAACAATATTGATAAACAATGTCTACTGAAAAAACACTACTGCTTACTTTTTCTTCGAGTATTTGATTCTCTTTACTATCATGAATGTATGAGTTGAGGTCTTTAAAGCCTAAAAAAATACATATTTTATCAAGTGTTTTTAAAAAACGCAAATCATTGTGTGTTTTATCTTGATAATCGCTTTCAAAAAAACGTTGTAAAGTAATGTGTGAAATTGTATTTCCCAGCTCAAATCGTTTATCGCTTTTAAGTTCTTCAGACAAGGCCAATTCTTCTTTGATGATTTCTGAAAGAATAATATAGTGGCTTCTTTTCCACTCGTCTACTGTTCCTAAAATTGAATCTTGAACTTTGGGATGCTTAGCAACTTTATCCTTTATAGAATTATAAATCGTCTTCATTTGTGTAGTATTTATATAACAAAAGTTTTTGGCAAAAAGATTGCCAAAAACTTCATGGTTATTTTATCTAAATGTAAGAAAATTTTTAATTCGAAAAGCGATATTTTTTCTTTTTTTATTGTTTAAACCTCTCATGAGCTGCTCTTTCCAGCATTTCTCGGTCATCAGGATGTGCAATGCTGATAAGCTCCTGAGCTCTTTGGCGAAGATTTTTTCCGTATAGATAAACACTTCCATATTCTGTTACCACCCAATGAATATGGCCTCTCGTGGTTACAACTCCTGCTCCTTGTTTCAGGAAAGGAACGATTCTGGAAATTCCTTTTTTTGTTCTTGAAGTGATAGCGATAATGGGTTTTCCTTCTTCACTTAAAGCGGCACCTCTCATAAAATCCATTTGTCCGCCGATTCCACTATACTGCATCGTTCCGATAGAATCTGCACAAACCTGCCCAGTCAAATCAATTTCAATAGCAGAATTGATGGCAACCATTTTATGATTTCTCATAATGTTGATTGGGAAATTTACCGTACTTACATCATCGAAAGAAAATACTGTGTTATCATCTACATAGTCATACAGTTTTCTTGTCCCGAAACAGAAACTTGTAATCATTTTATTGTCGTTGTATCCTTTATATTTGTTGTTAATAACGTCATTTTGAATTAAATCGATCACTCCATCGCTCAACATTTCGGTGTGTACACCTAAGTCTTTGTGATTTCCTAAACATTTTAAAACCGCATCAGGAATCGTTCCTATTCCCATTTGAAGAGTAGAGCGGTCGTCAATTAGTTCGGCAACATTTTTACCTACCAACATCTCGTCAGGACCTACTTTTGCACCATAGTCAACGGTTGGAAGCTCTTCTTCATGCCAAACCAGTTTATGAATTTTGCTGATGTGAATCATTCCGTCGCCATGCGTTCTCGGCATCAAAGGATTAACGATTGCAACAATTGTTTGAGCAGTATCTACTGCAGCTCTTGCAATATCTACAGAAGTTCCCAGTGTACAGAAACCATGTTTGTCAGGAGGAGAAACCGTAATAAAGGCTACATCAAGCGGTAAAATGTTTTTTCTGAAAAGAATTGGGATTTCACTTAAAAAAACAGGGACAAAATCACCTCTTTCAGAATTTACTGCATCACGAACTGGTGTAGAAACGAATAACGAGTTGATGAAAAATTTATCTTTGTATTCAGGTTTTGCAACTTCCACATTTCCTTGCTGTGTAATGGAAACCATTTCTACTTTATCAAGTCGGTGTGATTGCCTCGCCAATTCATCAATTAAATAATTCGGAGTACACGCACTTCCATGAAAAAACACGCGGTTTCCGCTTTTTACTGTGTAGACAGCTTCTTCTGCACTTATATAATTGTACATAGTTGGTGATTTTTAGTAATACTTTAATAATTGAACTGAACATCTTTATTAATTTTCAAAAATGTCTGTCTTCTCAAAGATAATTGATATTCGACTTGTTATGTTTAAATATTAGATAAAAATCAACAAACTTTTGTCATGTTATATCAATTGATAGATAATATGCTTCAATAAAAAAGGACTAAATGTATTACAGTTAGTCCTTTTTAATCTATTTTTAGTTTATTAATTATAAACCTCTTCTGTGATTTGTTTCTTCATGCTTCCTGTTTCTGAGAATCTTAAATGCCAACTGAAAGATTCTTCCAAAAGGTGAGGGGTATGGCCACCTCGTTCGCATGCTCTATCGAAATAAGACTGTAATTCTTCTTTATAATCAGGATGAACACAGTTGTCAATTATTTTCTGGGCTCTTTCTCTTGGAGCTAGCCCTCGTAGATCTGCTAAACCAATATCGGTTACCAAAATATCAACATCATGCTCTGTATGATCGGTATGAGAAACCATTGGAAGAACGTGCGAAATTTTATTTTCTTTGGAAGCCGCCTGTGTTACGAAAATGCTTAAATATGCATTTCTTGCAAAATCTCCCGAACCTCCGATTCCGTTCATGATTTTTGTTCCTCCAATATGTGTAGAATTTACATTTCCGTAAATATCAAACTCAATCGCGGTATTGATGGCGATAATACCTAATCTTCTGATCAATCCGGGGGTATTGGAAATGTTTTGAGGTCTTAAAACAAATTTTTCTCTATATTTTGAAAGATTCCCTAACACTCTTTCATAACATTCCGAAGAAACGGTAATTGAAGATGCTGAAGCAAAACTCAATTTTCCAGAATCAATTAAATCAAATGTACTGTCTTGAAGAACTTCCGAGAACATTGTGAGATCATAAAAGTTACTGTCTTTGAAACCTGTAAGAACAGCATTAGCAACTTTTCCGATGCCTGCCTGAAGCGGAAGTAATCTGTCGGTAAGTCTTCCTAGCTGAACTTCATTTTCAAAAAATCTGATAATATGTTTTGCAATAGCAGTTGTCTTATGATCGGGTTCTGTAATATCTGCTGGACTGTCTTTTTTATTAGTAAAAACAATCGCTTCAACTTTGTTAGGATCTAGAGGAATACTTTTTCTTCCAATCTTGTTCCATGGAGCTACAATTGGAATAACGTTTCTGTAAGGATAATCTTCTGCCTGATAAATATCGTGAATTCCATAAACTTCTTCAGGAACTTCTGTATTGATCTCAATAATTACTTTTTTTGCCAATGCTGCAAATGTTACGGAATTTCCTACAGAAGTAGTAGGAACTATGCTTCCATCTCTTTCTATATAAGCCGCTTCAATTATTGCAACATCAATATTCTGTAAATTTTTTGTGTGAAGAAGCTCAGCGCTTTCACTTAAATGTTGATCGATAAAGAGGATTTCACCATTATTGATTTTACTCCTCAGAATGGGATCTGCCTGAAATGGCATTCTTTTTTTTAAAACATTAGCATCTGCTAATTTTCCATCAATTCCGTGTCCTAAAGAAGCTCCGGTCATTAAGGTAACCTGAATGTTTTCGGTTTTTCCTCTTTCTGCTAATGCTGCTAAAATGGCTTTGCTGTCACCAGCTTTTGTAAATCCGCTGGAGCCTACGACCATACCGTCTTTAATAATCTTAACAGCGTCTTCCGCAGTTGTTACTTTCTCGCGCAGACTTTCTAATCTTATTCTTTCTAACATGTAATTTTGATTTTATTTTAATCATCATTAACTACATATTTTTTAATTAAAACAATGATGATTAAATGTTAACCCTATGTTACAAATTTACAAAAAAAGATGCTTTAAATAAGTTTTTAAAGCATCTTTTAGATTTGTTTTCCAAATTCTTATAAATTATTTTTTCGGAACAATTCTATTCTTCCAACCAAGAAGTTTTATAAGATGGGTCTTCCACTTTCATCGCTTCTTCGGTGATTTTTAATGGTTTAAAAGGGTCTACCATTACGGCATATTCTTCGGTGAATTTTTTACCGATACTTCTTTCCATAGCTCCAGGGTGAGGACCATGAACGATTCCTCCGGGATGTAAAGTGAAATCCATTAAATCAATGTGATTACGGCTCATAAAATCACCTTCTGTGTAGAATAATACTTCATCAGAATCAATATTTGAGTGATTGTATGGCGCAGGAATTGCCATTGGATGATAATCATACATTCTCGCACAGAAAGAGCAAACTACAAAGTTATGCGCCTCAAAAGTCTGGTGAACTGGTGGCGGTTGGTGGATTCTTCCTGTAATCGGCTCAAAATTTTTGATATTAAATTTATAAGGATAAAAATATCCGTCCCAACCTACAACATCGAATGGATGCGTTGCGTAGATGAAATCGGTAATCTGATTTTCTTTTTTTACTTTAATTAAAAATTCTCCTTTTTCGTCTTTTGGCTCAACAAAAGTAGGGGCAATAATGTCTCTTTCGCAGAATGGAGAATGCTCCAAAAGCTGTCCGAACTCATTTCTGTATCTTTTTGGGGTGTAAATCGGTGAATGACTTTCGACAACGAAAAATACTGTGTCGTCAGAATTTAATTCAACCTGATAAATCGTCCCTCTTGGAATAATCAGATAATCACCAAACGAAAATTCAAGATTCCCAACAAAAGTTTTCAAAATTCCGCTTCCGTTATGAACGTACAAAAGCTCATCACATTCCGCATTTTTGTAGAAATAATCCATTGATTTCCTTGGTTTTGCCAATCCCATTTTCAGGTCATTGTTCACCAAAAGAAACTTTCGGCTATCCATAAAATCGTCTTCAGGAGTGACGTTCATTCCTTTAAACATTCTTGGAGTCACGTTTTTGTCGATGGCAATTTTCGGTGTCACATCTTTCGGCTCACCAATCGATTTGATTTGGGTAGGACGATGTACATGATATAACAAAGAAGAAATCCCATGAAAACCTTCTGTTCCAAAAAGTTGTTCGTAATAGAATTTATCCTCTGGAGATTTGAAAATTGTATGCCTTTTTTGAGGGATATTTCCCGACTGATGGTATCTCATTTTACTTTATATGTTGAATCTCAAATTTAATATTTTTTAATGAATTGGGTAAAGATATTTTTTGCGGCATATTTTCTTACCGAAAAAGTAACAAAAGTTGAAATTGAAAATCTGAAGTTGAATGTGATTTTAGATAAGAGCTAGTTTAAATTTAAATGAAAATAATTTATCTCGCAGATTATACAGATTTAGCAGATTAAAAACAGAGAAATTAATCTGCTAAATCAGCAAAATCTGCGAGAATTATATAAAAATTGATTGGAAAAAAATCAAAAGCTAATCATGCAGAATTTAAATTAATAAAACTTAAATAGGCTCTAAGTTTTGAGTTCTGATATATCATTTTGTGAGCTTTATATTTTCAAGAAGATAAACTTTAATACGTTGGAGTTCTTTTTTAGTAGTTGTAGTTCAGGTTTTTATAAATTATTTAAAAATAGTTTTTCTATTCTAAAATTAATTGTTAGTTTTGTCTAACAATTTTATTTCATGAAGCGAATATTATTTTCTGTAGTTTTTTTGTCATCATTTTGTTCCGCTCAGGAAACAGATAGTTTAGATATTAATAACACTCAAAAAGCCGATGTTGATACAATTTCTAAGAGAAAAGAAATTAAAACGAAAGATATTGACGATGTTGTCATTACCGGGACTATAAAACCAATCAGCAGGTCGAAAAGCCCTGTTGCGGTGGAAATTTACAGTCAGAAATTTTTTCAGAAAAACCCTACTCCCAATGTGTTTGAAGCAATTGCGATGGTAAATGGTGTAAAACCTCAGCTGAACTGCTCGGTTTGTAATACGGGAGATATTCACATCAACGGATTGGAAGGACCTTACACAATGATTTTGATTGACGGTATGCCTATTGTAAGCTCACTTTCTACAGTATATGGCTTGAGCGGAATTCCAAATAGTTTAATTGACAGAATAGAGGTGGTAAAAGGTCCGGCTTCATCACTTTATGGTTCTGAAGCGATGGGCGGAGTAATTAATATTATTACAAAAAATGCCTTGACGGCTCCAAAATTGAGCGTTGATGTAATGACGACGAGTTGGGCTGAAAATAATGTTGATTTTTCTACTAAATTTAATGTATCTGAAAAAGCCGCTTCCTTATTAAGCCTGAATTATTTTAATTCTACCAAAAGATTCGACGAAAATAATGACAATTTCACCGATGCAGCGCTACAAAACAGAATTTCAATTTTTAATAAATGGAATTTTCAACGAAGAGAAAACCGACAGGCGAGTTTTGCATTGAGGTATTTATATGAAGACCGTTTTGGTGGAGAAATGCAGTGGAATAAATCGTATCGTGGAAGCGACCAAGTGTATGGTGAAAGCATTTATACCAATAGAGTAGAAGCTTTTGGGGTTTATCAATGGCCGATAAAAGAGAGTATTGTGACGCAGTTTTCTTACAATTTTCATGACCAAAATTCATTTTACGGAACCAATCCTTTTGAAGCGACTCAAAAAGTAGCTTTTGCACAAACCTACTGGGATAAAAAACTGGGAAACCATGATGTGATTGTAGGAGTAACTTTCAAAAGAACTTTTTATGATGACAATACTCCTGGAACTCTCTCAAGCGATGGACTGATGAATGAGCCGATGAAATCACCAATTTTAGGTGCGTTTATTCAAGACCAATGGGAAATCAACGAAAAAAATACCTTGTTGCTCGGTTACCGATTTGATTATGATAAAATTCATCATGCTGTGCATTCACCGCGTTTTGCATGGAAGTTTTCTCCCAATCCTTATCATACGTTACGGTTTAATTTCGGAACAGGATTCAGGGTTGTGAATTTATTTACGGAAGATCATGCAGCTTTGACGGGTTCGAGAGATGTTGTGATTCAGTCTGATTTAAAACCAGAAAAATCGATTAATGGAAATATAAATTATATATGGAAAATTCCTGTTGGCGACAAGCTGATTAATTTGGATGCTTCTGCATTTTATACTTATTTCAGTAATAAAATTGTGGGCGATTTTGATACCGACCCTGAAAAAATTATTTATGACAACCTTCATGGTTATGGGATTTCAAGAGGTGCATCTATGAATTTAGACTATCAATTTAATTTTCCTTTGAGTGTAAATCTTGGAGTGACCTATTTGGATGTGTATCAGAAATTTGATGGCGAAACTGGAAAATCTCAACAGCTTCACGCTCCAAAATGGAGCGGAACGTATAATCTGACCTATAAATTTCCCAGTAATTTAACGATTGATTTTACAGGACAGTTTTACGGACCGATGCGATTGCCGGTTTTACAGAATGATTACCGACCAGAATATTCTCCGGCTTTTAATCTTGCCAATATTCAGGTTTCGAAAAGCTTCAAATCGGGAATTGAGGTGTATTGTGGAATCAAAAACCTGTTCAATTTTACACCAAAAGACCCATTGATGCGACCGTTTGACC
Source organism: Chryseobacterium turcicum (assembly GCF_021010565.1). Classification (NCBI taxonomy): domain Bacteria; kingdom Pseudomonadati; phylum Bacteroidota; class Flavobacteriia; order Flavobacteriales; family Weeksellaceae; genus Chryseobacterium; species Chryseobacterium turcicum. The sequence goes on from NZ_JAJNAY010000001.1 coordinate 1,178,134, forward strand.
CGTTTGATAAAAATGTTAACGACCCCATCAGCAATCCGAATCGTTATACTTTTGATACGACTTACGGATATTCTCCGATGCAGAAAATAAGAGGTTTTTTAGGAGTGAAATATACTTTGAAGTAAGATTGATTTGCATATGTTTTTAACGCAAAGTTTTTTAATTATTAAAACTCTTATTTTAAGGAGCAAAGATGAATCAACAAGTTGATTTGATTAAGCTATATTTTCAAGCTTAGCGAAGCAAATTTATTTGCCTTTGCCTCTTAAAATAATATGTTATTCCAAATAAATCTTTGCGTTAAAAGAATTGAAGTAATAAAGATTAAAATTGATAAAATGAAAAACGTAACGATTTTTTTATTTTTAATGTTAGTGCCGAGTTTTTGTCTTTCACAGATGAAAACCGGTGCTTTTTCGGATTTAGAAAATCTGGAACAAGAGAAAGCAAAACCTACGATTATTCATATTTATACCGATTGGTGTGCAATCTGTAAAATAGAATCTTTTGAATTAAACAAAAACAAACATCTGGTAGAATTAATTAATGAGAAATTTAACCTAATCAATTTTGAAGCTGAAAAAACAAAAGAAAAAATCAATTTTCAGGGAAAAAAATTCAATTATTTACCCAACGGAAATTCAGGAATTCATGAATTGGTTTTAGCTTTATCTAAAAATAAAAAACAGCCTGTTTATCCGTTGTGGATTGTTTTAGATGAAAATCAGAATTTAGTTTATTATCATGAAGGACGATTTAAACCTGAAAATATGAAAGAGAAACTGTTGGGGATTTTGGCTTTATAATTTCTTCAAAAATAAATAATCCTCATGTTTTCTTAAAAGATGAGGATTAATTCTGAAAAGAAATTTGAATAAACATTCAATTTTTATCCAGCCAGGAATTTACGAGTTCAGGATGGTCTTTCACCCATTCTTTAGCTGTAGTTTCTTTGTCTTTACTACCTTCCATCTTAGTCAAAAGGTCGGTCATTGTTTTGTTATCAAAATATATTTTAGAGAAGAATCTTGTCAGTTCAGGATGATCTTTTCCAAAGCTTTTTCTGCTGTAGGTTTTGATTTTTTCGGCTTCTCCAAATGTTTTTTTAGGATCATCCAAAAATTTAAGTTTCATTTTACCAAACATCCAGTGAGGTTGCCATGCTGCTACAACAATCCATTCTTTACGTTTTATAGCATTCTGAAGTTCTGTAATCATTGCGATTGTTGAAGAATTAATCTGTCTGTAATTTAATTCATAATCTATAATTGCTCGGTCTGTTGCAGAGGTCATTCCGGCTCCCTTTTCTATACCAATAATTCTGTTTTTAAATTGCTTTTCGTATTTTGGAAGGTCTTCAATAGATTTTACAGGAACATAATCGGGAATTACCAACCCAATCTTTCCGTTGTCATAGTTTGTTCCAAGGTCAACCAAGTCAGGGAATTTTGCAATTTTCGTTTTATGAGTGTAAGGTAGCCAGACTCCAAGGAATAAATCTGTGTCTTCATTATTCATTGAAGCCAAAATCATATCCGTGGAAGCTTTCTGAATGATGATGTGGTATCCCTGCTCATCCAAAATAGCTTTTACAACATGGGTCATTGCGACATCTTCTGCCCAGCCGTCGACCATTCCAATGTTGATATATTTGGAGCTTTTTATGTTTTTACAAGAATTAAATACTCCTAAAATGATAACAAAAGTAATCACAAATAGATAATTTATTTTTTTCATTTTGCTGTTTTTTTCTTTACAAATCCTTGGGTAATCCTGTCAAGAATAATAGCTAAAATCACAACGGATAAACCACTTTCAAATCCTAAACCGATATCCAGATTATTAATTCCTTCCAATACTTTTTCTCCCAAACCACCTGCAGCAATCATTCCTGCAATAACAACCATTGATAATGATAATAAAATGGTTTGATTGATACCTGCCAAAATTGTATTTGTTGCCAAAGGGAGTTCTACTTTAAATAAAATCTGACGGTTGGTGGCTCCAAAAGCTCGGGCTGCTTCTACAATATCTTTGGGTACAGAGTCTATTCCTAATGTCGTTAAACGTACTGCGGGTGGCATTGCGAAAATAATTGTTGCAAAAGCTCCCGGAACTTTACCGATGCTGAAAAATAATACCGCAGGAATTAAGTATACAAATGCAGGCATTGTCTGCATTAAATCTAATAAAGGACGAATGATTTTTGCTGCAAATTTATTTTTTGCCGCCCAAATTCCCAACGGCACAGATAAAATAAGTGCGGTAAGTGTCGCCACAAAAATAAGCGCTAATGTTTCCATCGTTTCTTTCCAGAATCCCATTAGAAATATTACAGTAAGCCCAGCTGCCGTCATAATAGCGGTTCCTTTTCCTGCTTTCCATAAGGCTAATAATGTGAAAAGAATAATGATAATGTAAAAAGGAGTATTTACTAAAGCCCATTCAATGCCCAAAATGGAGGAGTTTCCAATATTTTTTATAACATCAAATAAAGGTTTTGCGTTTTCTGTGAGCCAATTGATAGCAGTTTCTATATATTGACCTATATCTATAGTTTTATTCATCTTATTGGTTGTTTGCAATTTCTTTTAATTCAATAATCTCTTCTTCGTTAAACTTGGTAGCTTCTATGATAAGTGATAGCTGAGTGACCAAACCTAAAAATTTATTAGTTTCATCTACCACGGCAATCGCTGATTTGTTTTCCGAAATCAAAGGAAGCATTTCTTCGACGGTGGCTTCCTGGTACACCGAAGGAACATTACTGTTAATCACTGATTCAACAGTTAGTTCTTTTTTCTTTGCAATTTGAACAATATCACTAAGCGTTACAAAACCCAGAAATTTATTTTGAAAATCTACGACTGGTAAAGTTTCCAAACCTGTAGTTCTCATTTTTCTAAGAGCACCTTCGGGGCCATCTTTTCGGAAACGAACTACAGTTGGCTTATCAAACATCAGAGATTTTGCGGTAATAATCGTTTTACGGTCAACTTTTTCTACAAAAGCTTTTACATAATCGCTTGCCGGATTGGTTAAAATATCTTCTGCAGTTCCTATTTGCTCTATGACGCCGTCTTTCATAATGACAATACGGTCTCCGATTTTAATGGCTTCATCCAAATCGTGAGTAATAAAGACGATTGTTTTCTGTAGAGTTTCTTGCAGATCGAGCAGCTGATCCTGCATTTCAGATTTTATCAGCGGATCGAGTGCTGAGAAAGCTTCATCCATCAACAAAACTTCAGGGTCGTTTGCCAAAGCTCGGGCTAATCCGACTCTTTGCTGCATACCTCCCGAAAGTTGTGAAGGTAATTGATTTTCAAAACCATTTAATCCAACAATATCTAATGCTTTTTGTGCTTTCTCTTCACGGATAGTTTTGCTTTCTCCTCGTATTTCAAGTCCGAATGCGGCATTGCTCAAAACAGTATGATGAGGTAGCAATCCAAATTTCTGAAATACCATACTCATTTCTGTTCTTCTTACTTCCAGAAGGTCTTTATTGTTTTTATCGGTAATATTATCGTTATTGATAAAAACTTTTCCTGCTGTCGGTTCATTCAGTCTGTTCAGGCAACGTAGTAAAGTAGATTTTCCGCTTCCCGAAAGTCCCATAATGACAAAGAATTCACCTTCGTAGATTTCAAAACTTGCTTTGTTGATTCCTACGGTACAGCCTGTTTTTTCAAGAATTTCTTTTTTAGAAAAACCTTTATCCAGAAGTTCTAACGCCTTTTCTTTATTTTTTCCGAAAATTATTGTCAGATTTTCAACTTTAAGTTTTACTTGTCTATTATTGTTAATTGTTTCCATATTCAAATTTTGTTAATGTATTTGAAATAAGAAATTGATACAATGATACAATGATACAATGATGCTTTGATGAGTGATGTCATCTTGTGCAAAAATGTTTAGTATGATTTTTATAGTAAAATCATTTTTTAAATAATAAAAAACATACAAAATCATATCAAATGAATGATTATGTTTAATGTTTTCAAAATGTTTTACTTTGACAAAGAATGTATTACGTAAAAAAAGAAATCAATCTTTTTAAGTTGAATCAAAGAATAATTATCACTCAGATAATTAAAGATATTTGCCAGAACAGCTTGAATTTATATTTATACTTAAAGCATAAAAAAGCTGTACATCAATTTCTTATGACGTTGCAAATTTACGGATTTTATATTTAATGAGAATTTAAGATTGTAATGATCTGAATTGTAGTGCGTTATTGTAATTCTGTTTTTGTGATGTAGAAATATTCAAATGCAAGGAAATTAATGAAAATGTAAGCGAAAATATTTTTAGTATTAAATGCTACAATTTTATATTGTATTTTTTGAATATTTGCGCATCAAAACTGCCACCTAATTCTTTCTCCCAACCTTTGGTAGTTTTTAGTTTTTTTAAGATTTTATTTTGCATATCTATACTGGTATTCTCAAAAGCAAACTCTGCTAGATTAAAAAGATAAAACGTTTGATTCACTTGATTAAACTTCGCTTTTGAAAAATATTTATCAAAATAAGTGTTGTAAATAGATTTTTTAAATTCTTCAGGATAATTTTTGCTTAGATATTCAAATGCGTAACTATTGTTGTATTTATAAAGAAGATTAATAATATTTTTTTTTAAACCAACATCGTATTTTTCTATTTCAAATACTCGGTCATAAATAAGCCAAAATAAATCTTCATCCAGCTTTAAAATTTCGGAATTTATATCTCTTAAAAGAATGTCTTCATTTACTGCTTTAAGATTAATTAATTCAATTTTTTTTTCATCTGTTTCATAAGGTGGTTTTGATGCTTTTCCTCTTACATTACTCCAGTAGTTATGATAAATAATTGAATAAGTTAATTCTCTATCGACTATGCAGCCAGAATGTGTTTGAATCATTTTCTTGTTAGAAATGGCATCTAAAATCTCTTTTTTCACATTAATTAGCTCGAGATTTTTTCCCATCAATTCATCAAGTGCATATAATCTTACAACTTCATTTTTGTGATTGCTCAGTTCAAAAAGTTCATTATGTGAAATTATTTTTTTTAATTTTTCAAAATTATAATAATTGCTGTCGTTACTTAATCCATTTTTTTCAAGAACAGGATTTCCAATACCGTCCCAGCCGTCCAAAGAATTTAATTCTATTATTTTTGAAATTATTTCTTTTTTAGTTTGAGCTATAGAAAGATGTGAAATTCCAATAAAAAGAAAAATCACCAAACGGATATTAATCATCTTTGTGTTTTATTTAATTATTTCAAAAGCACCGCAACAATCGCCAAAATCGCCGGCAAAGCCTGAACAAAAAAGATTTTCTTCGTTGCTGAAATTGCGCCGTAAATTCCGGCTACAGCGACACATCCTAAGAAAAATAAAGCAATATTGGTTTGCCATTTTTCATCTTCAATAAAGAAAGACCAGATTAATCCGGCAGCGAGAAAACCGTTGTATAATCCTTGATTAGCGGCTAAACCTTTTGTAGGCTTAAACATTTCGGCAGGTAAAGCAGCTTTGAAAACTTCTTTTCCTTTGGTTTCCCAGGCAAACATCTCCATCCAGAGAATGTAAAGGTGTTCTACTGCGACTACTGCGATTAAGATTTTGGCAACGATTTCCATGATTTATTGTTTGTTATTGTAAAACTAAAAAAATAAAGTTAAGTTTGGTTACACAATTTCAAAAATGGAAAACTTTAAAGCACATTTAGATAAATTTATTACTATCAGTGACGAAGAATTTACTTCTGTATTTACTTTTTTTCAGATTTTGGATGTGAAAAAAAAAGAATGTCTGATGCTTGAAGGAGAGGTTTGTAAATTTAAATATTTTGTTCTGAAAGGCTGCTTGAGAAAGTTTTTCGTGAATGAAAAAGGGGTGGAGCAAACCACCGAATTTGCCATCGAAAACTGGTGGATTTCTGATACTTTTGCGTTTGAAAAACAAGTGAAATCAGATTTTAATATTCAGTCTGTTGAGCATTCTACAGTTTTGGCTATTGATTTTCATTCTCAGGAATTGTTGTTGCAAAAACATCCAATCATGGAGCGTTATTTCAGAATGGTGTATCAAACCGCTTATGCTGCTGCCGAAAAAAGAATTCGATATATTTATGAGATGACGAAGGAAGAGTATTATGTGCATTTCAGTACTTTATATCCTTGGTTTATTCAACGAATTCCGCAATATTTACTGGCTTCTTTTTTAGGTTTTACTCCAGAATATTTAAGTGAAATCAGAGCGAAATTACGTTCTTAAACCAGTTTAAGATTTTTACAATTTCTAATTCGCAACTTTGTCCTGTTAATAAAAACAAACGCTATGGCAGACAAAGATTTGAAATTCCCACAGTTATTTTTAAGGCTTACAATTTCTGTAACCATGCTTTCTGCAGTTGCCGACAGATTTGGGTTTTGGGGCGAAAATTCAGCTTGGGGAAACTGGGAAAACTTTGAAAAATATACCCAACAACTCACGTTTTTTCTTCCTGAAATTCTAAGCACATTTTCTGCTTACACCGCTACTTTTTTAGAAATACTATTTCCATTGATGCTGATTTTTGGGTTTAAAACGAAAATAGCGGCATTCGGAGCCGGATTTTTATTACTTGTCTTCGCTTTGTCAATGTCTATAGCTTTAGGAATAAAAGCCCCTTTAGACTATTCGGTTTGGGTAGGAAGTGCAGCGGCTTTTTTATTGGCGATACAAAAAGAATATTATTTTTCAATAGATACATTAATTAAAAAATCATAAATAAAATGAGTGCAAGATTTAATATGGCAACGACGCACGCTGCCGCTTACAAAGCAGGAATAGGAATGGAAACTGCTCTTCAAAACAGTTTTTTAAGCCCGATTCAGAAAGAATTAATAAAAATCAGAGCTTCGCAGATTAACGGATGTGCTTTTTGCCTTGATATGCATACAAAAGATGCCTTAAAGTATGGTGAAACGCCACAGAGAATTTTCCTTCTCAATGCATGGAGAGATGCAAAAGAGTTTTTCACGGAAGAAGAACAGGTGATTTTGATGATGGCAGAAGAAATTACATTAATCAGTCAAAAAGGACTTTCTGAAGAAACGTATCAAAAAGCAAAAGAACTGTTTAATGAAACTCAGATTGCAGATATTATTATGGCTGCTATTTCGATTAACATGTGGAATCGAATTGCAATCTCTACCCATTTGCCAGTTGCAAAGTAATTGAATAGATTATTTAAAAGTATTGATTAAAATCGCTTCTCAGGATTTGAGAAGCGATTTTGTGTTGCTTAGGAAACATTAATGAAGTAATCTTTAATGTTTTTACCATTAAGAACTATTTAAGGAGTTTAGGAAGTTAAGATTTAGCTAGGCTTTAAGCGATAAAACTTAAAAAAAATCTATTGATTTCCCTTAAAGAATCTTAACTCCTTAATTTCCCTTAATGTTTAAATTTTTAAATAATTTCAGTTAAATAAATTTGAGGTTTCTCCTGTAATTTTTCATTAACTAAATTTCCAAAAGCTTTAATATAGGCTTGCTCATTATGTAACTTCAAACCTTCTTCATTTTTCCAGATTTCGTAGAAAATAAATTGATTTTTATCTTCAATTCCCTGATGAAGCGTATATAATTCGTTGGCTTCTTCTTTCACGGTTTCTGTTACCATATTTTGAAGAACTTCCAAAACTTCGGTTCTGTGTTCCTCTTTTGCTGTTATGATTGCTGTAAGATAGATTTTCATTAGACGAATTGAGGTTTTAATTCTTTTTCGAAAACAGTGGTAAGATGCTCTCTGTATAATTTCATATCGCGCTCGATGTTCGCATTTTTCTCCACATCATGGAAATGAAAACTCTCCATTTTTTCTAGCGATACAAAAGCATTCATTCTATGGAATCCAAATAATGCACCGTTATCGACACTTGTTTCGTTAAAAAATTCTCCGGGAAGGGTAAATGCAGTTTCGGGAGCGTTCCAGCTTGAGGTGATCATGTATTTTCTACCGCCCAACATTCCTCCTGTTCCATAATTTATTTTTGGATTTTCAGAAGTTCTGCCATCACTCATATAAATTCCTTTTGCGTGGCCTGCTGTGAAAACTTCATCAATATATTTCTTTAAACCATTAGGCAATTGGAACCACCAAATCGGAGTGTGATAAATAATATAATCTGCCCAAACGAACTTTTCTACTTCTTCATGCTTGTTATAATTTTCGCTTACGTTGGTTATTTTTACGTCTATGTTTTCGAAATTTTTTAATACTTCTAATGTGTTTTCTGCGATTGTCTGATTATATTTTCCTCCAGAATGTCCGAAGTTTTGTCCACCGTTAATGATTAATACTTTTTTCATTGTTGTATGATTGTTTAAATTTTACTCTGCAAAGTTATGTTGGGTTTTTGTATAATTAAAATAATATAATTCATAGCTTTGTATTATTATTCTGATAAGTGATAAGTGATAAGTGATAAGTGATAAGTGATGAATGATGGGGGAATTCACAATTGAAGAAAATTGACTATTCAGAATTCACTATTTACATTTTAAAACAAAAAACATGGTAAATCTCGAATGGTACCGCACTTTTAAAGCGATTTATAAAACAGGAACGTTGACCGGAGCTGCAGATTCTCTCTTCATTTCACAACCCGGAGTGAGTTTGCATTTGAGTTCTTTGGAAGCGTATGTTGGCTACAAATTATTTGACAGAACCGGAAGGAAAATGATGCCGACTGAGAGAGGAAAAGTCTTGTTTAATGCGGTTTCGGAACCTTTAACCAAATTGGAAGAGGTTGAAAAAAACTTTCAAAAATCTACCGAAAAACACGCGCCAACCATCAGTGTCGGAATGTGTTTTGAGACTTTTCAGACGACGTTAGAGCAATATGTTTCGACGTTAGATTTTAATTTGATTATCAGCTTTGGCGAATATCCTGAAATGCTGGACCAACTGGATAAAGGGATTTTAGATTTAATTATCACGCCGAAAAAAGGAACGTCACCCAATATTTTACACGAAGCGTTTTCTTCTGAACAGATTATTTTAATTGGTGGTAAAAACATCGATAAAGAAAGTTTTGATGAGGTTTTAAAAACAAAAGATTTTCAAAAAATTGAAGACTGGCTGAAACAGGAAAAATGGTACGGTACAACCGGTGATATGGAACATCTTTTTCAATTCTGGTTGTTGAATTTTGGACATAAACCCAATTTCCGACCCAATTATATTGTTCCGAATTTAAACTCTATTCTCCGTTGTCTGAAAGGTGGAAACGGTTTGGCAGTAATTCCCAACTTTTTATGCAAAGATGAAATTGAAAATGGCAACGTAAAACTGATTTGGGAAGGTGAAAAAAAACTTGAAAATACGCTTTATTTTGGCTGCCGAAAAAAGACGATGTATCAATCTGAAATCGACCATATCAAAGGACTTTTCCGTCAGGTAATGGATAAAATTGAGGTTTGATTTAACGTAAGAAAAATTCCCCTCCTTTGGAGGGGTGGCGAAAAATCTTCGATTTTTTGACGGGGTGGTGTTGTTTTCAAAGTTTTTATGGATGGTTTTACATTTTTTTAATCGAATAATATGAAATTTAGGACTAAAACCCTAGCCTCGATTGCAATGAAAATCCTTTTTTGAAAAAAAAGATTGTAATGGAAAGCGGGAAATAGCTCTAAAAAATAATCATTATCTTTGCAACTCACAAAACCCGAAATTTCAGACATGTAGAATTTAATTTCTTTCAGATTTAATCAACAATAACAGAAAATGTTATTGCATTTTAACCTTAATTAAAGAAAGAAATTATGCTTTTTCTACACAATATATCCTTTGGGTTTCCTGCGGGGAATCTGCTATTTAATTCTATCAATTTAACGATATCTACTCATTCAAAATCGGCTTTGGTCGGAAGTAACGGCATGGGAAAATCGACCTTGCTGAAAATTATTGCCAACGAAATTGAACCTTTGGAAGGTCATGTCAATATTCAAGGAGAAATTTTTTATGTTCCTCAAATGTTTGGAAATTTGAATGATTTGACGGTCGCAAAATGTTTGAAAATTGAAAAAAAACTAAATGCTCTTCAACACATTACGAATGGGGAAGTGGATGAAATTTATTTTGAAACTTTAAATGACGATTGGGATATTGAAGAACGTTGCCAACAAGCTTTACAATATTGGAAACTTGGAAATTTAGACTTAAATCAGAAATTAGAAAGCCTGAGTGGTGGACAAAAAACAAAGGTTTTTCTGGCGGGAATTCAAATCAATCAGCCGGAAATTATTTTACTTGACGAACCTACGAATCACCTCGATTTGGAAGGTAGAAATCTGTTGTATGATTTTATTGAAAAAACAAATTCAACCGTTGTGATTGTAAGTCATGACCGTACTTTGTTGAATTTGGTTGATACTATTTTTGAACTGAGTAATCAGGGAATTTCGACGTATGGTGGAAATTATGATTTTTATGCTGAACAAAAAGCAATTGAAAACGAAGCCCTGGAAAACGATATTCATTCTAAAGAACGGGCGCTGAAAAAAGCCAAAGAAAAGGAGCGCGAAACGATTGAACGAAAACAAAAACTCGATGCGCGAGGAAAAGGAAAGCAGGAAAAATCGGGCGTCGCGCGAATTATGATGAATACGCTGCGGAATAATGCCGAGAAAAATTCTTCGAAGTTGAAATCTGTTCATGCCGAGAAAATCAATGATATTTCTGGTGATTTGCGGGATTTGCGTTCGTCGGTGAGAAATGTAGGCCAGATGAAAGTGAATTTTAATGATTCGAATCTGCATTCTGGGAAAATTTTGATTTCGGCGGAAGAAATTAACTTTAAATATGATGATGAAAATCTTTGGAAAGAAAATCTCAATCTTGAAATCCGAAGTGGTGACAGAATTTTGATTAAAGGCTCGAATGGTTCAGGGAAAACGACTTTGATTAAATTGTTGTTGGGAGATTTACAGCCTTCAATTGGAAGAATCTCGAAATCAGATTTTCAGATAATTTATATTGACCAAGAATATTCTTTGATTGATAGAAATGCAAGTGTTCACGAATTTGCAGAGCAATTCAACGATAATGCGATGCTGGAATCTGAAGTGAAAACTTTGTTGTCAAGATTTTTATTCGGAAAAAAAACCTGGGACAAAAAGTGCGATGTTCTGAGTGGCGGAGAACGTTTGAGATTGCTACTGTGCGGACTTTCCATCAGTAACAAAACGCCAGATATGATGATTCTTGATGAACCGACAAATAATTTAGACCTTCAAAATGTGGAAATTCTGACGAATTCTATTAAAGATTATCATGGAACTTTGTTGGTGATTTCGCATGATGAGGTATTTTTAAATGAGATTGGAATAGGTAAAGAGATTGTTCTAGGATAATCTTAATAATTGAGTGAAATCTTTTATCACGCAAAGATTTAATTTTTTAAACTTATTATTTTAGGGAGCAAAGAATGGCGACAATGTCGCTGATGAAGCTTGAATGAAGCGAGTGTTTTATAAAAATCAATCTATTGATTCATCTTTGTTTATTGAAATTAATTTATCTCGCAGATTTTGCTGGTTAAGCAGATTAATTTCTATGTTTTTAATCTGCTAAATCTGTGCAATTTGCGAGAATTTTATAAAAAATGATTGAAAAAAAATCAAAACTCAATCTTACAGAATTTAAATTTATAAATCTTAAAAAGGCTTTAAAATAAAAATAACTTCAATAGCTTCTCGATTTGTTACTACTGAAGTTGTTTTTGTTATAAAAATTTCAATAACCATTGATGAATGTCATTCAAAACATTTTCTCTGATTTCTTCATTCAATATTTCATGGCGCATCTCGGGATAGATTTTCATTTCTACGTCTTTGAAACCATCAAGCTTTAAATTCTCAACGGTCTTTGTCACGCCTTTTCCAAAATCTCCGATAGGGTCATTTTGCCCGCTTACAAAAAGAAAAGGGAAGGACTTTGGGATGGTTTGTGCCCAATTTCTCGCCGTTGCTTTTTTGTAAACACTGAATAACGCATAAAAAGCATTGTTGGTAAACGGAATTCCGCAAAGTTCATCCTCAGAAAAAGCATTTCTATTGGCCGGATTCAGGCTAAGCCAACTTGTATCGCTAAAATCTTTATCTTTTTTAAATTGCTTATTGTTGACAATATTAAAAATGGTATTGAAAAAAGTACGTTTTTGAGGAGCTATTTTATTGGCTAATGAAAAGTAGGTTTTCACTAAATTAATTCCCGTTAAAGGTCCGCCGGTTCCTGAAATAATGGCACCTGAAAATTGATTGCCCATTTTTTGAAGAAGACAGCGCGTAATAAAAGAACCCATCGAATGTCCCAAAATAAAATGAGGAACCTCCGGATATTGTTCCATCAAATATTTGCCTATTTTTTCGGCATCTGAAATCAGTTTTTCATGAGGGGTATTAAGCTGGAAAAAACCAATATCTTTTTTGTCTTTCACCGATTTTCCGTGTCCTAAATGGTCATACGTCAACACCGCAAATCCTCGATTGGCAAAATATTCTGCAATTTCGGCATATCTTCCGCTGTGCTCCTGCATCCCGTGAACGATTTGTAAAGTTGCTTTTACAGGAATTTCTTCGGGATAAAATAAAGTGTAAAAGAGTTGAGTTTGGTTGTCTGTGGTTGTAGATAAGTATCCTGATTTTCGGTGTGGTTTCATGGTGTGATTATCTTTGGTGTTGTGGTAGATAGGTAATTAATGATTATAATTATTTAACTTCTGATAATGTCCACTTAAAATAAGCATTCGTTTTCATAAGATCAACAAGAGCATCAGATAAATGATTATAACAAAAATATCTTCCTAAGTTGGCGGGTGTCTGCTTTAGTATTTCTTCTAATTTTTCTTTAGTATAATAATGAAATCGTATTTTATTATTTTCATCGTGAGTAAAATATTGAATTCTGTTTCTTAATAAAACAGTTATTAGTTCATTGAGATGTTCACCTTCGTCTAATTTATATATATCAGTAATTATTAGATTATAATTGTCGTTTTGAATATTATAATTTTTATAGTAAAGTCTTATTAATCTTTCTTGGTTTAATTTATTGGTTACTTCAATAAGAGCTTCTTCCTCACCTGTACCACTTCCATATTCAAATATTCTTCCATCTTTTTTCACTAAAACTATTGGACCTTGTCCCACAAGTCTCACCTTTTTATCCTTTGCTTGGTAACCGAAAACGAAAAGTTCATCATAATCTTCTGTGTAACTAACTTCAACATAATCACCAGCGTTATTTAGTACATATTCATCGGCTATTTTTAAAAGTTCATCTTTTGAGTTTTTTTGCATTTTATTTTAAGTGTTTTTTGTGAAGATTGGTTAAGAAGTTTTTGCGGTTAAAGTTTTTTATAAAACCTGATTTTTCGCCTTTTCGCAATTCAGATTGTAATTTTAATTGATTTTTCATAAGGTGTTTTTTTAATAATTTATTTTCAAATATAATCTAATTTGATATCAAAATTACAACTTTAACCACATGATTTCCACCCCACCAAAAAATAAAATCCATCACAAATTTGCCCACCCAATTTTTTAAAAGTAATTTTGCATGAATCTAAAATAAAAGTAAAATATGTCAACTTACGTAGTTGTAGGTCTTCAATATGGAGATGAAGGTAAAGGAAAAATAACGGATGTTTTATCTGCAAAATCAGATTATGTGGTGCGTTTCCAAGGGGGCGACAACGCTGGTCACACGGTTTATGTAGGTGAAGAGAAATTCGTTTTGCACCTTCTTCCATCGGGAGTTCTTCAGTGCAAAGGGAAGTGTATCATTGCCAATGGTGTAGTGGTAAATCCTAAATCTTTCATTAAGGAGGTGAATCAGATCGAAAGCAAAAACATGAGAACTGATCACATTTTCATCAGCAGAAGAGCGCATGTCATCATGCCTTACCACATTCTTTTGGATACTTACCGTGAGGAAGAGCACGGAGGAACACAAATCGGAACCACGAAAAAAGGAATCGGACCTTGCTATGAAGATAAAATTGCAAGAGTGGGAATCAGAATGGTAGACCTTCTGAATCCTGAGATTTTAAGAGACAAAATCGAGAAAAACTTAAAAATTAAGAATTCTCTTTTTGAAAAATATTTCGGAAAACCAACGTTAGACGTTGAAGAAATTTACAACGAATATCTAGAAATCGGAAAACAGCTTCAACACAGAATTGTTGACACCGAAGTTGAGTTAAACGAGGCGATCAGAGATGGTAAAAACGTTTTATTCGAAGGAGCGCAAGCGTTGATGCTAGACATCGACTTCGGAACATATCCTTACGTTACTTCATCTTCTCCATCTACAGGAGGCGTTTGTTCAGGAGCAGGAGTTCCACCAACGGCGCTTAAAAACTTAATCGGTGTTGCAAAAGCATACTGTACAAGAGTTGGTAACGGACCTTTCCCATCTGAATTAGACAACGAATTGGGTGAGAAAATCAGACAAATCGGTGGTGAGTTCGGAGCAACTACAGGAAGGCCAAGAAGAACAGGTTGGTTAGACCTTGTTTCTTTGAAGCATGCTTGTATGATTAACGGTATCAATAACTTAGTAATTACGAAATTAGACGTTCTTACCGGGATTGGAAACCTTAAAATCGTAACACATTACAAAACTGAAGACGGAAAAATCATCGATTATTTCACTTCTTCAACAGAGAAATTATACAATTACGAGACAATTTGCGAAGAATTACCAGGTTGGACGGAAGATATCACAAAAGCTAGAAGCTACGACGAACTTCCAGAAACGGCTCAGCAATACATCGAGTTTATCGAAAAGTATTTGGGAATCAACGTTTACTTAGTTTCTGTAGGTCCTGAAAGAAGTCAGAACATCATCAGAAAAGAATTATTCTAAGAAAATTATTTTCACATAAATCAAAGAGACTGTCAATCGATAGTCTCTTTTTTTGTCATTATCATTTATCACTCATTACTAATTACTCATTACTCATTTTCAAGAAGCTATTTCCAGCTATCCACTCATACTCCTCACTCCATAACGCTCCAGCACCAAACCCCTCCGACTTTCCCATCGCTTGTTGCGGGGTAACCGTTGCTATCTGGGCTAGGGAAGTGGTCTTTTGTTTCAAAGTATAGTCAAAAAAGAGAGGATTAGTTTTTTAAACCACCAAATTGAAGATTTTATCCAAGTTTTTATCACTTTCAGAAGACGAAAGTTTATCTGCTTGTCTAAAAGAATTTTTATTTATCGTAACGGGCTTATCAATAGATTGATAAGTAGTCTATAGTTGTTTAAAATTCTATGCTCAAGCTCCCATCTTCCAGCTAAAACAATATTCAATAAATAGTTAAAATTTAAACTTTAACACTCATTTTTCTATAAAAGTAATTTTTTAATAAAATTTTGGCAAATATTTTGATATTGTTTCAAAGATTATTTCAAATAGTATTGAAAACTGATAATCTATATAGTAACAATTTTAATTTTATAGTGATGAAACACCTAGAACACAACCAGGAATTTCGACTGAACGAAATCCTTTTCGAAAACCGGAACAAAGCGTATGGGGCATATGCATTAAGAACGGAATCAGACAGAATCTTAACCAAAGCATTTTTTATAGGTGTCGGTTTATTGGCTGCGGTTTCTATGATTCCAACTGTAATTTCTGCTTTTAATGGAGGAGGAAGTGGAACTATTACAACAGTTTGTGAATTTCCTGATATTGATATGATTGATCCTGTTGATCCGCCAGTTGAAGTAGTTTTACCTCCACAAACTGTTACGCCTCCACCACCAAGTGTAAAACAGTTCGATTCACAAGTGGTAACTCCTACGAAAAATGCAGACGAAAGTAATATCGTAACAGATATTCCCGAAGATGCCATTGCAGGAGTGAAAAATGATTTTGATGCTCCGGTTGCTCCAAGAATTAATGTTCCTACAAGTGTGATTTCAGGTCCTGGAACTGTGGTTCCACCAAGAGTTGTTCCACCGGCTATAGTAAAAGACCCAAATGAAATTGAGACTGAATTAAGCGTAGGCGCAAAATTCGAAGGAGGTATTGATGCTTTCAGAAATAAAGTGATGAATAAGTTTGATGTTTCTGCTTTTCAAGAGGAAGGTAGTGTTTCTACCACAGTTACTTTTATTGTAGAAACAAACGGTACCATTTCAGATATTAAAACCAACGGAAAAGATGCTTCTTTCAATGCAGAAGCAATCAGAACCATTAAAGCTGTAAAAGGAAAATGGGAGCCGGGCAAAAATAAAAAAGGGGAATCTGTAAGAAGTTATTTTAAGTTTCCAATCACCATGAAATTTGATAATTAAATATCTTAAACGCGAATCTCAATAGTTATCCACAAAAATTTATTTTTGTGGATAATTTTTTTAATGTATAAAGTTCTTATTAACAATATTTTAACTCTATTTTCATTTTAGTCATTCCCCAAGAGCAGAGAAAAAAGTGTATTTTTGAGGCTTAAAGTTTGAGCAATGGCAAAAATTATAGGTATCGCTAATCAGAAAGGTGGAGTAGGAAAGACTACTACTGCCGTAAATTTAGCTGCAGCATTAGGTATTTTAGAAAAGAAAATCCTAATTATTGATGCAGATCCACAGGCAAATGCAACATCAGGTCTTGGTGTGGAAGAAGTGCCATATTCTACCTATAATCTTTTGGAACATAGTGTTGAAACCAGACTCTGTATTCAGCAAACAACAACTCCAAATTTAGATATCATACCTTCTCACATCGATTTGGTAGCTGCCGAAATTGAATTGGTAGACAAAGTGAATCGTGAGTATATGTTAAAAAAGGCATTGGAGGAAATAAGAGACGATTACGACTATATCATCATCGATTGTGCACCGAGTTTAGGTTTGATTACAGTGAATGCTTTAACAGCAGCTGATTCTGTGATTATCCCAATCCAATGTGAATATTTTGCTTTGGAAGGTCTTGGAAAACTTTTAAATACGATTAAAAACGTTCAGAAAATTCATAATAAAGATTTAGATATCGAAGGATTGTTGTTGACAATGTACGACAGCCGTTTGAGACTTTCTAATCAGGTGGTAGAAGAAGTAAATTCTCACTTCCCAGAGATGGTTTTTGAAACCATTATCAGCAGAAACGTAAGATTGAGTGAAGCACCAAGTTTCGGTGAAAGTATCTTAAATTATGATGCTGAAAGTAAAGGTGCCATTCAATATATTCAGCTTGCAGAAGAGGTATTGTTGAATAACGAAAATTTAGTAAAAAACTAAAATCAAAAATAAGCCAATAACATAGTATGAAGGATAGAAAAAGAGTGATGGGACGTGGTTTGGGAGCAATTTTAAGTGCTGAATCCAAAGCTATGGTCAACACAGCAACTGATGAGGGCGCAGATAAGTTTGTTGGGAATATCATGGAGGTTTCCATCGAAGATATTTATCCCAACTCTACGCAGCCAAGAACTTATTTTGACGAAAAAGCTTTAAACGAATTAGCACAGTCGATTACAAACTTAGGCATCATTCAGCCTATTACCTTAAGAAAAGAAGGGGAGAAGTTTGAGATTATTTCTGGGGAAAGACGTTTCAGAGCGAGTAAAATTGCAGGATTAACAAGTATTCCGGCATATATTCGTTTGGTAAATGATCAGGAGCTTCTTGAGATGGCTCTTGTAGAAAATATTCAGCGTGAAGATCTTGATGCGATTGAAATTGCTTTAACGTATCACAGACTTTTAGAAGAAATAGGTCTTACTCAGGAAAACTTAAGCCAAAGAATAGGAAAAGACAGAAGTACGATTACCAACTCAATTAGATTATTGAGATTGAGCCCGGATATTCAGAACGCCATCCGTAGCGGAGAAATTTCTGCAGGCCATGGGAGAGCAATCATCAGTCTTGAAAATGAAGAGCTTCAGCAGGTTTTATTTGATTTAATTATCAAAGAAAAATTGAATGTACGCCAGTCTGAGCAAGCGGCTACCGCTTTGAAAAATCCAAAATCTCCAGCGGCAAAAAAAGCAAAAGCTGAGCTTTCAAACAATTATAAAAGAGCTCAAAAAGCGATTTCAGATATTCTTGATGTAAAAGTTGAGATAAAAACAACAGGAACCGGTAAAAGAGGTAAGATTGTTTTAGATTTTAAAAATGAAGATGAGCTGGAATATATTTTATCTCACATTAAATAAATGAAAAACATTCTTTTTTCTTTTTTTCTGCTTTCTTCAGGGCTGGTTTTTTCACAAACCAATCCTAGAGACACCATCAGGTTAGAGCATTATGCTACAGACAGTATTCCTGCTGTAAAACCGCAGGCTGAAGCTAAAGTGGTTGCAGATATCGAAAAAGCAAATGCACCAGCCTCTTTAAAAGTAAAAAAGCTAAATCCTACAAAAGCAGGTCTGTATTCTGCAGTTTTGCCGGGATTAGGACAGGTGTACAATAAAAAATACTGGAAAGTGCCCCTTGTTTGGGGAGCTGTAGGAACCGGAGTAGGGATAGCTATCTGGAATGAAAATCAATATAAAAAGTATCGCGAATATTATGTTGCAAAACTTAATGGTGCTCAAAATGACTTTCTAGACAGACACCCTTCTTTTGATAAGGTGGCATTGGGAAACGCACAAGACAAAGTGAAAAGACAGAGAGATTATGCAATTGCCATTACAGGATTAATCTATATTTTAAATATTGTAGATGCTGTGGTAGATGCCCATTTGTATGAAGGTCGTAAAGATCCAGATTTAACATTAGCTCCTGCGGTAATCTATGATGAATTTAATACTAATCCTCCAAAAACAGGCTTAGCTTTAAGTTTCAGATTCTAGAAAAAGATAATAAATAGTAAGATAATAAGTTTCAAAATTTTATGAAAATAGCATTAGTAGGATACGGAAGAATGGGGAAGATAATTGATGAGATTGCCTTAAAAAGAGGTCATGAAGTCGTTGCCCGACTGAAAGAAACTCCGACCGCTGAAAATCTTAATCATCCGGATGTGGTGATTGAGTTTTCGCTTCCTGAGGTTGCTTTTGATAATATTAAAGCTTGTCTTGAAAATAAAATTCCGGTAATCTGTGGAACAACAGGTTGGCTGGAAAGAAAAGCTGAAGTTGAACAATTGGCTGTAGAAAACGAAACTGCATTTTTATATGGTTCAAATTTCAGTTTAGGCGTTAATTTATTTTTTGCTTTAAACGAAAAATTGGCAGATTTAATGAAAAATGTCGATGAATATTCTTGTCAGTTGGAAGAGATTCATCACATCCACAAATTGGATGCACCAAGTGGAACAGCTATTTCTCTGGCAGAAGGAATCATCAAGAACAATGCAAAATATGATGCTTGGAAGCTTGAGGAAACTAAGGAAAAACAATTGGGTATTTTTGCAATCCGTGAAGATGAAGTTCCGGGAACGCATTCTGTGTATTACAGAAGTGAAGTAGACGAAATCGAAATAAAACATAAAGCATACAACAGAAACGGCTTTGCTTTGGGAGCTGTCGTTGCTGCAGAATGGATTAAAGATAAAAAAGGAAACTTTACAATGAAAGATGTTTTAGGACTCTAGATTTGTAACAAAATCCCTACATTGCAAACTAATAAGACTGAATGGTGAATTGTCAATAGTGAATCTATCAACATTTATCGCTTATCATTAATCATTTATAATTACAGATTAGGCACAAAAATTTATGAATTATTTTTTAACGTACACAGTTTATGTTCTCATTTTATCAGTATTGATGGGGATTTCCACTTGGAAGCTGTTTAAGAAATTAGGGTATAATCCGGTATTCGCATTTATCCCTTTCTATAATTATTTCATTATACTTAAAGAAACGAAACACCCTAAATGGTGGGCAATCTTGTCATATCTACCCATTGTAGGACCTATTATGATGAGTGTTTTTCATTTGTATTTAATGAGAAAATTTGGAAAAAGCCTATTCAAAGATCAATTGTTGACGGTTATTTTGCCGTTTATTTATATGGCAACGGTAAATTATTCTAAAGATACCGAGCTTGAGGATGAAAATGATTTATATTTAACAGAAGAAGAGAAAAACGCACAAAAGAAAGATACCTTTATGGGATCAATCACTTTTGCAGTTGTTTTTGCAACGATTATTCACGTTTTTGTAACACAGCCTTTCGGAATTCCTACCGGATCAATGGAGAGAACTTTATTGGTTGGAGATTTCCTTTTTGTAAATAAATGGAGCTACGGTTACAGATTACCGATGCGTCCTGTAGCCATTCCTTTTTTACAAGGAACAATTATGGATACTGGCGAACCTGGTAATCCTAAAGACGATCCTAAATCTTATGTTGAAGCGGTAAAATTACCTTACGAAAGAATTTTCCAATTCAGCAAACCTCAAAGAAATGATATTGTTGTTTTCAATTATCCAAGAGATTCTGTGCATACATCACTTGACAGAGCTGATCCATATGTGAAAAGATTGGTTGCAGTTGCAGGAGATACTTTTGAGATGAGAAACGGAAGACTTTTTGTTAATAACAAACCGGAAACTGTTTTAGGTGATCAGGAAGTTCAGCACAGATATATTGTCACTACAGGTAGCCAACTTGATATTCCGGGATTATACAATATTTTTGGTTTTTTACCTGTACAGGAAATTCCAAATGGTAATGGGTTTGTTTATGCATTTCAGGGATTAACTGATAAAATGGCTGCAGAAATCAAAAAGCTTCCTCAGGTAATTGAAATGAAGGAAGACATTCAGCCTAAAGGAGAACTAGCAATTGCTTACAGAGATGAAGCAAGAACTAAAATAGACACAACAAATTCTATTTTCCCTATCAATAGCGGATGGAATCAGGATCAATATGGACCTCTAAAAATTCCTAAAAAGGGGGATGTCGTTACGCTTAATGAAAATACTTTGCCAGAATATCAGTGGATTATTAAAAACTATGAGCATAATTCATTAGAAAACAAAAACGGAAAAATTTTCGTTAACGGAAAAGAAACCAACCAATATACGATTCAGCAGGATTATTATATGATGGTGGGAGATAACAGAGATGCTTCTTTGGATGCGAGATTCTTTGGTTTTGTTCCTGAAGAAAATATTGTAGGAAAACCAATGTTTACATGGATGAGTTTGCAAGGTGCATTTAGTGATAACGGATCAACATATCAAGCACCATTCAAAGTTCGTTGGGACAGAATGTTTAAAGCAACCAATACCGGAGAAGCCAACAAAACTTCTTATTGGTGGATTGCAGCGATGATATTAGTTCTTTTCTTTGGTTGGGAATATTTCATGAAATTATTCGGAAAGAAAAAAGAAGACGAAATATAATTAAATAAAAAAATAAATGAATGAAGTATTTGAAAAAATACTTCATTTTTTCTATATAATGATTATGCAAAATATATTATTACCGGTATTTTATTTACCACCTATTTCATGGTTTTCAGAATTTTTGAATGCTGAAAATGAAGTGATATTTGAGCAGTATGAAAGTTTCCCAAAGCAAACCTTTAGAAACCGTACCAATATTTATGGAGCCAATGGGAAATTGTCATTAATTATTCCTGTCAATCATAATGGTAGTCGCGAGTTTAAAAATACCGAAATCTCTTATAGAGAAGACTGGCCAAGACTTCATTGGAAATCTATTAAAACAGTTTACCAAGGCTCGCCATATTTTGAATATTATGAAGATAAGTTGAAGAAGATTTTCGATAATCAAGAGAAATTTCTTTTAGATTTTAATATAAAAAGTATTCAGATCATTTTAGATATTTTAAAAACGGAAAAGGCATACTCTTTGAATGAAGAATATATCAAAAATCCTAAAGAAGTAAATTTCCGAGAAAAGTTTTCGGCAAAAACAGCTTCAGAATACGACATGGATGAGTATTATCAAACATTCACCGATAAACTAGGATTTT
The DNA here is from genome assembly GCF_021010565.1 of Chryseobacterium turcicum. Lineage (NCBI taxonomy): Bacteria > Pseudomonadati > Bacteroidota > Flavobacteriia > Flavobacteriales > Weeksellaceae > Chryseobacterium > Chryseobacterium turcicum. The sequence goes on from NZ_JAJNAY010000001.1 coordinate 1,200,086, forward strand.
TTAATGATTTGTCGATTATAGATCTTATTTGTAACAAAGGACCAGAATCGATGACTTATATTAAAAATATTAAAAAATTATAATCAAAACAAAGCCTTATAATTGGTAAAATACCGATAGATATTGCTTTTATAGACGATTATTAAATAAATAAATTCTACATATGAAAAAGGTAATGTTGGCCGCAGTTTTTTTAGCAGGCTTTACTTATTCATCAGCTCAGAAAACTCCTGCAGTTGATCCAAAAGAAGATAAAGATTTAATGACTTGGTATCATAAAGATTTTGCTACAACAAAAGTTTATGGTGTTAATACAGAAAATGCCTACAAGTTTTTAGAATCAAAAGGTCTAAAACCTAAAACAGTAGTTGTTGGTGTTTTGGATAGCGGAGTTCAGGTAGATCATCCTGGGTTGATTAACAATATGTGGAAAAACCCTAATGAAATTCCCAATAACGGTAAAGATGATGATGGAAACGGCTACATAGACGATATTCACGGATGGAATTTTATAGGAGGAAAAAATGGTGATATCGGTATAGATAATATGGAGGTTACTAGAGTTGTTGCAAAATATAAACCAGTTTTTGAAGGTGATAATTCTACTCAAAACAAAGCAAATCAGGCAAAAATGCCAGAAGAATTTGCAATGTACATGAAGTCTAAAGAGCTTTTTACTAAAAAAAGTGTGGATGCGAGACAAAGCTTTCAGCGTTATACAATGATTAATGAAGCGATTCCTTCAATGGTTGCGATTTTAGGAGGTCAACCTTTAAATGCTGAAACTCTTAAAAATAAAAAACCTTCTACTCAACTTGAAGCGGTAGCGTTAGAAATTCTTAATAATATTGCTAAAGACCCTGCATTCACAGGAAAAACTCCTGCAGAAGTAGAATCTATGCTGAAAGAGCAGATGAAAGGAGCGTTAGATTACTTTGGTCCAATGGCAAAACAATATGATATTAATTACGACCCAAGAGCAGAAATTGTAGGGGATAATTATGATGATTATTCTGAAAAAATCTATGGGAACAACCATTATCAAGGTCCTGATGCAGAACACGGAACACACGTTTCCGGAATTATTGCTGGTTTACCACAAGGTAAAGAAGTACAATATGGTGTGGCATCAAGAGTTGCAAAAATCATGTCGGTAAGAACGGTTCCTAATGGTGATGAGAGAGATAAAGATGTTGCCAATGCGATAAGATATGCAGTAGACAACGGAGCAAAAATCTTGAATATGAGTTTCGGAAAACCTGTTTCTCCAGGTAAAAATGTAGTATGGGATGCTTTTCAATATGCTCAGGATAAAGGAGTATTATTGGTAAAAGCTGCCGGAAACGAAAATGAAGATGTTGCTGAGCATTTAGCGTATCCTACCAATTTTAAAAATATTACAGACGAAGCACCTTTTGTGAATAATGTAATGGTTGTAGGTGCTAGTACCAACAGAAATAATGAGTTGAGAGCAGATTTTTCAAACTACAATAAAAAAATGGTGAATGTATTTGCTCCAGGAGAAGAGATTTATTCTACGGTTCCTACTAACGAATACAGTTATCAACAGGGAACTTCTATGGCTTCACCAGTAGCAGCAGGAGCAGCGGCAGTGTTGTTGGCTTACATGCCAAATCTTAAACCAGCACAGATTATTGAAGCTCTTGTGAAAACAAGCAACTTGAGCTCAGAAAACGAGTTTGGAGAAAAATCTCAGGCTGGTGGTGTAATCGACGTGAAAAAAGCAGCGGAGTATGCGTATAACAATTTCTACGACGGAAAATCGAATACTGTAAAAGTAAAAGCGGTAAAAAAATCAAGACCTGCTAAGAAATCTGTAAAGAAATAATAATCAGATAGATTAAAATAATTTTAAATAAAGCCTGAGTTTTTCAGGCTTTATTTTTTTTGAAATAAATAAAATTTGGCACGGTTTTTTGTATTATCTTTAATGTTAAAATAATAAAACTACAATATGAAAAAGCTATTACTTGCAGGTATAGTGGGAACCTCACTTTTTGCAGTGTCTTGTTCCACAGTCAATAAAGCTAAAGATGCACAAGCGGTAAGATCAGAATTTCTAAAAATGAAAGGTGATTGGCAGATTGTAAGCATCAATTACGATAAGACTTACAAAATCAAACCTTTTGACGAAGGTGCAGATGCACAGTGTTTTGTAGGAAGTCACTGGAGGTTTATACCCAATAATTATTCAGGTTCTTATACATTAAACGGTGGTGGTTCTTGCCCTAATGTAATACAGCCCATAAAGGTTGATATTAAAGGTAATGTTTTCACATTCAAAAAAATTGCAGACGGTACAAAGGCTAAGCAAAATACAGCAGGATATACTTTGAATGTAATTAATTCTACAACAGACCAGTTTTCTTTAGAGCAAAATGTTCCATTTGAAGGTAATTCTATAAAAGTGGTTTACAATTTCGAAAGAACAGGAATGGACTACACTAAATAATAATAAAAAAATATTTTAAGATGAAATTTAACAAAACATATATAGCAGCATTATTTTTATCTTCAGCTTTGTTATTAACAAGTTGTGAAGCAGTGCAAAATTCTAATCACCAACAAAGAGGTACTGCAGCTGGTGCGGCTTCAGGAGCCGTAATTGGTGGTATATTGGGGAATAATGTAGGTAAAGGTAAAAATGCCGCCTTAGGAGCTGTTTTAGGTGGTATTATCGGTGGAGTTACAGGTAACGTTATCGGTAACAAAATGGATAAACAAGCCAAAGATATTAAAGAAACTCTTCCCGGTGCTGAAGTAGAAAGAGTAGGAGATGGTATTAAAATCACAATGAATGAAAGTATTGTTACTTTTGCATTCGATTCATCAGAGCTTACAGCACTTGCTAAAACAAATCTTGATAAATTAACTAAAGTTTTAGTAGATAATCCAGATACAAACATCAATATTTACGGGCATACCGATAGCAAAGGGGCAGATGATTACAACCAAAAGTTATCTGAAAGAAGAGCCAATTCTGTGAAATCTTATTTGATTTCTAAAGGAATTGCTGCTAGCAGATTATTCGCTTCAGGTGAAGGAGAGTCTATGCCAGTTGCATCAAATGATACCGATGCAGGAAGAGCTAAAAACAGAAGAGTAGAGTTTGCAATCACTGCAAATGAGAAAATGATTAATGACGCTCAACAAGGTCAATAGTCATTTAACATATAAATATTATTTTTTAAACCGCTTTGGCGGTTTTTTTTGTATTTTTATGGCTAATTTTTGTTCGTAAAATCAGTATTTTTGCAATCGAAACCACATAAATGAAGAAATATTTAAAGTTACTTCGGGTAGAACAATGGGTAAAAAATCTTTTTGTTTTCGTTCCGCTTTTTTTCTCTGGTAATGTTAAAAACTTAGATTTACTTAGTAAAAGTATTTTTGCATTCATCATATTTTCCTTGGCAGCAGGTGTTGTTTATATTCTTAATGATTATAACGATATTGAAGCAGACCAAAAGCATCCCGAAAAAAGAAAACGTCCGCTTGCGAGTGGCGCTATATCAAAGAAAACGGCAATCAGCATTCTGATTGGTTTAATTATCGTAGATGTTGCACTTGTTCTATTTGCGCAATTCTACTTTCATCGTCCAATATGGAAATTTGCCTTCATCATCGTATTTTATTTTGTGATGAATATTGCATACACCTTCAAGTTGAAACACGTTCCGATTGTTGATATTTTTATCATTGCCATTGGTTTTGTTCTTCGTGTACAGGCTGGTGGTTACATCACTGGAATTTTTATTTCGCAGTGGGCAACGTTGCTGACTTTTGTTTTAGCATTGGTTTTAGCAATAGGAAAACGTAGGGGAGAACTTATTAATGCGCAGGTTTCGGGCAAGACAAGAAAAGCATTAGATGGTTATAATGTACAGTTTGCAGATATTGCACTTTCTATTTCTGTGACTTTGGCGATTATTTGTTATCTCATGTTTACCCTTTCGCCTGAAGTTCAGCAAAAATCACATTCCAGTATTTTTTATACTGTCATATTTGTTGTTTTTGCATTTCTAAGATATTTGCAACAGACATTGGTTTATAATCGTACAGAATCTCCTACAAAAATTTTATATAGAGACCGATATATTCAGATAACACTCGTTTTGTGGGTGATATCGTTTTTAATATTAATTTATTTTAAACACAGTATTCTTAATTTTAATTTACTGTAATCTATGAAGCCAAATTTCATACAAAAAGTTACAAACTGGGGTAATTTCCCCATTGTAGAAAAAGAAATGAAGTCTGAAGATAGCTTCAGAAAGATAAAAGAGTTTGTACAGAATCATAACGAGGTGATTGCAAGAGGAAACGGAAGATGTTATGGCGATGCTTCTTTGGGAGAAAGTATTTTTTCTACTAAAAAACTAAATAAATTTATCAGTTTCGACCGATTAAACGGAATTATAGAATGCGAATCGGGTGTTTTGTTGTCTGATGTTTTAGAAATATCAGTTCCACAGGGATATTTTCTTTACGTAACTCCCGGTACAAAAATGATTTCTGTAGGTGGAGCAATTGCTTCAGATGTACACGGAAAAAATCATCATTCGGAAGGTTGTTTTTCAGAATATGTACTGGATTTTAAATTAATGACAGAGAATGGGGATATCATTACCTGTTCAAAAGAAGAAAATTCCGAAAAATTCTATGCAACAATCGGTGGAATGGGACTTACAGGAATTATTCTTTCCGCTCGATTTAAACTTAAAAATATCGAAACCGCCTACATTCGTCAGGAAAGTATTAAAGCTGAAAACTTAGACGAAATATTCACATTATTTGAAGAAAGCGAAAGCTGGACTTATACTGTAGCGTGGATTGACTGTCTGCAAAAAGGAAATAATATAGGAAGAAGTATTTTGATGAGAGGTGAGCATGCTTTTGCGCACGAGCTTCCTCAGAAATTCTCAAAAAAACCACTGAGATTAAAGAAAAAGTTTTCTCCTACTGTTCCGTTTTATTTCCCAGGATTTGTATTGAATACTCTTACTGTAAAGCTTTTTAATCTTTTATATTATAAAAAACAGGCAAAAAAAGAGCTTAAAAATATTATTGATTACGAAACGTATTTCTATCCATTAGATGCGATTAGTGACTGGAATAAAATTTACGGTAAATCAGGTTTCATCCAATATCAAATGGTGATTCCGAAAGAAAATGGCAAAGAAGGAATGAAAAAAATTCTTGAAACCATTGCCAACAGTGGGAACGGTTCTTTTCTAGCTGTTTTAAAATTGTTCGGAAAAAATAATCCTGAAGCCTATAATTCTTTTCCCATTGAAGGCTATACTTTAGCGCTAGATTTTAAAGTAAATTCTAAGCTTAAAAAATTGGTCGGTCAATTAGATCAAATTGTGCAAGATTTTGGCGGGAGAATTTATCTTACCAAAGACAGTATGAGCAAGTCTTCGCTGACCGATTATCTTAAAAATGTAGAAAGCTCAAAATTTGTGTCTTTACAGCACAAAAGAATCTTAAATAATAAGTAAAATGATAGTTCTCGGAAGTACATCTGAAGTAGCGCAGGCTTTTGTGGAAAAAGCTTTGCAGGAAGGCGAAAAATATGAAAAAATCTATCTTTTTACCTCAAACAAAGAAGCAACGGAACGTTTTGCAAAGCATATCGATGTGAAATTTTTGCAGCAATCTGAAATTGTTGAGCTCGATTTGACCAAAGATATCAACTATTTTGAATTTGACCATATCAATTCAAATGTCTTGTTTTGTGCAACAGGTTATCTGGGTGAAAGCACTGAAGATGCCTTGTATGACAATAAAAATACAGAGCGAATTATTGACATCAATTATTCAAAATTAGTTCCTGTGATGAATTATTTTGCGCAAAAATTTGAAAGCAAAAGGTCAGGAACAATTATCGGTTTATCATCAGTTGCAGGAGATAGAGGAAGACAGAGTAATTTTATTTATGGAAGCGCAAAAGCAGCATTTACAGCCTATTTAAGCGGACTTCGTAATTATCTTTTTGATAAAAAAATACATGTTTTAACCGTGAAACCTGGTTTTATGGCAACAAAAATGACGGAAGGTTTGCCTTTAAACCCAAAATTAACAGCAACACCAAAACAGGCGGCTGATTGTATTTATAAGGCATTCAAAAAGCAAAAGAATGTCGCATACGTTTTACCAATTTGGGGCGTTATTATGTTAATCATCAGAAATATTCCTGAGTTTATATTTAAAAAATTAAAGCTTTAATTGTAATATGAAAAAACTGTATTGTTTTGATTTTGACGGAACTATCACTTATAAAGATACCATGTTTATGTATCTTAAATTTTACAATCCATCCAAATTTCGGGTTCAATTTTTGAAACATATTCCTCTTTTTATTTTATTGAAACTAAAATTGGCAGAAACTGAAAAAGTAAAGAAAAGTTTTATTGGTTCTGTGTTGAAAGGTCAGCTTCAGTCTAAAATTGAAGAAAAGTCTAAACAGTTTTTTGAGGAACATTATCCTAAAATCGTAAGAGAGAATGCTTTAGATTTTATAAAAAATATAGATAGACAAAATACACGCAGTCTTATGGTGACCGCATCTCTTGATATCTGGACTAAACCTTTTGCCGACAAATTACAGATGAATCTTATTTCTACAAAGGCTGAGTTCAAAAATGGGGTTTTTACAGGTAACTTTATAGGTAAAAACTGCAACGGAGAAGAGAAATTGGAGCGCATAAAAAAAGAAATTTCAGACGATAAGTATGATAAAATCATAGCGTTCGGAGATACTTCCGGAGATAAGCCAATGCTGAAATGGGCAAATGAGGGTCATTACCAATTTTTTCATTAATTTTGAAGGATTAATAAAAGTAAAATGAATAAACTGCTGATTTTTTGTTTTGCAACCCTAATGAGTTGCACAAGCACTAATGCAAAAAAATCTGAACCCATGCAGAATAAAGCCGAAATTATAAAATCTGAATCGCAGGGTGGAGCAGAACAGTCTGGTTTTGTCATCATAAAAAATGAGCAGGAGTTTCAGAATGCAATAAAATCTATGCAGGGTACCTCTTTAGTGGAAGTAGGAAGTGAGCCTGTGATGAAATACCCTACATTTCCTAGTGATAAAAAAGTAATTCTGTATAATCTAGGTTCATTCAGGTCAGGTGACCATAGAGTAAATGAAATCAAGAGTATTTCTGTAAAAGATAATGTTTTGTATGTAGAAATACCGATGTATGAATCGGGTGGCATGGAAATTCAGATGCTTTCTAATCCTTGGTTTATTTTCTCAGTTCCTTCAAATTATCAATTTACCTCAGTACAATTAAAATCTTCAAATTAAAAATGAATAAAATATATTTAGATAACGCTGCTACAACACCTCTTTCAGAAGAAGTAATCGATGCAATGGTTGAAACGATGAAAATAAATTTCGGTAACCCTTCTTCTACCCATAGTTTTGGTCAGGATGCAAAAATCCTTATAGAAAATGTAAGAAGGCAGGTTGCAGATTATCTACATGTAACTCCGGCTGAAATTATTTTCACCTCTTGTGGTACAGAATCTAATAATATGATTATCAAATCGAGTGTTGAGCATCTTGGTATTGAGAGAATCATAAGCTCTCCTATGGAACATAAATGTGTTTCTGAGAGTATTCTGGATATGAAAAACAGAAAAGGAGTTGAGGTTGCTTACATTCGTCCTAACGAAAAAGGTGATATTGATTTAGCTAAATTAGAAGAATTACTTAAAGGTTCAGATAAAAAAACATTGGTAAGCTTGATGCATGCCAATAACGAAATCGGAAATATTGTTGACATCAAAAAAATTGCACAGTTGTGTAAAGATAACAATGCGCTTTTCCATTCGGATACCGTTCAGACGATGGCGCACATGAATCTAGATTTTTCAGATATTCCTGTTGATTTCGCATCTTGCAGTGCTCATAAATTTCACGGTCCTAAAGGGATTGGTTTTGCGTTTATCAGAAAAGCAAGTGGCTTAAAAGGTATTATTACAGGCGGTCCTCAAGAAAGAAGCTTGAGAGCAGGTACAGAAAATGTTGCCGGTATCGCAGGTTTAGGCAAAGCTTTGGAACTTTCATTAAATAATATGGAAGCTTACACGCAGCATATGCAGGATATTAAACAATATACCATTGACAGAGTGTCTGCAGAAATTTCAGGGATAAAATTTAACGGGAGAAGCTCGGAAGCTGATAACAGTTTATACACTGTGGTAAGCCTTTTACTACCTTACAAAAATCCTTTAATCGGATTACAGTTAGATATGAAAGGGGTTGCCGTTTCTCAAGGAAGTGCATGCTCTTCAGGAGCGTCAAAACCTTCTATGGTAATGATGATGGTGCTTTCTGAAGATGAGATGGATAATTGCACTCCTTTGCGCGTTTCTTTCAGCCATATGACGACAAAAGAAGATATCGATGTTTTCGTAAGTGCTTTGAAAGAAATCTCTAAAGATTTCGTTATAGAAAATACAAATGTTGAGCATAGATAGGCTTTTCATTTTAAAATGGTAATTTTGACTCAGAAAATTAAATAGTATATTAATCATTAAAAGATAAAAAAATGGCTTTAGAAATTACGGACAGCTCGTTTCAAGAAACGGTTTTAAAATCAGACAAACCGGTATTGGTTGACTTTTGGGCAGTATGGTGTGGACCTTGCAGAACTTTAGGACCAATCATCGAAGAAGTAGCAGCAGATTTTGAAGGAAAGGCTGTAGTAGGAAAAGTAGATGTAGACAACAATCAGGAAATTTCTATGCAATACGGAATCAGAAATATCCCTACAGTTCTTATTTTCAAGAACGGTGAGGTAGTAGATAAATTGGTTGGAGTAACTCCAAAAGAAGTAATCGCTGAGAAATTAAGCGCACACTTATAAAAAAATCATTTGATAATGAGTGCTTTCCGTTATGGGAAGCATTTTTTATTTCTAAAAGTTTGCAAGGTTGTAAAAAAGTTGTATTTTTGCACCACAATAAAGGAAGATACTTCTTCAGGCATTGAAAAAGATCCGGTAGTTCAGCTGGTTAGAATGCCGCCCTGTCACGGCGGAGGTCGCGGGTTCGAGTCCCGTCCGGATCGCATAAAAGCTCTAAAACATAGGTTTTAGAGCTTTTTTTTATTCAGATTATCAAAACTTTTTGTCTAGTCCCAAGATTTTGGGATTGATCCATTATTATCTTTTCTCATTCTTTCAAAATCATCCATTCTGTCAAATCTTTAAATCTGATGAATCACATTCCATTCTACAGCATCATAAAAAGAAGTTTTGCAAAATACATTATTTCGCCGTTGGAAGTAAAATCAAAAATTGAGTTTTCTTCCTTTTCAAATGCTCTGAAACTGGTTATTTTTACGCCTTTGATTTTAATTTCTTTTACACGTCAACTTTTGTCGCATACCAATAATACATTTGCCTCAGAAGCAAATTAAATTTTTAAAATTATGGACAAAGTAACACTACAAAGAATTGAAAAACTGCATCCTTTTGTAAGAGAGGAAATGAAACAAATTATTAAAGAATGTGATGAAGCATTAACAGGAAAAGCAAAAATCAGAATTACCCAAGGGCTTAGAAGTTTTGAAGAACAGGAAAAAATATATGCAATAGGAAGAATTACTTCCGGAAAAAAAGTGACCAATGCAAAGGCCGGACAAAGTATTCACAATTATGGATTGGCCGTTGACATGTGTTTAATTATTGACGGAAAAGCGGCAAGCTGGGATACTGCAAAAGATTGGGATAATGATGGTGTTGCAGATTGGTATGAGTGCGTAAAGATTTTTGCCAGACATGGTTGGGATTGGGGAGGAAACTGGAAAACTTTTAAAGATCTTCCACACTTTGAAAAAAAGAAGATTCCAACAAAAAAAGGAATGGTAAAATCGAGTTGGAGGACTCTTATAAAGTTGAAAATGGATAAAGATGGATATGTCTTATTTTAAAAATAAATATCCTATAGAAATTAAAATACGTCAAACTCTGTCGCTTTCCAATACCATCCTTGATTTACCAAAATAACAGTAGAAATAATGAAAAAAATTACCATCCTTTCTTTAGACGGAGGAGGAATAAGAGGCATTATTACCTGTATTATTTTGCGTTATATTGAAGAGCAACTTCAGATTCACGATAGGGCAAGTGCCAAGCTAGGAGATTATTTTGATTTTGTTGCAGGAAGCAGCACAGGAGCATTAATTGCATCAATCATTTTATGTCCTGACGAACAGAGAAAAGCAAAGCATTCCATTCAAAAAGGTTTGGAGCTCTATTCTGAAAAAGGTGGAGATATTTTTCAGGTTTCTTTTTGGGAGAGACTTGTAAACCCTTACGGACTTTTTAATGAAAAAATATCTCAGGAAGCCCTTGAAAAAAACTTAAACGATTTTTTTGGAAACTTAGAATTGAAAGAATTGATAAAACCCTGCCTGATTACGAGCTACGATATCGAAAAAAGAAAAGCTAAATTATTTAATTCCTGGAAAGCTCACTTAAGTACCGATAACTTTTATGTAAAAGATGTCTGCAGGGCAACTTCAGCAGCACCTACTTACTTTACTCCCGTTCAAATTAAATCAATGTACGGACAGATATTCAGCTTAATTGATGGTGGAATGTTTGCCAATAATCCTGCACTTTGTGCGTATGCAGAAGCCAGAAAAATTCCTTTTGCTGAAGTTTTAAAAAATCATCAGAAGCCAAATCATCCTGCAGTTAACGATATGATTATTATTTCAATCGGAACTGGATTAGAATCTAAAAGTTATTCTTTCAGAAAAATGCAAAAAGTCGGAAAAATTGGTTGGGTTAATCCTATTATTGATATTTTAATGTCAGCCAATGCAGAAACTGTAGATTATCAGTTATGCCAAATTTTTCAAACTTTGGGACAAAGAAATCAAAAAAATTATTACAGAATAAATCCTTCCTTGAAAAATGCTTCGCCGGCAATGGATAATGTAAGAAAATCAAATATTGAAAATCTTATTCAGGCAGGACTCAATTATATTGAAGATAACAAGGAGAATTTGAACCAAATTGTACAGAAACTAATTAAAAATAAAACATAAGCTTTTTTGTTTATAAATAGTCAACAAAAAACTTTAAATACGTCAGATTTTGACGTTTTCACCAATTACTTTTGGACTAAAATAAACACAAGAAAACAATCATTTTTTATTAAAAAACTTAAAAAAAATCAACATTTCATCAATGGTGAACAGCCAGAAATATGTCAAAAATTAACCTTATCATAACACACTTAATATGGAAACATTAAACTATAATCCCGAAATATTATTAAATGAAAATCTCTACACCATAAGCTGGAGCGATATTGAGAATGAAGAGCCGGATTATGAAAACTATCTGAACGAAATTGAAAATTTCTTCAGAGAAAATTCTGAAAATGATCTTCTTGAAGAAGATATCTTTTAATTCTAAATTTTAGGCTAAATTCTCCCGGCATTTATTAATGAAACCGGTTTACTAAAATATCATTAGCATCAGAAAAATTAATTCTGACACAGAACATTAAAGAGACTATTTTCAAAGAATGCAGTCTCTTTTTTTGTTAATTATTTTGCGTTAAAAAACTTTTAACTCTCAATTTATTTTTCAATCTTAATTATAAAGATAAATTCATAATTTTCACACATTAATTATTTATATTAAAATATATCATGAAATTACTTTTATTATTTTGCTTTACGCTTTCAGGTTTTGTTTTTTCTCAGAAAATTCAGCTCAAAAAAGATAAAATTCTTTACAACGAAAAAGAAGTTGCAGTCATCAAATCTCCTTACAGAGATCATTATGAGTTTTACAGTTTAAACAACGAGAAAGCTTTTGATCTCGATTTAAAAGGGGTTGCTTTAGCCGGAAAAGAATTTTTATATTATCTCGATATGAAATCTGCAGACGGAAAATCAACTCAGGTTCCTTATGAAGTTTTAATTACCTCTTTTAAACCTGATCGCATTATTGCACATCAATTGGCGGTAAAATATAATTTCTTTAATGAAAAAGGATTAAATACGGCAGAAATAGAGCGTTTTTTTAATGTTCAGAGAGAAAATTTAGGAGATAAATATCTTCAGGCAAAAGCTAATAGTATTGCAGGTGAAAGTGAAAGACAAAGCAGCTTGAGTAATATAAGATCTCTTTATAATCCCAGAATTGGTTCGAAAGGTGAAATTTTGATTAATAATGGAAATTATCCTGCAAAAATCGTAGGATATTCTACTGCTTTTAACTGTGGTTTTGGAAGTATGGCTCCTTGCATGGAAGTGAGTGATCTTGACGGAATAAAAGTGGCAAGAATGTATGAAAGCAAACAAGGAATCAAAACATATCTGGTTAAAACTTTTGACAATCATGAATTTACATTTGTAGCAACCAGACCTTATGCTCCTTCAGATTATGCTTTTGTGAATGAATTAATTGCCAATCTTTTCATCGAAGGTTATACACTAGAGCATCAGGCTTACTACAAAAATCAGGAACTTCAGCATGCAAAAGTGAAGGATGCGATCGACAGAAGCATCAATCTCTATGACGTTCCGGGATATGTCGTAGAAAAATCCGGTAAAAAGACAGAAGGATTGATCACGATCTGGTTTGAAAAACTGGATACGGAAAGAACAGGACAGAAATTACCTACTGAAGGAGCAGATCTTTTTGGACAAAGAGTGAGCCTAAAAACAAATTTGCCGGGCGGAGGCGTAAAAGCCAAAACCTATAATGCTGACTCGGGAATATATTTTTGCGTGCCTTACAACGGAGGTGAAGATTGTTACTATGGTCTGGATGTAAAAGGCGAACTGATGAAAAAGCTTCAGAATTATGGAGATCTTCATGGTAATAATTCCTATTTCTACAGACTGGTAGCCAAGGAAAATAAAATTATGTTGCTTCAGGATCCTGTAGAACGTCAAAAGTATGTCGTAAAAACAGACATCCAGCAAAAAGGACAGATGCTTGACAACCGATCTAGTGAAAAACTGTCTCTGAAACTTGCAGATTACCTTAAAGACTGTAAAGCGGTTTCCGAAAGTCTGAAGAAAGAAAATGTGGATCTGAAAAATGAAGAAAACCTTATTCACATTATATCCGAATACAGTAAATGTAAGAAATAGCTTCTATCGTTTTTACATAAAAGTGGCGGGGATCAAATTTGATCCCCGCCACTTTTTATTTCAATAAAGAATCTTTTTAAACTTTTTTAAATAAAATAATAATGCGTCAAGTTTTGACGTTGGCCGCCAATATCTTTGTTTCAGAAATAACAACCGAATAAAACTACACACTATGTAAAAACAAGAACGTAAACGAAACTTCTATTTTAAACTAAAAAAAGTAAAATAAATATTTATAAATCAATTGGCCTTGATTAAATATTAAAAACAATTTTAATAACATGAAATAAAAACAGTAATTATTATGAATTCTAATCACAGAATTTTCACAAAGATAAGCTTTTTTGAGAAAGCTTACCAAAAATTTATATCACAAAAAATAACACCAAATGCCACAAAACAATATACAGAGCTCTACACCCACTTCTGCTGATGGTGATGGCCTGCATGTAAGACCCGATCTTTTGCCGGAATCTTATCTTTTTATTGAGAAAACCCCTTTTATACAGGCACAAACTGATAAATTTGGTATGACTGGAGATACTACATTCAGAACGACCTCCAGAATCGGATATTCCGGTAAAATATTTACAATTTGTCAGGGACAGGTACTCATCCAGCCCAATTCAGAAGATGCCAATAAAGTCAATCTTATTTTAAAGCCTTTCACACAGCCTATTAAAGGGCTTGCTATTAAATATTTTATTTACCGCGGGCTTAAAGCATCAGACTTTTTTGGCAGTAACCAAACGATTAATCCTATTTCAAATGCTACAGGTTTTGTAAAACACATCAGGGACGATTTTCAGAAATTATACAATACGTTGAATCTCACAGAACCTACACTGACAGCACAATACATTGGGTATCCGGGAACAGGATCATATGCGCAAACTACAAACTTGCTGATTGATGATTTTTTCTTTAAAATCTCACAGGAAGATGCAGGAAGTACTGCTGCGAACCAAAAAGCTTTTGAACTGCCGATGATTCCACGGGGAACTCATCTGGGAACTATAGATTCAAATAGCTCTATCGGTATCGATATCGTTTTAAACGAAGGAGATTATACCATTGAGAACGATCCGAATCCTTTTAAGCTGGATTTAAACTTTGCCCGTTTAAACAACCACATTCTGAATTCGACTTCTGGAGCTAATGCTTTTGAGAACAAACTGATCAGGGAATCTGCTACACAATTCATTGATATTGCTGCTTTCTACGGGCTTCATACGCACGGAAAAGGAAAACTTTATGCAAACAGTGGTGGGCAAGATGCTGTCTTTCAGACTAATGACACTATTTATGAAGCGATTAAAGATTTTAAAACAGCAAATACAACCTATTTGTATATCCAGGGAAGTAGACAGCGATCTTATAATTTCTATGGGAATCATACAATTGGGGCGACTCTTAATGATTATAAAAAAGGGACGACAGTAGCCAACCTTGCCGCAGGAAATTTTTCTGAAAAATGGCCTGTGAAGGAATTTCTGAATACTCCTTCCTTAGCTATTCAGCTTACGACAGATAGCAATGATGCAGCAGCATTATACGTAAAGCAGGGAATCTTAAATGTAGATACTGCTAACGAAGATTATTTTATCCGGGGGGAGAATCTTTTGCAGCAAGCCGACACCAACAACACTGTCGATACGGGACTTACCAAACCCATTGTTTTTGATATAAAGAAAACAAGCTATGGAACAAATATCGGGTCTTTTGTGCAATTGATTTATGAGGGAAAAGCTCTGGAAATTACGAATGTAGTTCCGCCTTTAAGCTCAGGAGAATCATTAATTCTTAAGGATATTGATGATGTTTTTGGATTGATTAACGTCACACCTCATATTCAGCCGAAAAGTACAAATGAATTGAGATATGTAATTGATCAGAATTTATTGTTGATTGATTTTGAGAACAAGAGAGGAGGAAAAGATATTGCAACCGTTACGACAAAGAGAGTCGAAGATATGATAATGGGCGATGAAAATGAAACTTTAGAAAGAGTTACTTATGAAACATTATTAAATAATATCCGACAAGGCTTTGAAGGGTTTTATCAAAGTAGATCAGCTTATCAAGATAATAGCAATGGAGGAACAATTACTTATAGTGATACAATGAATAATTTTTATTCACCTGAAAAACCATATTATTTAAAAACTAGGATCTTCACTGGTTTGGATGGAAATACGATAACCGGACTATCCATTAAAACGGATGAAAAGACCCTTCCAAGTAAAAAGCTTTTAGGAATAACTAAAATTGAAAATGACAAATTTTCTTTACTTATTGATCAGCATCAATTGAACAATCCTAAATTTTATTTGAAAAATGAACTCTCAGATGAAACAAGCAAATATAATTCTTTAGAAGGAATAGAATATAAAAAATATTCACTTTGTATAATAGGAGAAAATCACGCTGGAGAACTCACTACAGTATTTCCAACTGACGATGTATATGTAACTACAGTTGATAGTATGGTTTTTACTTCTAATGAATATTCGAAGTTTTATCCCAATTTATCAAAAGAAATAATTTTTAAACTAGACTTATTCTAATGGCACAGGCAATTATTCTTAAAAATGGAAATATCGTAAGAAAAGGTAATATAACAGGTGAAACTTATTTTACTACTGGACATTTAGCTTCATTCAAAGCACCAGATGGA
Source organism: Chryseobacterium turcicum (assembly GCF_021010565.1). NCBI lineage: Bacteria > Pseudomonadati > Bacteroidota > Flavobacteriia > Flavobacteriales > Weeksellaceae > Chryseobacterium > Chryseobacterium turcicum. Next base: position 1,215,931 of record NZ_JAJNAY010000001.1, read on the forward strand.
ACAAGATATACTTGTGCAGCTTATTTGGATATCAAGAAACGTCTCACATTTTATGTTCAGGAAACTAGCTTTTATACTAATATTGAAGCCGCAGAATATGATAAAATGAAAATTTACAATGATAAAGATTGGGATAAAGTAGAAGAAAACGATATAATTGAAATACAAAAAAGAGAAATATCATTGATGGGGACTCCAAGCTATTGTTGGAATACTTATAATAAAACATATCATATTGGGGAATCTTTTTCAGATAAAGATATACCATTAACTGGTTTTACAGTAAACACGTCAAAAAGTTATTGTAATAATTTAGCACTAACAAATACTGCTCTTGAATTTTTCAATAAAAATGTGATTTTATCAAATGATTCAAAAGTTAAAGAAAGTATTGCGGACGTTGCACAGCTTATAAACAATATAGATAAATATATTTATGAGTCTTTTAATACTGGAATAGATTTATTAAAAGAAAATCAAAAAGCACTTTGGCGAACCTTAGATACCTCTTCGTTAAGTAGTGATTCTCAGAAAAAGGCATATTATGACCAATATTATATAAACTTGTTGAATTATTATAATTTAATAAAAAAACGAATTTACATCCTAAATAATTCTACTGATATTGAGAGCACTATTCTGACAGCTATGAGTATGCATCCTAAAATTTTAATAGGACTAAGTGTAAAAATAAAAATCGAAATGCTAATTTATCTAGTGAAATATCTTCTTTCAGAAGATATAGATAAAGTAGAGTATGAAGAATTTGTAGTTAGTATTGTTTATTCTTTTGATAAAACCGACACTAACAATATAAATTTATTTTTAGACGGTTTGATTGATCCTAAAAAATCAATATCTGACTCTAAAATGAAGGAGCATCCAAAACCTGAGGAATATGAAATTTTTCGAAATTCGGTTACGCTATTTGAAGCCATTTATACTAGAATGTCTCAAAGTTGGGATGTTACTGAAAAAATAATCTCTTGGGTTAATTATATTCCTGGTTTTGATTTTGATCCTGTTTTAACTAGGTACAATTTTGTAGATGCTGTTTATAGACTGTGGAGATATAGTAAATATAATCCTTATAAAGATAATATTTACAAACCAGAATTGTTAAGCTTGGTAGAGGATAATCAAAACACAATGTTCAAATACAGTAGAAAACCTTCTATCAAGTATATGCCAAACATGAGTTTCACGATTGATAAAACTTCTGGGCCAGTAGTAATTAATTACAAGTCTAGTGAAAACTTTGGACTATATGATCAAAATTTTATTTTTGAGTTTACAGGATATAATAAAATTTGCGCCCTTACAAATGATTGGAATGTAGTTAAAAATGAACAAATATCCGAGCCGCCAATCTCAAGAAGCTGGTTTCCTTATGGTTATTATGATATATTTCAGCCGGTAACCCTTGTCGATCATAACAATGAAACATCTTTACCAATATTAACAGTAGATAATGCAGATCCTTCTGGTAACTTAGATAATTACAATTCTATAGTTCCTATATTTTATATTAAATACATTGCTCAGCTAAGCAAAAATAAAAATGCAGAATTCCTTATTTTTAGAACTGCTGATATTGTTACTTTTTTTAGAAGCGGAGGAGGATTAGTAGGTAAATTATCTCATATTAGAGGTCTCTCAAAATTTGAACACATTATTACTTTAACAGAAACAATCCAACTTTCTTTAGATGTCACAAATGCTGTATCAGATTATACCGCAAGCTGTAATAATATTAATTCAAAGTTTTGTCAAAAGTTAAAAATACTTTTAGGTTGGGTAGAATTAAGTGCGGTAGGAGATGATGCAATGTCTAGGCTACAGAAAAAAATAGCAGCGAAAAGATTTATAAAGGAAATAGATTTTGGAGAAGGAATACCAAGTGATTTTAATACTGATGAAGCACAAGAATTTATCTCGAAAATAAGGATTTTAGCAGAAGAAATAGATGACTTGGAATTGTTGAATAAATATAAAGAAACCGCAAAGAAAATTTTAGATGAAATATTATCATCCGATACAAAAAAATACGAGAACTATTATTCTAACAATCAAATTACAGAGTTATTCACAGTCGCTTTTAATAAAAATTTATCTACTTCAGATATTGCTGGTATAATTCATCAGGCTTGTAGAATTAGAAACCCGGTGTATATTGCTCCTGTTGCTGAACTTAAGCAGAGAATGGAAAATCTTCTTCAAGTAAAGCGTCAAGGATTTCCATATACATTTAATAGTAAAGCAGACTTTCAAGATTATATAGATGAAAAAGTAAAACCATTTATAGAAATGTTTGGGCTACCAAAAAATACTATAAAATATGGTGGGTCATCAATAACCTCACCAGGAGGATTTAGCCCAGGACCTCAAGATACTGATTGGTGGGTATTTTTTGAAAATAAAGATGAAGAAAGACTTTTTATTGAAGAATTGGTTCTTAGATACGAAAATTATAAGGCACAAGGTTTAATGAAAGGAAGTAAAGCAAATGGAAAAATAAGAAGATTAAGAGAAAGATATGCTGAAAGGTTAAAAGAAAGGAAAGAATATATAGATAAAGAGTATATTACAGCGGTTTATCATGGTCAAATCACAGAGTATCAGGGGAAAGTTGTAGATTTAAGAAAAATAAGAGATGATGGAAGTGGATTTTATGAAGCTTATTTTGGGAGTGATGAAACAGATGTAACTTTAAAAGTTAAAGGAGATATTGAAGCAATACCTAATATAAAAATTAAATTATTTTAAAATGGCAATAAATATAAAATTTGAAAATGAATTTGAAAAATTAATTACCTCACAACAGGTGAGCAGTGTTGATAATTTTCATAAAGTTTTTGAGGAGAATGGGATTCTTAAAAAGAAAGAAGAGTATAAAAATAATTTGATAGTAAAAGTTATCTATTATACAGTCCCTAATTTTAATGAACAACAAATAATTTCAGAGATTTTGAATAATTATCCGTCTTTAATGGATGGATTTGAAATACGTGTTTTAGAAAATATAGGAATATATAAAAAAGAGGTTCAAAAATTTTTTTCTGCAACAGGTATATACGATAACTTTTCAATTACGCTATTATTTAATCAAGAGAATTCTCTTATTTATGAAAAGCAAGAAGATATTATCAATGGAATAGCAGATTATGATGTAAAAAAATATTTCTATGATTCTTTATTAAATGATAAATATGAATTTATTTATAAAGTTAATGGGGAGTTATCTGCCATGAAAGGTTCTTACCCACCATTTGTTGCTGAAAATGATTTTGCAATAGGTGCTAATGAAATGACTATTTATTTCCCTGACTTTTTAACTAATAATCCGTATTATCAAAACGCTAACTTACTTCCGTAGGATAAAGTTTAATTATTTTAAATAGTTAAAATGTTATAGTATTAAGCTTAATTAAAGTAATTTAATTATTAATACCCCAAACACAAAATAATTTATATGCCAAATCAAACACCGGTAACACATAGGTATTACCCGAGGTTATCCTCTGTGGTTACACCAGACCAGATTCCAGACATTCTGGGATTCATAAAAGACGGAGTCGTTGGACTCCTCGACAAGATCTATTACAAAGATTTGCAGTACAGTAAAGGCCCGAAAGGAGATTCGGCTTTCTATAGTTTATCCCTCGTATCAAAAAGATTAGACATCGAAATTCCGGGAACGGGTATTTCCTTAGTTCTTAATCCGGATATGACAGGAAATGATTCTCAGATTTCGTCCTTTCCGATTACGATCGAATATCAATGGAAAATCCTGGCGTATCTGCGCCAGTTCAGTTTAGGAAACTTTTCCTTTGAACCTCAGCAAATCTTTGAAGTCGCACTTAGAGTGCTGAATATTACGGAAGAACAGGCTATCGCACATATGGTCAATACTTTCGTAGAACCTGAAAATCAGGACATCACCCCGCTGATGCAGTTTGTTAAAGACCTGAATGAAGATCAACAATTAGGACTTATACTTCCTACAGACGCAACATCGGTAACTGATGTCGTAAAAGACATCTATGCAAAAGCAGGCAAATATGCATCATTAGCAGCTTTTGCCACTTATTTATTAACGAGTGACATTCAGGAAACAGGGAAAAAAGTAAAAGAATTTTTCCAGTCACTGATTCCTCAGGATATTGATGAATTCATCAAAGAAGTCATCATTCCAAAATTTAAAGCAACTTTGATGCTTTCGGCAGCAATCGAGTTCCCGAGAAGTATTTTAACTCCGGCTTATCCGCGTGATCATATCAATGCTTTAGATCCTATTCCTGAAAACACGCAGGGATTCCGTGATAAAGTGTTATTAGAATTCGGAGAAGTTCTTTTCTATGCCGACACGGAAAGAGGTTTCGGATATAATATGGACTTAGCTTTAAGCACCAGCACTCCCGCATTGATCGGAAGCACGGGCTTTGCGATTGATATTCATAATATGAAAATCGATTTAAGCAAGAAAGAAAATATCGCAGAAGCTGATGCCGATGGAAGACCCAAAGAGTTTATGGGAGTGTATATGGAATACACTGAGATTTTCCTTCCGAAAAAATGGTTTAAAAAGCAGCAGACCGGGCAAACCATCGGAATTTCTGCCAATCATTTACTGATCGGAACCGGCGGATTATCAGGGAACATTGCTATACGCCCTACCTACAGCACCGTGGCAAACACCACGACCGGCGGTACTGATGTAGTTGATTATTTCGGAGATTTCTTTGATCTGAACTATAGCAACCTACAGGTAAAATCTATGGACGGAAATACCGTTCAACCGATTACAGGAAAAACACAGCTCCTTGGATATATTAATGGATTAAGTTCTCCGTCTCAATTAAAATTTGTTTATCCGTTCGGATTGACCACTAAAGATGGTGAACAGAGAACATTTAAAAAAGAAGATGAATATTATCAATTCATCAGCAGCTTAAATATTGAAGAACTTGCTGATATCGAGAAGCGTACTTTATGGTTTGATTTAGGAAAAGATCCTGAAAAAGCATGGAAACTTGGCTTCAGCCATTTCGATATCGATTTCCACCATGGTCAGGTTGTGCATTCGTCGCTACGTGCAGCTTTAAAGATCAGGAAATTTAAGGGTGAAGACAGTGGAGACCTTCTCATCGATGTAGTCGGAGAATGGGAAAGCAAAGAGAACTTTAAGCTTTCTGCAGCATTTCATCCAAGTCTTACAATGAACCTTTTTGATATTCTTAATTTCAAATTACAGAGTATTGAGATCGGAAAAAAAGAAGATAACTTCTATATTGAAGCTGATACCAAAATTACTTTCCCTACCGGTTCTTTCGGTGCAAAGCTATTAGGAGAAGATGGAATCGACCTACCCGCAATACGCTATTATGCTAACGGTAAATTCGAGATTGCAGGAGGAAACTCTGTCATTCCGATTAATATCAACCTGAATATCGGTCCGGTTACTATGAGCGTTACAGCCATACACATGGGTACCATCCAAAGATTGAGAAATGGTGTCATGCGTAGCTACAACTACATTGGTTTCGATGGAGGAATTAACGTAAATCCGTTAGGACTTGATGTGAGAGGAAATGGTGTAAAATATTATTATACCAATGACAATGATGAATTCAATGGAGACAGCGACGATTATTTCCACATTTCAACTTTGGAAGTAGACTTAGTTATTCCTGGATCGGCAAATCCTGAATCGGCAATGGCTATCATTAATGGTTCTTTGACGATTCCTGAGCCTGGGGTTTCTACGGAATACAGAGGTAAAGTTGCGATTCAGTTGCCAAAGATGAATATTTATGGTTCTGCGGAGATGGCATTCGACCCGAAATATCCTGGATTTTTTATTGATGCTCAGGTAGAATTTCCTTTTGTGATTCCAATGGGATCATTCGGGATCTTCGGATTTAGGGGACTTTTAGGATACCGATACATTGCACATAAGAGTGCTATCAATATGGATCAGGATGATAGCTGGTACGATTATTATGTCTATCCGGAACGTGGAATCCGCTTACCGAAATTTATCGGTCCGCAGCATACAAAACAGTATGATTTTCCTTTCTCTATCGGGGCAGGAGCTTCTTTGGCGACATTAGACGGCCGTTTGGCTTCGCTTCGTGCAATGGTTTTATTATCCGTTCCGAGTATGTTTGCCATCGATGCCGGTTTAACAATTATTAGTGAAAGATTGGGCTTAACGGAGGACGACCCTCGGGTACCGCCATTCTATGCCTTCGTAATTGTAGGCGACAACTCACTGGAAATCGGAGCAGGAGGTAACTTCCAGCTCAACAGAACCAACGGTTCATTTATCGATATCAAAGCTGAGGTTCAGATGGGATTCTTCTTCAAAAACCAAAAGCCGTGGTACGTCAATTTCGGAACCAAGGAAAAACCGATTACCGCTGCGCTGTTTAAAGATTCCATGAACATTAAGGCTCAGGCTTATCTAATGATTGCTGCAAAAGGTATTGAAGCCGGTGCAAGGATCGACTTCAACCTTAATTTGCTTATTCTGAAAGTATGGGCATCCATCGAAGTAGGCGGTAAAGTGAGTTTCGAAAGACCTCAGACAGGAGGATATATTTATGTGGAAGGCGGTGCCGAGCTTAATTTATTTATTATAAAAGTATCGCTTTTCATTTCTATCTACTTCAGGGTTGAACTTGTAAAACCGTTCCTGATTTTAGCTGAATTTAAGCTTGAATTAAAGGTAAAGCTATTTATCTTTAAAGTTACCTTAAAAGTACATTTAACGATTAAATGGGAGAAGGAAAAGAATACTGACACAGCACCAATCGCACCAATCACATACGAATCTGATCTTCCGGGAATCGATTATCCGAAAGACAGCCGTGTAGAAGATGCCGTAAAAGGAGTTAACATGCTGACAAACGAAGAATTTATGCTTAAAAATCTTCCGATGAATGCTATGCCTTCACCTCTAAGTGTGAGAAATAGTACAAGTATTCCTATCATTCCTTTAGACACCTATTTAGATATCAAGATTGAAAAAGGAATGGTTCCGACAGAACAATCCGACAAAAAAATTGGAGGACATACAACTGGAGCCAACGGATTCTTAGATTTAATACCGCCTGAAAAAGTACAGCCGGGAGGTCATGTAATTCGTCAGGTAAAGCATAAGTATTCGGTAGAAGATGTAATCATCAACATTATAGATGACAGCGGAGACTGGAAAGAGTATAATCCTTACAGAGCTGTTCTTAGTAATGCGCAGGCTTCCAATATTTCAGGAATTGATGATTTCAAAATCGGTTTCTGGCAAAAAACAAACGAGAAGTACGACACCATCAGAATTTTAGGAACAACTCCGTTCTCCTTCCTCGATGGCGGTCAGCCGGGATGGTTTATTCCTGAGCAGTACGGCATCACGGCTTCTACCTTATTCTGTACCAATTATACCGAAGAATGGCATCACTCAAATGTATTGGATAAGACAGTAGGTACCATATATTACCAACCGACGATGTATCCTAATGAATTCATCAACGGCGCTTATTACAATCTTTTAGGAAATGTGACGAGTAATAATTATATGAGTGTTTCCAATGCTTCAAATCCTCATGGATATACCAAGTCATTAAAGATTACAAACGGAAATACGATGGTTGTCATTCTGCCTGAAACTTCAGGAAAGGTAAACCTGACGCTTTCTACACTGGCTAGCGATGTAACGATTATCTATTACAAAGATGTGTATTCAAATTTGATTTATCAGACCTATGAGGTAATTACTGAAGTTACAAAAACAAAGGATGAACTTGCAGCCGGAGAAATTACGTATTCAGCTTCAGACTTTAATAATCAGTTTGTAAGTAAAATTGAAATTATTCCACATCACCCGAATCAGGCTCAGATTGATGCGATTAATGCTCAGATTGACCAAATTTGGGCAAATGCCATCGCACAGACAACGGGAGAAGTTTCGCAGGTGGTACTTTCACCATCAGAACTGGCTATGCATGACAAGTTACTAGAGGAATTGGATAAACTGAAGAGCCAAGGCTGTACAACAGCACAGTGTAATGAACTTGATTTTGATGTTCTTCATACAGTAGATAAATATAATGAATTATTTGGACCGGGAATCGTAGATTTTTCATCCTCTAATGTAGTTAACAATTGGGCAGAGTACGAGTCTACTTATACTCAGGTAACAGGAAATACACCACCTTTCGTAGATTTTAATCTTCATTCTGTGATCTTCCTTTATTTACCTAGCAGCCTATTTAATCAGACTGTAAAACACAATACGCTGATTACAAAAATTTCCGAAAAATCTTCCGGCATTGATATCTGCTACTCTAGCGATTACCCTAAAGAACAAATGAATAAAGCGGTCGTTATTAAGGTAACTAAAACAACCAACAAACCGCTCAATTTAAAATTCACACCGGAATGTGGATGCGACTCATCAATAGAACCCTGCACAAAAGACGATTTACTTTGTCAGTTTTTAAGTGAGATTAAATATGCACTCAATAATTGTCTTGCGGCCAATCCTAAAGGGAGCCTACGCGACAATTGGAAGTGTTTCCAGATCCTTATTGATCAGATAAGAATTTTTGACAAGCAATATCCGTATTATGAATTGCTAAATGGCAAAGCATATATTCTGGAATATATCAAGAAACTTGAAAGTCTGCTTGGTAATGATGCTACAGTATATGACGCATTGCAGATTGTGCAGATAATTTTTGAGATTATTTATGAACTTGGAAACTGTGGCTGTAATGATATAGATGATTCTGTTACCCAATGTTTCACTCTTCTTCAGCAGGTAAGTTGGATTACGGCTAATGATTATGAATATCAGCAGACGATTCCGAGTCAGGCAGCAGTGCAGCAGGACAGTCAGAATATGATTGCAGCGATCAACAATATTGTTCAGCCAATCTGGAGACCAAACAGTGTGTATTGTCTGAATCTTAAACTAAAAGATGAGGTTAACGACAGCAATTCGACAGTTTACAATTATTTCTATGCATTTAAAACCGCAGGGCCAATCGGGCATTTTGAGAAAAGAAATACAGATTATATTGAATTTTTAAAAGATCAGAATGGAGATATTATTCAACCTCCGAAAAAGAAAAATTTGGAAGAATACCCTATCACATCATTGAAATCTTACATCGATATGAAGAGATCTTATCCTAATGCAGACGGAAATCTTTTGATGGCGAAACCTATTTTCTACGGTAATAAAGAATGTAAGATTAAACTCTTCTTTACCAAACCTTATGTTTACAATATGTTGAAAGCGTGGGAAGCTGTTCCGGGAAGCAATCTGAAAAAGATCGACGGAGCAATGAATATCGTCATCAAAGATCCGGTGACAGATGTAATCGTTCCTTATCCTTTACCAATCGATTGGACCGAGCACGAAACCGTTCCGGGGCAGACAGGCATTACTTGGGAAGAAGACAATGCACCAGCCTTACCATTGGGAATGCAGCAGATGATCAATTTTGTGAATCAGGCAAACCAAAACGGTTCTATGCAGTGTACGATTCATTTGGGAAACCCTATCGCACCAAAAGCATACAGCTATTCTGTAGATCTTACCAATTTAAAACCGGAAAAACTATATACAGCAATTGTATACAATGCTTTCGATGAAAATGAAGATGCTGCGTTTGCTCCGCAAAAAGACGGTGACCTTATCGTTTACGAAGAAAACCAGAAAGTTCATGAGTTTGTATTTAAAACGTCAAGATACATCAACTTTGAAGAGCAGGTGAACAGCTATAAGCTGAAAGAATATGATGATAATAATGTATTGATCAATCAGAAAGATGCAGTTTATCAGATTAATGTAAACCTTATGCAGAAGCAAATTGATGATGCCTACACCTTGGTTTCACGAGGTCCGGAAAACAATCATCTGAAAGAGCTTGTAAATACCTATTCGGAAGTCTTCGACAGAGCTTTTGAGGGAGTACTGGGCATTCAGCCGCTGAATCCGCCTACTAATACAGAATTTGTGAAAATTGTAAATAATAAACAAGATGTAGTAGCATTGCTTATAAGAAACCCGGAACCATTTAATGATCCTAAGATTCCTTTATCTGAAATGGATGAATGCTTCAGAATCTTAAGCGGATCAGGAAATGTAAATGATGACTTTGATATTCTTTATTCAAAAGATTATTCTCAGATGCTGGTGATGCATAAAAGCAAAAAAATCAGCAATAAAAAGATCAAATTCAGATTCATGTACAAAAACTGGGACGGAGCAGCTTACACAGAAGAATCTACAGTAACAACAAACGAAATACAACTTTAAACAACCAAATCTAAAATGAGTTTTTTTAAATATCATAATTATAACAATTCAGAAGCTATTATTAATAATTCTTGTAAAAGCTCTGTAAATGAAAACATCATCCATGTCGGTAATCAAAATGGTTCCGGATTGGTGAATGTTATGGACGAATACGGAAATCTGGTATGGAGCAAGATTTATACTACAGATGCAAGTGTTGAGTTCAGAAAAGTAATGAGTTTTCAGAATAGTTATATTATTTTAGGAGTAGAAAACGGGGATTCCCCGTTTCTGCTTCGAATGACAGAAGATGGAGATGTTCTGTGGCACAGGAGTTTTCATGACATCTCTGTTAAGGAGAATATTTACATAGCCAACTTCTATGATCACCAGTTTCATTTTGCATTTCACAATGTAAAATCAAATGAAAGTGGTGTTATGTTCATCACAGACAAAGGTGAACTGATGTATCACAAGATCATTTTGAATAGCCAGGGAAAAAGAGAGTTCAAAATCACAGGCTTGGCGAATTATGGGGAAATGATTTATTTATCAGGAGTGGAAATCGTTAAAGATAGAGAGCAAGGAGTCTTCATTACCACTCAGGTGGGATTCGGAACAATAGAAGCTAAGTTTACCTCTTGGTATGATGACACACCTGTTGTTTTAGACGGAGTTTACTGCCGTGATACAGACGGAACCGTCCTGATTTCGGGTGTTGCCAATGACATCCCATGCTTTTTAAAAGCCAATGAAGGATATGGAGCTTCTTATCAGCAATTCAGAGGGAAATATACCCGATATGCTTTAGGAAATGAATCGTTCTATGCCTATAATGATCGAAATGAAATTATATACTCAAACTACTATTACATGCATGATTGGGTAAAAAGAATTAACGTACAAAGCTTTGCAATTGACCAGGTTGCAAATAATTCTCCGATATTCCATGGAATTAATGATTCGACAGACTATTCAGGATATGTTTCCCATGATTTAAACACCTGTAAAACCGTTCCGCACGAATTTTTCAGACCCACTCTTATAGAATTTCAATCAATTCCGGTCAATTACAATTTTGAGGGCCAAGATTTTGATTATCATGAGCATACATTTGATATTAATAATTTACCTTATGAACTTACAGATGTATGTGAAATAGGAAATGTGATCGATTTTAATGATTTTTCAGGACTTCAGACCCCAAATTTCTATCTTCAGGCTGCCGGATCAAGAGGTAAAGACAGTACAAGAGGGATTCATCTGAGATGGAGCTTAGGAGGTGAACTGGGTGAAAACCATTTGCCGAAAGGTAATTTAGCAACAACCAATGTTAACTATAACAAACCGAATGACTTTGTAAAAATTTACAGAGCGCCGTATACGAAATCTGTATTTAATCTTAGTTTCAGCAAACCGCCACAGATGGTTGATGACTCTCAGAAACTCTGGGTGTATAAGTTTAATAATGATAAGAGGATTTTCTACGTTTATTTTAAAAACAAAGAAGTTTACAGTCATGTAAGACAATACGTTAACCCTCTTACAGATCCTTTGAAATTCATTGAAAGCTATGGTAATGAAATTATCGAAGTGCTATGTAAGACAGACCTGTTTTTTGCAGCAGAAACGAGAATTGAAAATGTAGATTATCAGTCTGTTTTAGATATGGAAGGGCTTTCTATAAGTGATGTAAATAATACTTCACAGCAATCTCTTACCTATAGAAAACAAAGCTATGGCTATGATGTTGCTCAAAATCATTTTACTGCCGAAAACGGAAAAACAATACGGTTCAGAGCCGGAAACTCTTATGTTTCAGCTATTGATTTTGAATTTTATTCAGATTTCATTATCGCAAGAAATGAAGAGCAGGCTTGGAAGCACATCGGAAATTTTGCATTAACGTCCGATACAGAAACTGCTCATAAAAGACTTGATCCGCTTCCTGAAACCAACCCGGTACATGGATCATGGCTAAGGTATAACGATAGCGCTTATGTCAACACAGAAAATTATAAAACAAAATGGGAGCACCCTTCTACAGGACCGCTGGATAAGGATATTCAAACTGTTGTAACAAACTATCTTTCATTAAGTGATGCACAGCCGAATCCTAAAGCGTACGAAACCATTAATTTTAATTTTGCTCCGACTGATTCAGACCCATTCGTGAATATTTCTACAGATCCTGTTCAGGATGGTGCGACGCAGATTTCTAATTTAGACATTTTGAATATTGCCTCATTAGACTATCACGTTGCGAGAATGTTGGGATTAGGGCATCTTGATATTAAAGATGATGCCTTTGATCAGGAGTTCATCTATATCGCAGAATATTTTACCAATAAGAATTTAGATATGAATACTTCTGATAAATCATATCAGCTGTTATCGATGTCGCTTCCGGTTTCTACTGAAATTGAAAGACTAAGCTTACCGGTAGATTTAATGAAGCTTACAAAAGGTATGGATTCGAATAACCAGAATTCCTCGAACTTATACAACAGTGAAGGATTTTCGCACGATGGTAAATACCGTTACATTGGAATTTATAATTATCAAGTTCCTGAAAACGAGCTGAACCCTTCGTTTTTCTCAACTTCAATGCCGTATGATGCATCACAGTTTACAACACCCGTTTATGCAGGTCTCGAACACAGATTGGTAGAGCTCGGACAGAATGATAATTACATCTGGAAAAAGCCGGAACTTTGTCATGATACCCAGTATTTCAACCTTGATTCTACAGTCAGTACACAGGTAGAAAAGCAGGAAACTTTACCGATACAAATCCCGGATTCTAATACTCCGTTGTACATGCATAAGCAAGACAAAACAGGAACTTATTTCTATAAAGGATATGGAATTAACTGGTTTTCAAGAGCGCAGCATGGCCAAAGCGAGTTGTCTATCGTAACAGAAATTAAACCTTTCAATAAATTGCTGCCCCCTTCCGGAGCCACAGCTTTTAATATTCAGAAAGAATTTCCGCTCACGTTCACCACTCAGAACGAACAAGGACGATTAAATTCGATTCCCGGAACAGATAAAACATTAGCAAGACTTACATTCGATTATCATATTTATCAGGATCAGGTGGGATATTCCATTCCTTTTGATTCGGTTATATCTAATACTGAATATATTTCAGACCCTAATTCTCTTTTCCCTGATAACAAGGAAGTGTTTGCAGACGAGGTGGAAATTTTCTATAGGAACTATACCCCTAAAATCATTTCGGCAAGAGCGTATGATGTGATTCAGCACCCTTCCAATCAGCTATTGGTTATTATTAAAACCAAAGATCTGCCACTGGTGAGTACAGGAGCCAATCCGAATCCGAATGCCAACCCAAATCCAAATCAGCAAAATTCGGGTACACCAACAGTACTGTATTCAGAATTCCCTGCAGGAACTACAGCAAATGATTTTATCGGAGGTATCTTCCTGATGAATTCTGACAGCTACATCATTCATGAAATCGTTGAAGAATCTTTGGGTCTTACATTTACGGTATTTAAAAAAGCCGCAAGTGATGCTATTATTGCAGGTACGACACCTTTGATTAACCAATCTAGTCTGACACTTCCTGTCATCAATCCTGGAACAGAAGGTTTATTCAATGTGACCGAAAATATGCAGAATACATCGACTTGGGGAGTGAAAAACCCTAATTCACTTAAAGTACAGATTGGAAGCAGCGATTGGACAATCAACAGAGAGATCATCAATATGCCTCAATCTAGCGGAGTTCCACAAAGATATTTGGAAAAAAGCAGAGGAATCTGGAAAAATACACTTGTACAGAAGTTTTATGAGAAAATTGAGAAATATCAAAACAGCCAGGGAACCGTTATTAATTTTCCAGATAATTATCCTAAAGTACATCAGGGAGTTTATAAAATAACATTCCCGGGCTTCAAAATGGCGCAGCATCCGCAGGTTTCTAACAATTCGCATTCAGTAGAATGGTTTAATGGTATTGTGAGGCTTTTCACAGTAGGAAATTATAACAGAGGTTTTCCGATTGATTCAAGATCTATTTTTAAAGTAGTACGTACTGAGAATATTGGGAGTACAACGGAAGATTTGGTAGTATATTTCTACGATGAAAATTTCACCATCCGTGAAGATGTAAACTTTGAACCTATTTTAGATACTGGGACACAATTATTTCCCGGAAGCCTTACAGATCCATATATTTCGAGGAATACTCGTGTAAATTATTACCCTTCTTATAAAGTCTATTTACACGAAAATGATCCGAGTGGTTTTGTTGAAGACGTAGTTTTACCTGCAGCAGATGAAGATGTAAGATATTCTATCTTCGGCTTCAAAAGTGTTGATAATGATAATTTTGATCCGCAGGGAAATAAATATAAATCTAAATTCAGTGTGCCGACAGTCATGTTTGCCCAGAGAATTATTGAACCTGAACAGCCTAAAAAGCCTACCGGATCGAAATATGCGACAAGACCTGATAAATTTGGTAAATCGACCTATAGCATTTTAACGGAGTACATTCATAAACCCTATTCTGTACAGTTTTTCAGAGCCAACAACAGTTTGCTTTTAGCATCGTTGTACGAACCTGAAACGATTTTGGAAATTAAGGCTGCACTTAACGAACTGGGAGGAAATGAAGAAGAATACTTCAATGACCGATGGATGAACTTCATGGATTTTAATTTTATTTTAAATTCGCCGGAATTTCTTGGTTTCCCATTAACATCAGCTACACCGTATGTATTGCCACTTCCAGATAGTGCGCACTTATTCAGTGTCATTAATGAGTTTATTGAAGAGCATAACAGTTATTATGAGCTTTCACCTAGCAATTTGAATTACAGCCAGCCATTAACTATTGCTGACAGAGGAAATATTAAATTCAATGAACTTGTGATTAACCCTGTTCCAAATGTTTCCGGCCCTTTAAACTTCGGAAGTTTTGTCAAAGAAAGATTATCAAATTGCTTCTTGCCACTTACGGAAGTTCCGGTGATTTATCAGCACATTAAGCATTTGAACGTTTCGACGGTTACGGGACACCGTCCAAAAAACAAAAAGCAGAACATAAGAGATACAAACGGTTATTTATTACCGCCTACACATACAGATTTTGATATGGCTCCGATGGCTGCGATTTATAGTCAAGCTCCTGCTCATACAACATTGTTTACGGATTTTACGCTTGACGGAGCTTCAGATAACTTCTATTTTTATGGGGTAAGAGAACTTGGAAACCAAATGCAAATGGGAGAATTCAGTGAGTTCGCAGGACCAATTAAACTGGTTAATACTCATCCGGCCGAACCACCAAAGATCATGAGTCTTTTACCTGTAGTAGATAACGCAACACTAGGAATTAGCGCTAAAGTAAAGATAGAAGTTAATCCTTATCCTGAAGTACAGCAGATCACCAAAGTTTCGCTTTACAGATCCACCAACAAGCTGGATGCTGATTCTATTTTAAGTATGAATCATGTTAAAACTGTTGATATTGCTGATGTACAAATAGACGAAGGAAACGGAACCTGGGTTCTATATGACGAATTTGAAGATCTGGAAGACCACCCTTATGGAGACCTTTTATTCTACCGTATCGTTGTCACCAGAAAAGTAGAATATTCTACTACAGATTATAATGTATCACCTCCTGCAACGAAAGTAGTTGTGGAAGAGGCCCCATCGATGCCTTCAAAGGTTGTGGTAAGTACATTGATAGAAAACTATAATCCGCCAACTCCTGAACTGAATTATCACTCGGAGCCTGTAGCTGTAGATTCAGATACTATCAATTGGGTGATCTTATCTTGGGATCAGATTTGTTACAAAGGAAAATACCAATTGTATAAATTAAGCAACCAAGGAAACTGGAAAGAAATTGCAAAGATTAATACAGATACCAAAGATGGTTCTAAAGCATATCTATCTCTTCTTGAAACTAATGCTACAAGCAACACTGAAGGTTGGGTAGTTCAGGAGAAATTTGATTTGACGGCCAATAAGTTCTACTTACCGTTGGAAAAAGTGAATCTGGATCCGATGCTGATTAAAGATGCTGATGGAAATATACTGTATCATCACTTTAAACTAGTCGCTCAAAATACATCCAATATGTTTAGCACGCAGGAAAAAATTCTTACCATTTATAAAAAAGAAACCTGGTCAGACATCGGAGGTATCTCATCAGACGGAATAGATGGAATGATTACTCAGGGAACATTTATCATCAGACCTTAATTATTTTAAATTTAAAATTATGGCAAAAAGAACAAAATCAGAACTAAAAAACTATTTCCAAGCAGGAAAACGACCTACGGAAAACCAGTTTGGAGATTTATTGGATAGCTATATACATCTTGATGTGTCAGATTTAGCATACGGTGAGGGAGGTACAAATACGATAAACAGAGAAGATGCCGGTGGATCAGGAGAAGGTCTAAGAAGTGGTTTTTATCAAACATCTAACCCAATCAATTATCCTGCAGGAGCAACTTCTTGGTGGCATCTCTTAGATGTTAGGCACTCCAATATTAATAATAATTATGCAATGCAGGTTGCAGGAAGTTTTTTTGACCAAGATTTATGGTACAGAAAAACATCAAATGATGCTACTCAAGCATGGAGAAAAATTATAGCAGCCGAACCTAATGGCAATGTTGGAATTGGCATTGAAAATCCTCAAACAAAACTTGACGTCAACGGATTTGTGACTTCGAGAATTACCGATAGTGCTATAAATTCTTCAAACACTTCTGGGTTTATTGTCAATCAACTGGGAATCAATGTTCTTGAAATGTCTTATACCAGAGACGGTCAAGGTGTAGGGGTGATTAAAACTCCACTCAATAATCATATTGTAATTGGAACAAATAATACCGAAAGAATCAGAGTTCATGGTTCAACGGGAAATGTTGGTATCGGAACCCAAAATCCCGATCAGAAACTTACCGTAAAAGGAAAAATACATGCAGAAGATCTTATTCTTGATATGAATGTACCTGCAGATTATGTTTTCCAGAAATATTATGATAATTACTCATCCATCAGAGAAGATTATTCGATGATGACTCTGAATGAGCTTGAAGCATTTATCAAAGAAAACAAACACTTACCAGAAATTCCGTCGGGTGATAAAATGACACAGGATGGATTAGCATTAGGAGATTTTCAAATGAAATTGCTTCAGAAAATCGAAGAACTCACCTTATATGCAATTTCACAAAACAACGAAATTAAACAACTTAAATCACACATAAATATATAGTTATGCCCAAGAAATTAATATCAGAATTAAAAGAATATTTCAAAACTGGAAAAAGGCCTACCCAAAATAATTTTGCAGACTTTCTGGAAAGTTATGCCCATCTAGATGGTCCCCAGCTCGCAAGAATAACCAATAATATCAATACGGAAAATGGTTATTTGAGACTTAGAGGAATGGATAATGCTATTGTTGCACAAATTTCTCTTCAGGACATCAGAAATAATATGGGAATTCCCAATAGTCTGGTACAAAGTGTAAACGGACAGACCGGAAATATTGTATTAGACTTAGAAGGTTCTACTGATGTAGGGAGTACAAGGGAAGGAATCGCCAAGTATTTTACAGAAACTCAGAGTGGTACAGATATTTTTCATATCAAGCTTCCCTATAAAGTTAATACAGACCGCGCAATGTATCATTTAAAAGCTTCAGGTTATGCTTATGGATCAGCTGATATCATTGATGTTACCTGGGTAGGCTATTGTTATGCACCAATATCAAATATCACTAGTCATAAAACCGGAATTTTAAATTCTACAGCCATTACGGCGGGACAATATGTAGGCTCAGACTCTCATGTTTATCTCTGGTTTAAATTACCAACTACTTATTATTCAACTTTTAAATTAGATTCCTTGCGTGTAGGTAACGGAAGCCTTATCAAAAGCAATGATGTTCAGATTCTGGTTAGCAGCCAGGCTCAGTTATAATAAATTCTTTTAAAAACAAAAGAGGCTGTCTTTCGGGACAGTCTTTTTCTTTTTAGCATGATTTAAAATCAAATCCAAATCTTACACAGCACCTATTTTCATTAGTATATTGTTATTCCTTCACATAAAAAATAAAATAGCTAAATTTGGGCTCAATGCCAAAACCTCGGGACTAGGCAAAAAGTTTTGATAATCTGAATAGAAAAAAAGCTTTAAAACATATGTTTTAAAGCTTTTATGCGATCCGGACGGGACTCGAACCCGCGACCTCCGCCGTGACAGGGCGGCATTCTAACCAGCTGAACTACCGGATCAATTTTTTTAAAGTTAAAATTGTAAAACTTATGCGATCCGGACGGGACTCGAACCCGCGACCTCCGCCGTGACAGGGCGGCATTCTAACCAGCTGAACTACCGGATCTTTTTGCAATGCCTAGAAGAATTATCCTCTGTTATTGTGGTTGCAAATATATAGCTTTTTTCATTATCTGCAAACTATAATTATTAATTTTGTTAGAATTAATGGTAAATTGCAGAGTATCAACTGTATTATTTTTAAATTAAGATTACATTAAAATATTATTGATAGGTTGCAATGCTGGTGGAAGGCTCGTTTCCCCAAGCATTTCTCTTAAATCAATCTCAATGTTTCTGGTGATTTGGGTAATCGGAACATCATTGGGGTTTCCTTCAAAAGGATTTTCGGTGCTTTCACCAATTTGTTCTAAAACAAGGAAAACCCAGCCTATCAAAACACTAAAAGGAACGGTAAGCCAGATAATAGGCTCTCCAAATTTTTCAATCATTTTAGAAAACTCTCCTAAAAAGCCAAATGGCAATAAGAAACACAGCATATTGGTAAAATATAAATTGATGCTTGTAAACTGTCTTGGGTACGGAAAGTTTTTAATTCGCTCGCATTTTCCTTGCTGGTCATAAAGGTCTTTCAACTGATTTTCTAAAGCCACATAATTGTAATCTGATATAAAGCCTTTTTCATTAAGTGTTCTCAAATGTTCCGACTGTGTGGCGATAATTTGTGTTGCTCTGTTTTTGGTAGATAAAATATAAGCCAATTCTTTTTCGGAAAGAAAAGGTTTAAGCTCTTCAGATAAATCGCTTTCCCACTCCGGAACTTTGTAATATTTCAGATATTCTTTGTAGTAGCTTCTTACTTTTACATTTTCCCAGCTTTTGGTTTCTCTCAGCTGAAATCTCAAAGCAGTAAGCCATGCAAAATGACGGTAAATAATTTCGGTATGAAGTTTAGATTCTTCGAGTTTATCACTATTTCTCACAAAATCTTTCACCATAATTCCGAATGCACGACTGCTGTTGATGATGGCGCCATAAATTTGCCTTGCCTCCCAAGTTCGATTGTAGGTTTGTGTATTTTTAAACCCTGAAATGAAAGCGGTTGCTGTTCCCAATAAGGCTATAGGAACCCAAGGAATCGCAAGCCAGTTTAATTCTAAAAAATAAAATGCAAGGGTAGGAATTATACTTAAAACAAGCATTTTGTAAATTTTAGCCCGCGTCCAGGGAATAAAATGTTGAAGTTTATAATGAGAATTTGTATTCATGTTTTTTATAAATTAATTGAATTTGTATTTTTTTACTGCAAAAGAATTAAAAGAAATGATTGAAAAAGAGAAATTTAAAAGTTTTCAAAATGTAAAATTTTCTTTTATTGCTTGTTTTGTTAGCTTTTGAATAACTAATTCCATCATAAAATCTTTTGGTGCTTTTGCGGTTAAAAAAAATACCACCCTTCCAATTTCGAATAAATTAATGACCTCCGCCAGTGATTTTTAATTCATTTAAATCTAATTGGAGCTCGGCTTTACGGATTTCTTCATCTGAAAAAAGTCTTTCTTTTCTCATTTTGAATAGTTCTTTTCTTTGAATGGTGTAAATATCCAAAAGCAACTGATGATATTTTTCAATTTCCTGATGTTTTATTTCGTCACATTCTAAAGATTCCAGTCGTTTACTGGCGACGTTGATATCGGCTTCCAAATTAGATTTATAAAAATTAACCAATTCGTTATTCATTAAATCGTCCGAAGATTTTTCGTTCACTATTTTGAGAGCTGTATTGTCTAAAATCAGTTGAATTCCTGTTTTTTGCTCTTCTTCAGGGAGAATGTCATCAATTTCTTTAAGTTTAATTAATTTAATAATAAAAGGCAAAGTCAATCCCTGAAAAACCAGAGTAATGAATATTACGACGAAAGTGATAAAAATAATAAGGTTTCGTTCTGGAAAAAGGGTTCCTTTGTCATCCAGATAAAACGGAATTGAAAGTGCAGTTGCCAATGAAACAACACCTCTCATCCCAGCCCAACTGATTACTACGGGGCCTTTCCAGCCTGGAGAAGGGTCTTGTCTTGCTTTTGAGCTCAACCATCTTGGAATATGTGCAATAGGAAAAACCCACAAAAATCTTAGTACAATAATGATTAAACTTACGATTGCTCCGTACTTTACACCTTGCCAAACTGAATATTTTCCCAGAGATTCAATGATTTGAGGAAGTTCTAATCCTATCAATACGAAAACAACCGCATTCATCACAAAAATAAGCGTCGTCCAAACTCCAAGCATATTTAATCTTGTGCTTCCTGTTTTAAATATTTCGTGAGAACGCCATGAAATAAATAATCCACCTGTAACAACTGCCATCACTCCCGAAAAATGAAACTGTTCTGCTGCCAAAAATAAAATATAAGGTGTCATTACCGTAAGAGCTGCGTCAATTGCCGGAGTTGTGGGCAAAAAGCGATGAATGACATACATAATATGCGCTCCGACAAGCCCAACCACAATTCCCATTCCAGCCACTAAGAAAAACTGACCCGTTGCTTCCTGCATTGAAAAAGTTCCGGTAATGACGGCAAGTAAAGCAAATTTAAAAACGATTAATGAAGAAGCGTCATTCACTAAACTTTCACCTTCCAAAATCGTCATTAGCCTTTTTGGAACGCCCATTCCTTTTAAAACAGTTGCTGCTGCTACTGCATCCGGCGGAGAAATAATTCCACCCAAAAGAAATCCTAAGGCAAGGGTGAATCCGGGAATAAAAGAGGAGGTGAAGTATGCTACAATGGTTGACGTGAAAAATACCAACCCAAAAGCCAGTAAGCCGATTGGGCGTTTCCATTTCCAAAAATCTGTCCATGAAGTGTACCAAGCAGCTTCGTATAATAATGGGGGCAAAAATATCAAAAATATGATTTCAGGGTCTAAACCTACGTGTGGAATTCCTGGAATAAAACTGATTCCCAGCCCCGCAATAACGAGAAAAATAGGATACGCAATTTTGATACGCTGAGCCAACATAACCAGCATAAAGACGGAAAACAAAAGTCCTAAGACCAATAATATAGAATGGTGCATTTTTATTTTTTCAATTTGTGTAAATAATATGAGCGAATTTATTATTTTTAATAGTAATCACCCAAATACAATTGTCAATTTTTAAATTTATTTGAAATAAGATAGTAATAATACAAAAAAAGCAGTGAAATTTATTTCACTGCTTTAAATTTTACATCCAAGATTTAGACATTAAAAAAAGGATAAAAAAAGAGGCTGCCTTTTCTCAAAAGACAGCCTCAAAACAAATTATTCCCTCTTCATTAATCCACAATACTACTACTACTGTATTATTCTCTGTTTTTTACCAAAATCCAATCGGCATACATTACGGCAACCTGAGTTTCTGGCTCTATCCATTTTATTTCGTACCAATATGTTCCGGTGCTTATAGGAGTTCCTCCAATTTTCCCGTCCCATTTGTAAGTTTTATCTATATCAGAAGAATACATCATATGACCATATCTGTTGAAGATTGAAATTTTTAAATCTTTAAGATATGCTAATGCTGAATAATCTAAATTGTCATTTCTACCGTCTCCGTTGGGCGTAATTGCATTCACAAGGTTAGGTACTGTAATCTGAGCCTGAACAGAAGCACAACCATTAATATCTTTCACATAAAATATATTTTTACCTCGAGGTAAATTTGTGAATACATTAGAGTCTTGCCAGAAAAACCCATCTCTAGAATATTGATAAGGAGAGTTTCCACCCTCAGCAATTATGGTTGCTGTATTATTACTAATATTTATTTTTTTAATTTTTGGAATAGGAAAAGGATGTACTTTCACAAACTGTTTCGTTTTACAGCCGTCAAATTCTAAGATTACCCAATAATCTCCTACCAGTACATTTTGTATGGTCTGCGTGGTTGCACCTGTGCTCCATAAATAAGAATTATATCCTGGTCCTGCATCTAATGTGGTGCTACCTTCAGGGCAAATTATTTGGTCAACCAAAACAGAAGACGGTTTTGGAGGGATAACTTTCAGGACTATTTTAGCAAAATCAAAACATCCATTGACTGTTGTTATTTTAACATACACTATGGCATTAGGAGAAACAAATGCATTCGAAGGGATGATTTCATTGATACCATTCTGCGCATCATTCAATGTATGATAATAATTTTTTGTTACAGGAATAGTGGTGGTAACATTGGCTAAGGCTAAATTAAAAGTTCCCGTATTAGGATTGTTTTCATTAAAACATTCGGTAAGAGCCCCTTCAAGTATATTTATTCTTGGGTAATAAGTCAGCGTAATTTTCGCATTGGCTATACATCCGTCTACGGTCGTTACTTTTACATAAACGGTAGTCGGTGCTGTTGTTGAATAAGCATTTGCAGGAATAATCTCTGCAGTATTTGCATTTAAATCTGCCAGGGTAGGGTAGTAATTTTGAGTAGCTGTTGCGGGTGCACCTACATTAGCCGTTGTTAAATCAAAAATACCAGATGCATTGATGTTACAAGCACTTATGGTAGTATCTGTAAGCACTAAAGGCGCTACTGTTACATTTACTTTTACCTGCTCACAATCTGTAAAATCGGGATTGTTTCCGCAAAATTTATAAGTGAAAGTATCTGTAGTGGTTCCGGCATTGGCTGTATAAGTTAATACTCCAGTAGTGGTATTGACTGTTAACGTTCCATTTGCCGGTGGCGTAATAATCTGAACTGTATTGGGTACCGGAATTTGCAACGAGTTTGTAAATGCAGGAGTAATCGTGGTAGGAGTACCTGCTGCACAAATATTTAATGGTTTTACTGTATTGGCTAAACAGCTATACACTTTAAAAGGATATGTTGTAAGCGGCACACAAGTTCCCTCGGTGATAGATACAGTATAGTTTCCGGGCTGGGTTGGTGTATAGGTATTTAAATTGGCTCCAGGAATTGGGTTTCCGTTAAGGTTCCATTGGTATTGCGCAAAACCACCTTGTACTTCCAATACAATCCCAGGAATACAGTCTCCTGAAGTTTTTTTAATTACCGGGACCGAATTAAATCCTGCAAAATATCCTCCGTATCCTAAGTTACCACTTCCGCCGATAATACCCGCCGTTACTGCTTTAGTAGAAGTTACGGTAACATTTCCGGAAATATTAGGAATAGAATAAGATACCCAATCTGTGGTTCCTGTTACAGGGAAAGGGCCTTGTGCCGGTGTGGTAGGAATTCCACTCACGAGCACTGTGGCTCCTGTCTGTGTCAAAATATTCAGCTTTACAAAAAGAGGCGGGTTGAAAGTTGTATAATAAGGCATTTCACCTATTTTTCCTATTTCGTCAATAATTTTAGGTAAAAAGCAGTTTAAAGGCGGTATATAATTAAATCCTTCTGTTGCATCGTTATCCTGAGTTCCTGATAACAGCTGGTATACATATACATTTTTACTTGACTTGATGTACATATTGAGATGAGATGGCCCATTAACCATATAGTTCATCGCACTTACGCGGTAGTACTGACCTTCGTTCAATATCGCTACAGGAATAGGATTATTATTAAGTTTAATCTCTGTATTGTTTTCGGTAGCTACAATCATAGCACCTTCAATCTCAGGAAGTAGATTTCCCATGCCTTTAATAAGCACAAATTCGTTTCCTAATCGTTCTACAGGTACCGACTGATCCATAATAATATCTTCCCCATTATAAGGCGGGGTAAGACCAAACTGACCATGAAAGTTTCCGTTGGTAACAGATACTGGTTTTGTAGCTTCTATTTTAGCTCCGATGAAGCCATCTTTGTTTCCTGGTCTGTTGGCATATCCCGCAAATATATATGACTGCCCTTTATTCAGGGTAATCGTAATAGAAGGGTGAGTAAGCCCATTAAAGTTATTGTAAAACCATGTCATCATTGCATACCCTGAAACTTTTACCTGCGTATTGTCTTCTGTAGCCAAAATACCAACCGTAAAGTTTTGGCTAATTTGGTTGTTCATCAACGGGGCATAAACGGCATGAAACTTTGTTCCTATTCCTGCTTTTCCTTTGGAAGTTAAAATTTCTCCATGGTTAATTTCAGAAAATCGATAAGTTGCAAAATAAGGCAGGTCACCATGAAGGTAGAGCCCTCTGGTTTTTACACTCATGGCATCAGATGCATTTTGTCCCACCATTACATTTAAAGGAACATCAAAAGACTGTGGACTTCCTTTGCTGATGGTTACTGTACCAATTGCAATATTATTATTGTAAATCGTGACAGGAAATGGCACTGTACTATCTGTTGATAAATATAATGCGTGCTTTGGAGATCCATTAATGGAACTCGCTGCCATTGGTGCAAACCAATGATCTGTATCTCTTTGTGCCCAAATAGAAATCGAGAAGAAAAACAGCATCACTATTAATAGTATTCTTTTCATAAATTATAAGGTAAATTAAATTTAAACCGATGAACAGCTGTTTTCAGAAAATAGCTCCTTTCGGTAATATTGCTTATTAAAAAAGTTTTAGTATCAAATATTAATTGGCATTTTTCAATAAAATCCAGCCGTTGTATTTGATTATCGTGTTTTCAGGGTTAGATTCTTTCCAAGAGATTTCATACCAATAAGTTCCGGTAAGCATTTTTTTGTTGCTAAATTTTCCGTCCCATGTATAGTTGTTGAAAGCAGTTCCTTTAAATACCTGATTTCCGTATCGGTCGTATACCGAGAATGACAAGTCTTTTTTGTAACCTAGCTCTGCGTAAGAAATAATATCGTTTTTATGATCTCCGTTTGGAGTAATTGCATTAATCCTGTTGATGATGGTCATTTCTACACTTACAGGGTCACAATTGAATGCATCTTTCACATAAAATCTATTTTGCCCGTTAGAAAGTCCCAAAAACACATTAGAAGCTTGCCATTTTACATTGTCTTTTGAATATAAATAAGGGGGCTTTCCACCAATTGCGGTAACGGTGGCTGTGTTATTTTGAAGGTCAATGTTTTTAATAACAGGTTCCGGTGCTGCTTTTATCTCAACTTCATAAGTGTTGAAACAACCATTATATTTTAAAGTAACCGAATATTTTCCAACTCCTACATTAGATATAGATTGTGTAGTTTCTCCAGTGCTCCATTCGTAAGATTCGAAACCAGAGCCTGCATCCAGCGTTATTCTTTCATCAACACAGATTACCTTATCAGTAAGGAGCGTAGGAATTTTTGTAGACGTTACCACTTCAAAAATAGGAGTGGTTGCGGGAGGACAAGTTCCACCTACTGATACGGTAGCGGTATAACTTCCTGCCTTTGTTGGTGAATAAGTATTTGTTGTTGCTCCCGGAATAGGATTTCCATTAAAATTCCATTGATAAGAAACGTAGCTGTCGTCTACTTCTAAAATCATTCCGGGAATACAGTTTCCATTCTTTTTGGATATCACCGGAATAGAAGAAAAACCTGCAAAATAACCACCATAACCTACATTTCCGTCTCCTGCAGCAATTCCTGCAGTCACAGCTTTGGTAGATTGTACGGTAATATTTCCTGTAACATTGGGTACAGAGTAAGATTCCCAATTAAGGTTTCCGGTAATAGGGAATGGCCCTTGTGCTGCGGTTAAAGGTGTTCCGTTAACAGATACTGTAGCTCCTTTTTCGGTAATAATATTCAGTTTAACCGCTGGAGTGATAGGCATGTAATAGGGTAGTGTGTTAATAAGACCTATTTCATCAATTTTTTTAGGAAGAAAACAGCTTAATGGGGGAATGTAATTGGCTCCAATGGTTATTTCTACAAAAGAAACTTGAGTGCCCGCCATCAGTTGGTATACATAGATTTTTTTAGTAGAACGGATTCTCATATTGTAATGTCCCGTGAAGTTCTGATTGACAAATGAAGAAGACCCAATATGATAAAATTGTCCTTCATTCAAGGTTGCAATGGGAGTTACTTCATCATTTACATAGACTTGGGTATTATTTTCTGTTGCTACGATTACAGCTCCTTCTACATTTGAGCTTATCGGTGCCATTCCTTTAATTAGGGCAAACTCATCACCCAGTCGTTCTACAGGAATAGACTGGTCCATCAAAATATCTGAACCGTTGCTTGAATTTACAACCTGACCATTAAAATTACCATTGGTAACGGTTACGGGTTTATCCGATTCAATTTTTGCTCCTAAAAAGCCTGTTTGATTCCCTGGCTGATTTCCTAATCCTTCTACGATATAAGATTGCCCTTTATTTAATGTAAAAGTAAGGGTAGGATTAGTAGCTCCTGTGGTACCGTTAGAAAACTGAACTGCAGCATTGTAATTAGATATTGTTACCTTGGTATTGTCTTCTGTAGCTAAAACGCCACAAGTGAAGTTATTACTTGAAGATAAAATGGCAAGAGGTCCGTATGCTACATAAAACTTTGTCCCAACCCCTGCTTTTCCTTTGGAGGTTAAAATTTCACCATGATTCTTCGTTGAAAACCTGAACGTACAGAAAAACGGTTTATCCCCTTTTACGTACAGTCCTCGGGCTTTGACAGTAAATATCTCAGTTTGAGAATTTGTCATCATAAGGTCTGTGGCAACGTCAAAAGACTGTGGATTTCCTTTGCTGATGGTTACGGTACCAATTGCAATATTATTATTGTAAATCGTAACAGGAAAAGGAGTTGTAGAATCGGTTGATAAAAACAACGCCTGCTTATTAGACTCATTAAACCTAGACATCATTGGTGCAAACCAGTGCTCTGTATCTCTTTGTGCCCAAATAGAAATCGAGAAGAAAAACAGCATGACTATTAATAGTATTCTTTTCATAAATTATAAGGTAAATTAAATTTAAACCGATGAACAGCTGTTTCAAAAAATAGCTTCTTTCGGCAATATTGCTCGTATTAAAAAAGTTTTAGTATCAAATATTAAAGGGCGTTTTTCAATAAAATCCAGCCGTTGTATTTGATAAGCGTGTTTTCAGGATTAGATTCTTTCCAAGAGATTTCATACCAATAAGTTCCGGTAAGCATTTTTTTATTGCTAAATTTTCCGTCCCATGTATAGTTGTTGAAAGCAGTTCCTTTAAACACCTGATTTCCGTATCGGTCGTATACCGAGAATGATAAGTCTTTTTTGTACCCTAGCTCTGCGTAAGAAATAATATCATTTTTATGATCTCCGTTTGGAGTGATTGCATTAATCCTGTTGATGATGGTCATTTCTACACTTACAGGGTCACAATTGAATGCATCTTTCACATAAAATCTGTTTTGCCCGTTAGAAAGTCCCAAAAACACATTAGAAGCCTGCCATTTTACATTGTCTTTTGAATATAAATAAGGGGGCTGGCCTCCAGTTACGGTAACGGTTGCCGTATTATTTTGAAGGTCAACTTTGTTAATAACAGGTTGGGCTGGTGCTTTTATCTCAACTTCATAAGTATTGAAACAACCATTATATTTTAAAGTAACCGAATATTTCCCTATTCCTACATTAGATATAGATTGTGTAGTTTCTCCGGTACTCCATTCGTAAGATTCGAAACCAGAGCCTGCATCCAGCGTTGTTCTTTCATCAATACAGATTACCTTATCAGTAAGGAGAGTAGGAGTTTTTGTAGAGGTTACCACTTCAAAAACCGGAGTGGTTGCGGGAGGACAAGTTCCACCAACTGATACAGTTACGGTGTAGTTTCCTGTCTTTGTTGGCGAATAAGTCTTTGTTGTCGCTCCTGGAATAGGATTTCCATTAAAATTCCATTGATAAGAAACGTAGCTGTCGTCTACTTCTAAAATCATTCCGGGAATACAGTTTCCATTCTTTTTGGATATCACCGGAATAGAAGAAAAACCTGCAAAATAACCTCCGTAACCTACAGCTTCATGACTAGCTACAATCCCTGCAGTGACAGCTTTGGTAGATTGTACCGTAATATTTCCTGTAACATTGGGTACTGAGTAAGTTTGCCAATTGAGGTTTCCGGTAACAGGATAAGGCCCCTGAATTCCTGATAAAACAGTTCCGTTAACGGTTACTGTAGCTCCAGCTTCGGTAATAATATTAAGCTTTACTATAGGAGTAGCAGGATTAAGGTAAGGTAGCGTATTAATAAAGCCTATCTCATCAATTTTTTTAGGAAGAAAACAATTAATGGGAGGAATATAATTGGCCCCACCTGTGTTGTAATACGTTCCTGTGCTACCTCCTGACAAAAGCTGATAGACATAAATGTTTTTGGTAGAGCGAACTCTCATATTATAATGCCCACTGAAATTCTGACTGATATATCCTGTGGATCCAATTCTATAAAATTGTCCTTCATTTAAAGTTGCTACAGGAATCGTGTCGTCATTTAGATACACTTGTGTGTTGTTTTCAGTAGCCACTACAATAGCACCTTCCAGCTCATAAGAAAGAGGCGCCATGCCTTTCATTAAAATATATTCATCTCCCAGACGTTCAACAGGAATAGATTGGTCCATATAAATATCATTTCCTCCTCCGCCATTTCCTATTGTTGTATGTTGACCATTAAAGTTTCCGTTGGTCACACTAATGGGTTTATTAGAGATGATTTTAGTTCCTATAAAACCTGTAAGATTTCCGATTGCTGAACCTTTTCCATCGATGAGATAAGATTGTCCTTTATTCAATATAAAGGTCATCGTTGGGGTATTGGTTCCTGTAGTTCCATTGGAAAACTGAACGGAAGGACTATAGCCCGATACTATCACCTCAGTGTTATCTTCTGTAGCTAAAATTCCACAGCTGAAATTATAAGAACTATCAGCTTGTGGTAAGTTGACATGGGCAACATAAAATTTATTACCTATCCCTGCTTTTCCTTTTGATGTTAATATTTCGCCATGTTTATCAATAGAAAATCTAAAGGTGCAGAAAAAAGGTTTATCTCCTTTTAGATACAATCCTCGGGTTTTGATCGTAAATACCTCAGCCTGAGAATCTGTAATCATGAAATTTGTGGGTACGTCGAATGAGATAGGATTTCCTTTGCTGATGGTTACTGTGCCAATAGCAATATTGTTATTGTAAATCGTAACGGGAAAAGGAGTTGTAGCATCTGTTGATAAAAACAACGCCTGTCTATTCGTATTAGAAGCAAAACCTTGCTTTGTTGGTGCAAACCAATGT